>QKBZ01000315.1 GCA_003245895.1 Beggiatoa sp.
ACTGCTAGGCGCGTCATGCTCCAACGGTGGGTAATAAAACGGTAATGGGTCAAAATAACGGCTTAAACGCGCTTTATGTTCTGGGCGGCTGGGCATCACGCCATCATATAAACCTTGTCCCGCTAAACGGAATTTTTGCAGCGTTTCCGAGTACAGTTCGATCACAATCGGCTTAGTAGAACCAACCCAGCCCGCGCGTTTTGCCAATTGCAAGTAATCCTGATTCGCAAAGCGGTAATAACGCTGATTCGGTGCAAGCGGATACTCAAAAAAGCATTTGTGTTCAATGTATTTTTGCCACTGCTTTGGATTCGGTTCACCACATAAGGCTTGATCACCGTTTTTCCCGCGCCAACCGGCTAAGAAACCGATGCCCGCCGATTTTTCATAATTGACAATAAAATCTTGATAATCTTGGTATTTAGCTGAACCGTCAGTATTGACTAAAGCGGGGAATTTTAAGCGTGTGCCGACCTCTAACATGACTTCTTGCCAAGGCCGCACCGCGCGATCTGGCTCGATGATTTTTTGTCGAATTGAGTCGCAGGCGGCATGCGGTTCTGAAATCGGGCGATCTAGCATCGAAATGGTGTCAAAGCGTTCTAAATAAGTGGTATCAGGCAATACCAAATCGGCAAAATTCACCATCTCTGAATGAAAGGCATCTGACACCACAATAAATGGGATTTTATAGACACCTTGGTCATCTTTGGCGCGTAGCATCTCCATCACGCTGCTAGTGTTCATCGACGAATTCCATGCCATATTCGCCATAAACATCATTAAAGTGTCAATTTTGTACGGATCAGCATTCACCGCGTTAGTAATCACCATGTGCATTAAGCCATGATTCGACAGCGGCGCGTCCCATGAATAAGCTTTGTCGATGCGCAGCGGATTGCCTTCAGCATCAATCACCAAATCTTCGGGGCAAGTGGGAAAGCCCAGCGGCGGCGCGTTTAACGGTGTGTTCGGTGCGCTGGTTTTCGCCGGTTTCAAATTGGGCGGGATGTGTTTCGGGTAAGGCGGTTTGGCTAAATGTCCGCCGGGACAGTCAATGGTGCCGAGTAAAATTTGCAAAAAATGAATGGCGCGGCAAGCTTGAAAACCGTTGGAATGGGCAGAAATGCCGCGCATGGCGTGCATGGAAACCGGACGACCGATAAATTGATCATGCTTCCGACCTGCCCAGTCTGTCCATTCAATATCTAGCGTAATGCTTTCTTTAAACGCCACATGCGCCATTTCTAAAGCTAGGCGTTCGATGGTATCCGCTGTCACGCCGCAGATTTTTGAAGCGTTGACCGGCGCGTATTCTTCTGCCAGATATTTTTCCGCTAACACACTCATTACGGTACGCACTGGGCGACCGTCGGGGGCGGTGAATTCGCCGAATAAGGCAGGCTGGATGCCGACTTGTTCGCCGTTGACGAATTGTTGTTGGCTTTGTTCCCAGACGAGCGGGTGTCCGTCAGCATCGCGCAGCAATAAGCCGTCGCCGACTTGGTTCGGCGTGTTGACCACTAAGTAGGCGGCGTTGGTGTAGCGCAGTAAAAATGCCCAGTCAAATTGCTGATGTTTCAGCAAAACGTGAATCATGGACAAGGCTAATATGGCATCGGTGGCGGGTCGAATGGCAATCCATTCGTCAGCAATGGCTTGATAGCCAGTGCGTACCGGATTGATGGCAACGAATTTCGCGCCGCGCCGTTTTAATTTTTCCAAACCGATTTTGATCGGGTTAGAGGCGTGGTCTTCAGCAACGCCCCATAACATAAAATATTTAGTTCGCTCCCAATCAGGATCGCCGAATTCCCAGAACGCATGCCCCATGGTGTATAAACCTGCCGCCGCCATGTTCACCGAGCAGAAACCGCCGTGCGCTGCCCAGTTTAGTGTGCCGAATTGGCTCGCCCAGAAGCCGGTTAAGGCTTGCATTTGATCGCGTCCGGTAAAGTAGGCGAGTTGATTGGGGTCGGTGGCGCGAATTTTTTCTAAGCGGGTGACTAAGATGTCTAAGGCGGCTTCCCATGAAATCGAGTCCGCGTTCGCTGTTGCGCTTGCGAATCAATGGCGTTTGCAGTTTTGCCGGTGAGTTTTGTTTCATGATTCCGGCATTGCCTTTAGCGCATAACACGCCTTTATTGACGGGGTGATCTCGGTTGCCCTGAATAAACCGCACTTGCCCATTTTCCAAGGTGACTTTGATACCGCAGCGACAGGCGCACATATAACAGGTGGTGTATTGCGTTTGCTGTTGCGCGTGGTTTTCAAACTGCGGCAGGTCTCGCGCATGTGCTGCGAGCGTGCTTAAGCCGTCGTCGCTACTGCACCAGTCTTGCTGTTGTTCACATACAGGGTATTGAGGAAGGGTGGTCATGGAATCGCCTCACCATCGTGTCTATTTGTCTGTTGCAAAATGTTGCTGCTTTAGTAAAACAGCATATTGCGTGATACTGATATAGACAAATAACAAATATTATGGGAGGTATTAAGGGGGGTGATGTGGGGAGCTTGTTTTGGTCAGTGTTGAATCTACAGACAAGTTCTCATAGTATAACCATCTCTTTTAACTCATTTTTGATTTTTATCATGTTAATACGTTTCACTGTTGAAAATTTCTTATCATTTAAAGAGCGTGTCGATTTTAGTTTAATCGCCTCTCCCGACACACATTTTAGACATCATGTAGTGAAAGATGATAATAATCCAGAAGATATTGGTGTGCTGAGAACATCTATTATTTATGGGGCAAATGCATCTGGTAAATCAAACTTGATTAAGGCTATTGATTTTGCCAAAGGATTT
>QKBZ01000136.1 GCA_003245895.1 Beggiatoa sp.
CTGGGCTTTATTTCAGCATGACAACCCAGCCGCCGTGGGTGGTTGGGGATACAGTGCGTAACCATAATGATACAAAAACATTTATGGGGTTGCTGTACGGTTATAGTCAAACGCGAATGATTTGGGTGCAAACTGCTGGGGTGTGGGAGTAGTGGATCACGGTACGATTGCAGTAGTGTTTGAAGAAATAACAAATATAGATGACATCGTCGTCTGCGCTTGGCCTTTCTTTGTCTCGTTGCCGGAGGGAATGACAGTTGGAGAGCTTCCTGTATCTGGCTCTATTGAGGGTATCGTGACCTTGGATACAGGTTCACCTGCATCTAAAGTTTCTTGCCGACTTTATCACCAGAAAACCATGCAGTTTATTGAGCAAACGACAACTGATGCGTTAGGTCAATATCAATTCACTGGTTTGCCCTCTGGAACCTATGCAGTAACTTATCACAATCGCTCAGACTCAACGATTTACCCAAATATGCGTACTGGCATTGTGGTGACGGCGGAATGAAATGCCGTATATTGCGCCGCTTGCCTCAAATGCTGATGTAACTCTAAAAACGGGATATGTTGCACCTGATTCCACTACTGCTAACGTGGTGTTGGGTGAAACGGCTGAAGAAAGCAGTGTTGGTTCTGCTCAGCTATTTGCATCCCCCTTATTCAAGGCTGATTACTACACCCGTCCCACATCTGGTTTAGCATTATTTAATGCTGATACCTTGCTACAAGCGGGGTATTTAGAAGTCTGGTTTGGGGGGAGTGCTGTCATCACCGCTGCACCGAAATTTTGGGGTGGTGGTTTAAATCGTAGCGTTATCGGTTCTTCTACGCTTGATGCTGAGCCGGTATTAGCGGGTGATTTGCATATCACTCGCATTGTTGGTGACTCTTCACTTGAAGCCTCAAGCCTGTTTCGCGGTTCTTATTTGCGTGCTAGCCGGATTGGTACAGCAAGCCTATTGCCCAGCACCACGCTGAAAGCGGGTTATTTCAGTGTGCTGGTTGTCGGTGAAGCAACCTTCACCGCGACACCAAGCATTATTGGTAATTATGCCAATGTCAGCGTTAGCGGCGCAGCATCATTTGAAGCCGCAAGCCTGTTTCGCGTTCGGCACTACGCGGCAACGATTGAACTCAACGCAAAGCCGCTTTTTAAGGGCATCGTAACCCAGTTTGTTGAGCGCATCGGTTCTGCGGAGCTAAAAGCAACACCCTATTGGAAAGCGGGTTTTATTGGTAGAAGCGGGATAGCGCAATGCAATGCAGCACCGTTTTTTGGTGGTGATTATACCGTTCATCCTTATATGGGAACGGGGCGACTTGATCCAGCACCGGTTTTTCGCGGTACACACCACGCTCAACTTCTTTCGGGGAAATCTCAGCTTAATGCAATGCCCTTGTTGCAGTTGGGATACGACGAGCGAGCAAGATTCACTAGCAGCCCAATTAAGTATGCGACGTGGCCTGAGCCTTATAGTTATGCAGTTGAAGCTGTTGATAATGGACAATCTTTAACTGTTCTAGCATCACAAATACCAACGTGGCTATCACTGACAGATAACGTATTGTCAGGCATGCCGCCCCATCCCGTCGGCGCTGAGCCTTATTACTGGATAATCTTATATGTTGTCGATAGCAGCGGCGACATTATCAAACAAGAATTTGCTTTGAGGGTTTTATTTGTGTACACCGCCCCATTACCATCAGCCGCAATTTTGGATTGGATGGCAAGACCCGCTGCGGGTTTGGTTGTCGCTGTCAAATTCCAAGGCACAGAACTCGGTGATTTAACGACTCATTACTTAACAGCCGCCTCACAACCGATAGTCACCAAGCCGACAGATGCGCTTGCGAATTGGTGCTTTCCTGAACTATTGATCAATTTCTCACCCATTTCCAAGTCTGCCAGCTTGGAGTTCAAAGGAGCGCGTGTTTCTTGGGGAAGCGTAACCTTGTTAAATGATGGGCGTTTAACTGACTACTTGCTGGGCGATTACTCATTTCAGCTAGAACGCATTGAGGTGTGGATAGGTGAGCAAGATTGGGCGTTTGATGAGTTTCACCGACTGTTTTTTGGCTTGATTAGCAAAGATGGCTTAACCTCACCGGCTGAGGGAGAGATACAGTTATCATTGCGTGATCCCACCGCTATCTTGAATGAGCCTATTCTTAAAAATCGCTACCCTGCGTTTTTAGAAGATGGTGTTAGCCCGCATCCTTCCGCCAATCAATTGATACCGCAATGCTGGGGAGGAAGTTCTGAAGCCCCGATTCGCAGTATTGAGCCGATGTTAATCCAGTCTGGTTTGCTGAAATATCAATTTGATTCTGCTGAATTAGTGGATATTGTGCAAATTTATGATAATCGGGTGCCAGTTGGGTTTGAAAAAGATTTAATTACAGGCTCATTTACCTTAACGCAGTCGCCGTATGGTGAATTGCGCGGCGATATTATTGGTCGTAAACACGGGGAAACTCAACCACAAACCGCCTGTGAAATTGTTAAAGCCTTGGTAGAAGACGCTGGAATGGTGGTGCATGAAGATGCTTTTCTAGCCTTGAATGCAGCAAACCTTGGGCCTGTGGAATTGGTGGTTAAGGACGAGTTGACCAGACTTGAGGCGATTAAGCAATTATTGTCATCAATTAACGCAATCCACGACGTGGACGGCGATGGCAAGTTTGTCATGCGCTCACTGATTCGGCAAAGCGATTCTTACCATGATGCTGAAGGCAACTGGCTAGTGCAGTACACTCTGACACCTGATGATGTGCTAGAGCCGCCCGAATTTTTATCCAGTCTCCCTCCATTCTCCAGCGTTACCTTGGAGTATAACCGCAATGTTGATCCCAGCACTGTTGTTGCGGCCAGCATTGTTGAAGGTAATCCAGATGAGTATAAAAGGGCAACGCAAAAGTCGGAAACGGTTACTGTTGATAATGTTGTCAGCGTCGGTATTAAAGGTGTCACCGCAGATTCACCAGCGTTTACACGCTTATTGCGCGGTGTTGATGCTCAATATCATGCACAAGTTAGAGCTGACTTTCGCAGTAAACGACGGATTCCGATGCGATTAACAGTGATTAGTGGGATTGCTGGTGCGCTGCGCGTAGCGGACGCGATTCAATTAACCCGTTTTGGTTTGAATGAAGACACGGCTTATGTCATCTACGACGCTAAATTTGACCCTTTGAAGCGTGAGTCAGTCATTGAAATTGTCGAGGTTCCATCGGTATGAGTGGGTTTAAAGTTTTACTGGATAATAAGGTAAATGAAGATGCAGCACTCAGTGTTACTCCTAGTGCCGCTAGTGTTCGCATGGGCGTAGAGAATTTAATTGATCCCATGATTGGTAATAAGCTACGGGTGATGGGGAGCGGATTAACTATAACTATTGAGTTTGCTGCTGATGTGGTAGTGGATGTGGTGGGAATCCTTTATCACAATCTTACTGATTCTGCTGTGATCACTGTGGATGCGATGGATAGTGGTGATGTCGTGCTGGCAACAGCACAGCCAAGCGTCACGGAAACGGTCGTTGCTCGGTTTAATAGCCAATCGTGCCGGAAACTTGCCATCACTATCAGTAATAACGACAGTGATGATGGGGATGTGTTAATTGGTAGGGTGTTGGCTGGTCAATTATGGACAACCCAATACGGTTTCCAGCGAGGCGTACAAATTCCTTCACCACAGCGTTCTACCGTTAAACGAGCATGGTCTGGAGCACCGCAAACGCTCAAACGGGAAAGCAAGCGTGGTATCAGCCTGAGTTTTAACTTCCTCTCTCAAGATGAGGCGATCACCTTATTGCAGCTTCAGCTTGGTTATGGGTACCTGTTCCTGCTGTATGATCAGTTTGAAATGCCTTTGGAGAGTTTTACAGGTGGGGTTTACTTTTTGCCTGCCGCGCCTAGTGCAATTCATTCCCATAAGAATGTTTTAGGGTATCAACTCAGGCTGGAGGAGTTTTAGGATAGTTTCAGCGCCGATTTTATGAAAAAAAATTCCATTTTTTCCGCTTAGTTTATCGCGGTTTTTTGGTGTGATTTATCGCGCCGCTTATTAGGTTTTAACGGCTGCGGGCATTCAAGAAAGCACATTGACCAACAAGCACCAAGCTTGCCCCGCATGCGGTGGCAAAGACCGTTTCCGCTTTGACGATAAAGAAGGGCGCGGGACTTATATTTGCAGCAATTGCGGGGCAGGTGATGGCGTTGATCTACTGCAAAAATACACAGGCTGGGGCTTTGCGGAAGCTGCACAATTTACCGAAGACACGCTAGGAATTAAGCCTAAACCGCGCCAGAGTAAAGCACCCGCAAGAATTGCCATTAATAGCCCACAACAAGCGGTAGAGGTCTTTTCTAGCCTGCCTATCGCTGACAGCCACCCGTATTTACACAAGAAACAAATCAAGCCTCATGTGGCGCGGTTGAATGGTACGGAACTGTTAATACCCATTCACAGCGACCTTAACGGCACACTGCACAGCGTAGAACGGATTTTTGCCGACTCGAAAGAGAAGGGGCAATACCGAAAACTAGCCGTCAAAGGCACCGATAAAAAAGGCAAGTTCTGCATTATCGGTGACATGACGCAAGATATGTCGTCACAAGTGGTCGTGTTGACTGAAGGCTATGCAACCGGCGCAACTGTACACGAATTAACCGACTGTCCCGTGTTGGTGTGCTTTGGCGCGGGCAATCTATGGCCTGTTGCTGAAGGCTTAAGACAAGCCTTTCCCGATGTTGGCCTGTTGATCGCTGCTGATGGTGGCGATGTGGGGAAACAGAAAGCCCTAGCCGTGGCGCAACGCTTCAACGGCTTAGCCATCACACCCGATTTTATGGGCTATACCGCAGGCGGTGACGACTTCAACGACCTTGTTGTGTGTGGTGGACGGACTGAGGCCAAGCAACAATTGCAAGATGCCTTGGATAATGTCCCCAAGCCAAGCGAGGAAGGGACTAAGCCCGCATTTAAGATTATGCAGGGCAAGTTAAAGGCCAGAGTGATGATAGAAGGGGAAGCCAACTATTTCACCTTATGCGACCGTTTAGAAGTCAACGCGGCAACCCGTGACCAGTACGGCTTAAATCATGGGCGACTACTGAGCTTTAGCGTTCGGGGCGGCAAGGCGCGGGAATGGGTAATGCCCATGCAAATGTTAGCCGGTGAACCCGCCAAGCTGATAGGCCAACTGCTGAGCATGGGGCTATATATCACAGCCCCCCATGAGTCCAAAAGCTGTAAGCAGATTGTGCAATACATCAATGCCCAATACCCGCCTGAAGTCTTGACCACCACAGAAAGCACGGGCTGGCATGGCAACACCTTTGTATTAACCAAGGGTGAGATTATCGGCAAGGGTGATCGCATCATCTTTGCCGGTGACAACAGCGAGTTGTACAGCCAGCAAGGCAACTTGACCGACTGGCAAAACCACGTCGCACGCTTAGCGGGCTGGAATAGTCGCCTAATATTCGCGGTCTCAATGGCCTTTGTGGGCGTGATGATGCCATTAACCGGCGACGATGGCGCGGGCGTTAACTTCTTTGGTGAAACCAGTACCGGTAAGACCACAACGCAAGTCATGGCGGCGAGTGTGTGGGGCAATCCCGTTGCCGGTAGCTTTATCAGCAAGTGGAACGCCACCGCCACAGGCTTAGAGATTCAGGCAGTACAGCGCAACCATACCTTGTTTTGCATTGACGAACTGGGAGAGGTAGACCCCAAAGCAGCGGGACGCTTGATTTATCAGCTTGCCAGTGGGGTACAGAAAGGGCGCGGGCGCAGTAGTGACCAAGGCATTGGCCTTGCTGACCTGAAAAAGTGGCGCATGCCCTTTATTAGCAGTGCAGAAAAGACCTTGCAGCAACACGTTGAAGGCGCAGGGGAGCGGCTTTATGGTGGGCAAGCTGTACGCTGCGTTGATATACCGGCGGACGCGGGGGCAGAGTGTGGCGTGTTTGAACACTTGCACGGCTTGCTGGAACAGTTCGGCGACGACAAGAGAGCGGCAGGGGCGGCCTTTTCCGACTTAATCAAGGCGAACTGCCAGAAACATTACGGCACAGCAGGACGCGCCTTTATTGATGGCCTGCTGAAGATGGGCAAGACACAAGCCTTGCAATTCATTGAGCAACAACGCGCCGCCTTTAGTCAGCAACACATCCCAGCAGATGCCAGCAACATCGCACGCCGAGCGGCGAAACTGTTTAGCCTGACCGCCGCCACTGGGGAACTCGCAATTAAGCTAGGCATCTTACCAAATTGGGAGGCAGGCACGGCGATAATGGCGGCTGGCGTATGCTTCAGCGAATGGCTTAAACACAGCGGGGGCGGCAATCCTGAAGAACGGGCGGCCTTAAAACAAGTGCAGTATTTTATTGAATCTAATAAAGAAAATTTCCGTTGCTTGAGTGAGTCAAACGACGTAAACGACCGGCGCAATATCCCGCGCCAAGTTGGATTCGTGAATGCTGACCAGTCCGTGTTCTATATCATGCCTGCCATTTTCGAGCGTGACACCTGCCGTGACTTCTCTCATAAGTTCGTCATAGAGACCTTGAAGAAGCACGGGCTGTTAAGACATGAGAAAGGACGGAACAAGGAACAACTGCGTATAGAAGGCCAAGCCAAGAATAGATTTTACGCAGTGAGTTATTTAGACGATTTTGGGGAAAGCTAACAAAGTGAGTGGGTCAGTGGGTACAGTGGGTACAGACTCTTAAAAACCTATATATATTAATGCTTTAATCTGTACCCACTTTGTACCCACTTTGTACCCACTATACCCAGTGCAGAAAGCACATAGTATTACAGTGATTTTTATCAATATGGGCGTACATGGCAAAAAGTGGGGGTAAAAGTGGGTACAAACCCGCAAAGTGGGTACAAAGTGGGTACACCTTAAAATGATGATATACATCAGCTTTTCGCATGCTGTACCCACTGTACCCACTGTACCCACTTTTATTTTCCCGTATCCGAAACGGCTGTTTTTAGCTCTAAAGCGAAATACAAGAGAAGGTATTGTTACTGTAGTAAGTGCAGAAATTAAAAGTATTACAGTTATTTTTATCAATACAGGCATATATGGCGAAAAGTGGGGGCAAAAGTGGGTACAAACCCGCAAAGTGGGTACAAAGTGGGTACACCTTAAAATTATGATATATATCAGCTTTTCGCATGCTGTACCCACTGTACCCACTGTACCCACTTTTATTTTCCCGTATCCGAAACGGCTATTTTTAGCCCTAAAGTGAAATACAAGAGAAAGGCATCATTCATTCTGGCTAGGGCATTCTTTAAGGAGTACAAATGACAGACAAACGAGACAACAAAGGACGGTTTTTAACAGGGCATAAAGGCGGCCCTGGGCGACCACCTATCGAAACAGAACGCGCTTATATGGATGCGACCATCGCAGCTTGTACGCCTACCGATTGGGCGCGAGTTGTTAAGCAAGCGGTTGATGACAGCCTAAACGATGACCCAAAGGTTAAGAACGCCGCCCGCAACTTTTTACTGAAAGCCTTATTGGGTTCATCACCAGACATCTTGATGCAGTTTGCCAACATAGAACTGACTGACCGCGCCAGTAGTGACTCAAGCAAGGCAGGTGCTAAAGGCTCTGTATCCATTGAGGTATTGCGCACGGTTTGGCGTGATGTCTACGGCTTGCAACTGGATGAAAAAGAAGGGTAAAGACATGCAATTACTGGATTATCAAAAACGCTGGATACAAGACAATAGCCGCTTCAAGATTGGCATGCAGGCACGTCAAACCGGCAAAACCTTTGCGACAACGCTGGAAATCGTCACAGACTGCTTTATGGCTGAATCACAAGGCGGGCGATCACGTTGGGTTATCTTATCGCGTGGGGAACGCCAAGCCAGAGAGGCAATGGAGGAAGGCATTAAACGCCATTGCCAAGCCCACCAAGTAAGCTTTCAATCCTTAGAAAACACCATGCAAAGCGAGGATGGCACGACTTACAAACAGTTAGAAGTGGTGTTTCCTAATGGTTCGCGCATCAGTGCCTTACCTGCTAACCCTGATACCGCCCGTGGGTTCTCTGGTAACGTGTTTCTGGATGAATTCGCGTTTCATCAAGACTCACGCAAGATTTGGTCGGCCTTATTTCCTGTTATCTCTAACGGTTACAAGATTAGAGTTACCAGCACGCCGAACGGTAAAGGCAATAAGTTTTACGATCTATTTACCGCCGATGACAATCTATGGTCGCGCCATCACGTTGATATTTATCAAGCGATTGATGGCGGATTACAGCGCAATGCTGAAGAACTGCGAGCCGCATTAAATGACGATGACGCATGGGCGCAAGAGTACGAGCTTAAATGGCTGGATGAGGCTTCAGCTTGGCTAGGCTATGACTTAATTAATGGTGTTGAAGATGAACAGGCAGGCTTGCCAGAGCATTACACGGGACAACCGGTATTTATCGGTAATGATATTGGCGTTCGTCATGACTTATGGGTTGTTTGGGTACTTGAGCCTATTGGCGACGTGTGGTGGACACGCGAAATTATTACACGCCAGCGCATCCCTTTTGCCGAACAAGACCTGATTCTTGATGATGTTTTTCAACGGTATAACGTCGCTAGAATCTGCATAGACCAGACGGGCATGGGCGAAAAGCCGGTAGAAGATGCTAAACGGCGTTACGGGGATAACCGCGTCGAGGGGGTTTTAATGACCGCGCCTATCAAGCTGACACTGGCAACCCTTGGCAAGCAAGCCTTTGAAGATAAAAAAATCAGAATCCCATCAGGTGACACCGCATTAAGAACCGATTTGCACAAGCTGCAAAAGACAACCAGCGTCACAGGGCAACCACGATTTATTGCAGAGACAGACAGCACTGGTCATGCCGATAGAGCATGGGCATGTTTTTTAGCACTCTCAGCAGCACAGAAACCCTCTTTTAAAATCGAATATAAAAGCACAGGGAGACGCGAAATATATTCGCTTTTAAGAGGCTATGCTGGCAGTAGTGATTTATCAGGTTATTAACAGGTGTAGTCATGATGCAAAAATCACCTAAATATCCCGCTCTTATTAGCGATATGTATGATGTTATTTATCTAGCCTTAAAACCTGAATTACCCGATGACAAGTTACATATTGTTACAGAAAGAATATTACTTGTTTTGCTGAGTAATGTTATAGGCGGGGTAAGCATCTACTGTCCAAAGGCTGACTCTGTACAGCGACTGATAAGGGATAAAGACATTTATCATCAGTTCAACGGAAACAATACAGACGAGTTAGCACGGCGTTATAAACTCTCTACACGGCATATTTACAACATCGTAAAAGAGCAACGAGCAAACCACCATTTAAACCGTGTAATAAATGGTAACTAGGAGTTGTTATGACTGAAGATAATGCAATAAAGATTGCTGAATTAGCAATTCAGTTAATGAATAATGAGCGTTCACATCAAGCAGAGAGACGGAAACCGTTAAGTGAGCGATTTGCAGAACACTATGACGTGATTTATCAGCAGGTGAAGCCATACGTTAGCTTGACAGTACCCAACGCAGAGACCAGCAAGGCAATGCTGGAAGCCCGCGCATTGACTAAGGCACATTTTGATAATGCGGGAACCCATGCGGAACCGTTTGAGTAAAGCCTTATCACTCTGGCTAGGAAAAACCATGCAAACTACAGAACAGAAACCAAGTTATGCACCTTGCCAGTGGCGATAGACACTGACCTATCCGCCAATACAATTACATAGCCCAATTGTCAAACAAAAGACTGAAGGGCTATCAAAAAAGCATCCATCAAACACCCATCAAAAAACCGCTACCAGCCCCCTACCGTGATGACTTCTAACTTACTATAATTAATACTTAGTGTAAGCTAGAGCAATTTTTATTTTAAAGTAAGAGGCTAAGACATGACGCAGGATTTAACCCTATTAGAGAGCATTGCAGACGGTCAGATCAGCATCGCAAAAATGACTAAAACGGAACTGGTGGAAATGGTCGCAGAAATGATTAATGCGGTCAGTCCCCGTGACGCTTTTGACCTATTCATGTTGAAAGAAGATATTAAGGCATTAGCGACTAACACCCTGATTGTTTACGTTGAGTCCATCAAGGCGGTGAACCGTCACGGCCTGACCTTCCCCATGACTGAGCAAGGTTTAGTGGGCTATTTAGAAACGCTGTTTTCTGATGGCATCTCCCCTGCCACTGTGTCGCAGCGCATGGCGGCAATTAGCAAACTGCACAACTGGTTAAACATGACTAACCCTGTCACCAAGCGTGTCAGACTGGTCTATAAAAACCGCTTGCATGATTGGACAGCAAAAGGCAACCGGCAACGACAAGCCCGCGCCCTGTTAAAACGTGACGTATTCAAGCTATTGAACGCGGTACACGGACACCCGCTTAAAATCTTGCGTGACACGGCTTTGTTATTGGTCGGATATACCGGAGCCATGCGCCGCGCCGAACTTTGCAGCATGCAAGTCGAGGATTTAACCTTTGATGATTACGGCGTTAAGATTCACCTACGCACCACGAAAACCCACAAATTCGGTGACGTAAAGCGCATTCTTGCGGAACCGGCAACCAGTGAAGTGTGTCCGGTTCGGATGTTAAAAGCATGGTTACAGCGGGGCGACATTAAAGCGGGTTCTGTTTGGCGTGCCATTAATCGTCATGGTCAGGTACAACAGAAACAACTAACCGCGCATGGATTCAACTATGCACTGAAGCAACTGGCAGAACGGGCGGGAATGAATGCGGAACAAGTCAGCGGTCATAGTTTGCGGGCGGGTGTCTGTACCCAACTAGCCATTGATGGCGTAGCCACCTATAAAATACAGCGTTTAGGTGCATGGTCTAATCTGCACATGCTGCACGAACGCTATTTAAGAGAGGTTGATATGATCACCGACAATGCAACCAGTGGGCTATGGTCGGATGCTCACTTGTCCCCGATAGCAAATAAAGTGAGTGAGCAACAACTCTTGTTAGATAAGCTATAAATGTAATACTAAAAACTGGCTTTAAAGTGCAAAGTAAAAAGCTAGAAAATCGCCTAAAAATGCTCAAATGTCACTCTGATGTCACATTTTCTTGAAAAACCGCATGGATACTAACTTGCTACAACCTTAGATAGGTTGAAGCAAGAATTTTGTCACTCAGAATTCAGTATAAATTACTGATTTTAAATAAAAACACTGTTTTTCGTGTGTGACACTATTAAATTGTGCAAAACCTATCAAAATGTAATACCGAAATACTTATGAACAAAATCTAAGAATCGTTTAAAATCTTGCCTAACATACAAAATATTATATATTTAGTTTTATGGATGACCTTAAACCCATTGAATTTATAGGTAATAGCTTGGAGGATTTAAGAAGCTTTCCGGCTACTGCCAAACGAGAGGCAGGCTATCAACTTGACCAAGTGCAACATGGTCAAGAGCCTGATGACTGGAAACCAATGCAATCAATTGGTCAGGGCGTGCAAGAAATCCGCATAAGAGATGATGCGGGAGCTTTCAGAGTGATATATATAGCCAAGTTCGCTAATGCTGTGTATGTCCTTCATTGCTTTAAGAAAAAAACACAAAAGACCAGCAAGCAAGATATAGAACTTGCTAAAGCACGCTATAAGACGTTAATACAGGAACTATATCAATGACTAAACAGCGTTTTAACAGCATTTGGGATGCCTTAGAAGATACGCCCATTGAAGCGGAAAATATGAAGCTACGGGCGGAACTGATGCAAGCATTAAAAGCACAAATCATTAGTATGGAACTCAGCCAAGCCCAAGCCGCGCAACTATTCGGCGTAACACAGCCTAGAATCTCTGACTTAATGCGTGGAAAAATTAATGTATTTGGCTTAGATGCTTTAATTAACATGGCAGCATCGGCTGGCTTGCATGTGCAACTTAGTATCAAACCGATTGAACAACGGATGGTATAAAGCCTTAATCAAGGTTGATCATCGTAGCAGTATCCGTCCACAATTAACCCATGTTCCACCGCAACCCATAAAGGCGCATAACATGGCAGTTGATACCACCACAGCCCCAACCCTCCCCGCGACTGGCTACGTTAGGCTTAGACAATTGTTAGTATTCGTCCCCTTTGGTCGCAGTACCATATACCGTAAGGTTCAACTGGGGCAGTTCCCCAAACCCGTCAAGCTGTCCACAAATATCAGTGCATGGCGGGCTGAAGATATACACGCATGGATTGCCAAGACAAGCGAGACACCATGCGCATGATTTGCTGAAGTGCTGGGGGCTTACTTGCTCCCCTCAGCTTCATTTTTTCCCATTGCTGCCAGCCCTGCCTTAATCACTTCCGTTAATGTGTGTTGCAAGTTCATCTGCCCTGCATGCTTACCCACACCATTTAACCAACCTTGCGACACTGCCAACGCCTCTAACCGCGCCATATCATCGTGAGCAATCCACACCTTATGTTGTGTGTGTGTTTCCCGCATACGACTAATGAACGCTTGCTGATTCGTCCGGTTTTTCTCATTTCTTGCTGTCATAAAAATACTGTCCAACTTTGCCTAATTGACAGGGGATGATTCACTATACATAATTAGCACTAATCAGTTAGTGCTAATCAATAGCTAATTGTATCAAGTTCAATACAACAAGAGGTCATCCAATGAATACACCAAACCGGAGAAGCCAAAGACTTTACAGCGAACGTATGAGACTAACCCATATAAAACGCCACATTTGGTTAGAAAAAGAAATTGATGCCCAGCTATTCAAAGTGGCAACGGCTAAGGGATGGCTTGCTAACAGTGGTTGTCATGCTGGCAAGGTGAACCTGCAACACACCGTTAATCGCGTACTAGAAATGGGCATTGCTGCCTTGGAACCAAAGATAAAGGGGGGCTTATCTTCATAGAAAGCCGATTGAAGCATAAGCAACAATCGGCGTGAGAACTAACACTAACCAAGTTGTGTAATGTGTACCAGACATTTCACAACCATTTGAAAGGTCAGCATTTATGATTATAACACGCATCACATTAGGCTTAATTGCAATGGCAGTAAGCTTTTATTTTAGTTGGGTTTTCATTGTCGGGGCTGCTGACAATATAACCTCATTTCTCATTGCGGCTGCATTTGTCGTTGTCTCTGAAGGCGCAAAGATTTTGTTATTTGCTGATGGCATGTACAGCCTGAAGCATACAAAAAATAAAGAATGGGGAGCGTTTGCACTTGGCGTGTCAGCAATCCTTATTTTTTATTCAATCCTTGCCACCGCTTACAACTTTACTGTTGCTAATGAGCCGTTTAGACAAGCTGAATTAACACTGGCTAAAGCAACAGCGAAACTTGAGCAAGTACGCATGGATATTGATTCAGCGAAATTCCACATTAATCAGTGTGAGACAAAAAACTATTTAACAAACTGCGTTGAGCCTGAACAAAACCATTTAAAAGTGTTAGCTCAACGCGAAACAGAAACCCTGACAGAAATTAAAGAACTACAAGCAAAAGTGGGTGCAATTACTTTCTGGAATCGCTTAGGAAATGATAAAGCACAGACTGTTTTTAACTACTCACGCGGCATTATTCTCGAACTGCTAGGGCTTATCTTATTAAGTAGCGGACTTATGCAAGTGCGCGAATCTAAAGGAGTACACTTAGGTATACCTGAGTGGTTACGCAAGATAGGGGGTACTCAGTTAGATACAGATACGAGTGTTCGCAATGAAGCTAAGAGCATTAACGAGTGGGTTAGCCACTTGCGTAAACAAGGTATTGATAGCCCTTCTATTTCATACCTAAAAAACTTAGGTATGGGGCAGGAAAAAGCACAGAAAATTAAGGCTGTTTTAGCACTAAATGACAAAGGCTAAATAAATGTGATTAGCTATGGCTGTTAATGATGCTAACTCAAAGACAGTCATTAGCCTTAGTTGACGTAAACATAATATGGTTTTTGATGGTATCGGTGATGGTATTTTGCAGCTAGCTTTACAATACAAAATCGCTTTATATTATATAGTTATATATGGTTTTTTATTCCTGTTCAGGGCACCAGTATACGCGACTTTTCACCTTGTCGTATATCTAGGTGTGAAGAAAGTGTGAAGAGATAATTTTGAATATTTGAGATATGGGGATATTTTAAGCAGATTACCGTTATCCGCTTAAAACAATAAAAAATCTGCTTAACTCGTTGTTTCATTGACAAACAGCAACCCTACTGCACCAACTGATTCAACTCAAAAATCGGCATCAAGATCGCCAGCACAATCGTCAACACTAGCCCGCCCATTACCAAAATCAGCAAGGGTTCAAACAAGCCTAAAAACACACTAATTAACGCCTCTAATTCGCGTTCTTGAGTAACAGCGGCGCGTTCTAACATTTCTTCTAAATTACCACTGCTCTCACCGCTAGCGATTAAGTACACGGTCATAGGTGGAAATAAGCCTGTCACGGCTAAGGCATCATGTAGGCTACTGCCTTCACGCACACGGTCAGCGGCGGCAAGTACGGCATTACGAATAGGACGATTTGCCACTACCTCGGCGGTGATACGCAAGGCTTCTAACATCGGCACGCTACTCGCCATTAAAATGCTTAAGGTGCGGGTAAAACGCGCCACGTTTGCGCCGCGTTCTAGGCGGGAAATCAATGGTAAACGCAATAAAAGATAATGGAAACGCTCTAAAAAGTGTTCAAATTTCAGCAAATAGCTAAAACCTGCTGCCAATAAGCCACCAAGTAGTAATAAGCCTATGCCCCAATCGCGCAAAAAGTCGCTAAAGGCGATTAAACCTCTAGTTAAAGCGGGCAATTCTTGCTTAATATTGACAAACACTTGCACTACTTGTGGCACCACATACGCCAATAAACCGACGACTACTAATAAGGCAACCGTCGTCAACAAAGCAGGGTAAAAAAGCGCGAGTAAGGTTTTTTGTCGGATATATTGGCGGGTTTCGGTGTAGTCGGCTAAGCGTTCTAACACAATGTCTAAATGGCCTGACTGCTCACCTGCCGCCACAGTAGCGCGGTATAACTCAGGAAACACATTGGGAAATTCAGCTAAACCATCGGCTAAGCTGTGACCTTCTAACACTCTCGCCCGCACGGCTAACAGCAAACTTTTTAAGCGTGCTTTTTCAGTTTGTTCGGACACTGCACGCAAAGCTTCTTCTAACGCCAATCCCGATTTGACCAAGGTCGCCAACTGACGAGTGAACAAGGCAAGCTCTGCCGCGCCGACACGGGTGCCACTGCGTCGCCGCCGTTTCCCTGCTTTGACCACTTCTTCAATTTGTAGCGGGGTAAGACCGCGTTCGCGCAGTTGTTGGCGGATGTGACGAGGGGTGTCGCCTTCCAACACGCCTTTGCGGGTGCGGCCTTTTGCGTCTAGCGCGGCGTATTCAAAAGCTGCCATGCGTGTTCAGTAAGTTCCGTTTATTCCCAGAAAATGATTAAACGGTCGTCTGCGCCAGAGACCAACGGCATACCGGCTGGGCTGAAGGCGACGGTGTTTACATGGTTGCTATGACCGTTTAAGGTGGCTTTTAAAGTGTGCGCTTCTGCATCCCACACTTTGACATTGCTGCCCGCGCCACCGCTGCCCATTGCTAAGTAACGACCGTCGTTGCTAAAGCTTAACGAGGTGACAGAGTTTGCGCTGCCGTCTACGCTGGTGATTAATTTGCCGCTGGCTACATCCCAGAATTTTAAGTTGTTTTTGCTGCCACCACTGCCAGAGGCTAACACAGTGCCTGCTGGGTTAAAGGCAACGCTTAACACAGAACCGTCATGGCCTTCTAAACGGTGAATTTCATCACCTGTGGTCACACTCCATAAACGCACGGTTTTATCAAAGCTGCCGCTGGCGATGGTGCTGCCGTCTGGGCTGAAAGCCACCGACCATACGCGACCAAAGTGCCCGCGTAAGGTTTTCAGTAAACGCCCACTGTTTACATCCCATAAACTGACTGTTTTGTCAGAGCTGCCAGAAGCTAAGGTGTTGCCATCTGGGCTAAAAGCCAGCGATTGTACTGAGCTAACGTGACCTTCTAGGGTGCGGATAATTTTTTTGCTGTTGACATCCCATAACAAGATGTTTTCATCAACGCCGCCACTGCCAGAGGCGACTAAATCGCCTTTAGGACTAAAGGCAACTGCATTTACCCAAGTGCGATGACCTTTTAATTCTTGTTCTAATTTGCCGTCGGAAACTGACCATAAGCGCACGGTGCTGTCCATGCTACCAGAGGCCAAAGTTTTGCCATCAGGGCTAAAGCTTAAAGCCATCACCGAATCACGATGACCAGACAGCGTTTTAGCAGCTTGTTCTGGTACTTTGGGGGCGGTGGCGGTACATGCGGATAAAAACAGAGAGACGAGCAATAAGGCGGTGGCAAGATAACGCATGGATAATCTCCAGAATAAGCAGAAACAAAGCGCACGGGCATGTTATCCCGTACTCAGTTTTTGATGACTTGCTGGCGCGTGGGTCAAAAAACGAGCGTAAATAGAAGGCGCCGATGAGTTTTTTAAGCTTTTAATATTGGGCGGTATCTTAACAGAAACCAGTACGCTGTCCTAACCTGATGCTGTGTTGTGTCATGTTGTATCGTAAGCTGTTGTCAGTGCTTAAGGCTGTAAGTTGTTGCATAACAGCATGCTGAATTGTGTAATTTGTTCAGGCATAAATTTTTTTATGGGTATGTGCTGTTTATAAATATTAGAATTTGCTAATATATTTAAATACGTGATTTTAGCAATGATGTAGGTCGGATAAGGCGCAAGCCGTCATCCGACATGAACGCTAAGTTAGGCAGACTGTACGTTGTAGGGTGGAATAGGCGCAAGCCGTATTCCACCATCCACCATGCAGTTTATAATCTGTTTTTACTCAGCTTTTTGCAGAGCTTCATGGTGGAATACGCTACGCTATTCCACCCTACAACGATCATGCTCTTTTAACTTAATGGCAATATCACGGCGGATGACGGCTTACGCCTTATCCGCCCTACAATGCAATATCGCTATATCATCAGCGTTGACACCTTAAATTAACAACAAAAGCGGAACGGGAGCTTTTTTCATGACAGTTCATCGATTCAGTGCGATCAGCTTTTATATGCTGTTAAGCGCCGCCTTTATCCCTATTTCGAGCCATGCCGAATCTTTAAACTCAACGCCAGTTGCTTACCAAAACCTGCCGGAGACTTTGCTGGTTGACGGTATTGTGGAAGCCATCAACGAGGCCACTATCAGCGCGCAAACCAGCGGGCAGGTGATGGAGGTTAATTTTGATGTGGAGGATTTTGTTAAGCGCGGCGAGATTTTGGTCAAGCTTAATGATGAGGAACAGCGTTCGAGTTTGTCGCAAGCGCAAGCGCAGTTAAACGAAGCAAAAGCCTATTTAAGCGGCTCGCAAAGTGAATACACGCGCATCAAAGGCGCTTATGATCGTAAAGCAGTACCCGCTTCAGAAATGGATCGCGTTAACGCCAGCTTACGCGCAGCAAAAGCGCAAGTCAGCGCAGCCGAGGCGGCCTTAAATCGCGCCGATGAGCAGTTAAAATACACCGTGATTAAAGCACCTTACAGCGGCGTAGTGGTCGAGCGTCATATCGAACGCGGCGAGATTGCCAACGTAGGGCAGTTAATCATGACGGGCATTTCCTTGGAACAATTGCGCGTTAATGCTACCATTCCACAAACGCAACTGACCGCGATTCAAGCCCATAAACAAGCGGAAATTGTTATCGATAGCCTGCCCAGCGTTAAACGCTATCCTGCGCAAAAAATCACCATTTCCCCGAAGGCGAATAACAAAGCACACAGCTTTAACGTGCGCCTCGACTTACCCGCTAAAACTGATCACGTTTACCCCGGCATGTTTGTCAAAGTGGAGTTTATGATCGGGCAAGTGCGACGCTTAATGGTACCTGCGCAAGCAGTGGCGCATCGTGGTGAAGTGCGGGCGGTGTATGTGGTCGATGGCACAGGCAAAATCAGCATGCGACAAGTGCGTTTAGGCAAAAAACACGAGGAACAGATCGAGATTTTAGCGGGTTTAACTGAAGGCGAAAATATTGCCTTAAATCCGCTAGACGCAGCGATTGCGCTGAAAGAACAACGCGCCCAGTTGCCAGCAACACAAGGTGAGCAACATGGCCAGTGAAATGGATAACGCCGAAACAGGACGTTTAGGCATTGCGGGCAGCATTGCGAAACAGTTTTTAGTCACCGAAATCACGCCGTTATTGGCCTTAACCGGCTTGTTACTGGGCTTATTTGCCATCTTCGTCACGCCACGCGAAGAAGAACCACAAATTAACGTCACCTTCGCCAATGTGTTTATTGCCTACCCTGGTGCTTCGGCGCGGGAAGTGGAGCAGGTGATCAGCACGCCCGCCGAGCAGAAATTCTCCGAAATCGAAGGTTTAGAGCATGTGTATTCAGTGTCTTACCCCGGTTTGTCGATTTTAACCATACAGTTCAAAGTTGGCGAAGATCGCACCAGTGCCTTAGTCCGTTTATACAACACAGTGTACTCCAATCAGGATTGGCTACCGCAGAATTTAGGCGTAGGGCAACCTTTGGTAAAACCCAAAGGTATTGATGATGTGCCGATTGTCAGCTTGACCTTGTGGAGCGAAAACCCAGACAGCAGCACTTATGACTTGCAAAAAGTCGCGCATACCATCGAGGCCGAGTTAAAACGGGTAGATGGCACACGGGACATTTACACCATCGGCGGGCCTGATACCGTGGTGCATGTGTTGTTAGACCCCACCCGCTTAATGGGTTATGGCCTGACGGTTGAGGATTTGCAATATGCACTGAGTGTCAGCAATGCGGTCAAAGATGCGGGCGAAATCGTGCGCGATAACCGCGAAATCTTAGTGCAAGCCGGTACTTTTCTCACCAGTGTAGAAGAAGTTGGTAATTTAGTAGTGGGCATGTTTGAAAATCAGCCGGTGTATTTATCTGATGTAGCAGAGGTGGCCTTGCAACCGGATCAAGCGGAGCAATATGTATGGTTTCGCACTGGCCCTGCTATCGACAGCAAAGGCATTGAGATACAAGGCGAATTTCCTGCTGTCACCGTCGCCATTGCCAAGCAACCGGGTACAAACGCGGTGGAAATCGCTAACCAAGTTATTGAACGCTTTGAACAATTACGCGGCACGTTTGTACCTGACGGCGTAAATGTCACCGTCACCCGCGACTATGGCGAAACCGCAAACGCTAAGGCTCAGAAATTAATCAGTAAATTGGTGTTCGCCACTGGTTCGGTGGTGTTATTGGTGTTATTGGCTTTGGGCTGGCGCGAGGCGATTATTGTCGGCTTAGCAGTCGTAATTACACTGTTAATCACACTGTTTGCCTCATGGGCATGGGGTTTTACCTTAAACCGTGTCTCGTTATTCGCCTTAATTTTCAGTATCGGTATTTTGGTTGATGATGCGATTGTGGTAGTGGAAAACGTACACCGACACATGCAAATGGGCTGTCAAAATCTGTTAAAGGCGATTCCAATTGCGGTGGACGAAGTGGGCGGGCCGACCATTTTAGCGACCTTTACTGTGATCGCCGCCTTGTTGCCGATGGCGTTTGTCAGCGGCTTGATGGGGCCATACATGAGTCCGATCCCGATCAATGCCAGTTTTGGCATGTTGATCTCGTTGGCGGTGGCCTTTGTGTTCACGCCTTGGCTGACCTATAAATTTTTCCAACGCTTATTAGACAAACACGGCGGACACGGGCATGCAGGCGAGCCAGATCATAAAACTGCCGGTTATCGCTTTTTTAATGGCTTAATCCGGCCTTTTTTAAATTATCGTACCTTGCGCTGGCTGATGTTGTTCGGCGTAATGGCCTTAATCGGCGGCTCGATGTTTTTAGCTTTGACTAAAGATGTCGTGTTAAAAATGCTGCCTTTTGATAACAAGTCCGAGTTTCAAGTGGTGGTTGATATGCCTGAAGGCACTAGCGTCGAGCAGACGGCGCGGGTGTTGAACGAATTAGGCGATTATTTAGCCACTGTGCCAGAAGTCAGCGATTTTCAACTCTACGCAGGCACAGCTTCTCCGATTAATTTCAATGGTTTAGTACGGCAATATTACTTGCGTGAAGGCGCAAACGTGGGCGATATTCAAGTAAATTTAGTCGATTCACATCACCGCGCCCGCAAAAGCCATGAAATCGCGTTATCGATTCGAGAACCGTTGCAAGTTATCGGCAAGCAATTCGATGCAAACGTGAAAATTGTCGAAGTGCCACCCGGCCCGCCAGTGCAAGCGCCGTTAGTGGCGGAAATTTACGGTTTAGATTACGACGGACAATTGCGCATTGCGAAGCAAATTCGCGGCGTGTTTGAAGGGACAGCGGACATTGTAGACGTTGACGACAGTGTGGAAGCCTTAGCGCCGAAGTTAATTATTAAAATTGACCAAGCCAAAGCGGCTTTATTAGGTGTCTCGCATCAAACCGCGATTGATGCCATTGACGCGGTGTTGCAAGGTTCAGATGTCGGCTTTTTACGCGAGCAGAATGTAAAATATCCGATTCCGATTCGCTTGGAATTCTCCGCAGCAGACAAGGCAGATTTAGATTTATTACACAATTTGCAAGTCCGTACCCAGCAAGGCACGTTAGTCCCATTATCTGAATTTGCCAAAGTAATTACCAGTACGCGGGAAAACGCCATTTATCACAAAGACTTGTTAGAAATCACCCATGTCACAGGCGACATGGCAGGCGAATTAGACAGCCCGTTATACGGCATGTTTGAGATTTACGGGCAGTTGGACGAGTTGAAAGTGGAAGGCGGTCACAGCGTCGCACAATACTTATTTAGCCAACCGGAATCCCCTTACCGCTACAGCGTGAAATGGGATGGCGAATGGCAAATCACTTTTGAAACCTTCCGCGATATGGGCATTGCTTACGCGGTAGGCATGATTCTGATTTACCTGTTAGTGGTGGCACAATTCCGATCTTACATCGTGCCGTTGATTATCATGGCACCGATTCCGCTAACCATTATCGGCGTAATGCCCGGTCATGCCTTGCTAGGCGCGCAATTTACCGCGACCTCCATGATCGGCATGATTGCCTTAGCGGGCATTATCGTGCGCAATTCCATTTTGCTGGTCGATTTTATTAATCAGCAGGTAGAAGGCGGAATGGCGTTTGCTGACGCGGTGGTGAATGCCAGCGCGGTGCGGGCGAAGCCGATTATTTTAACCGGTTTAGCCGCGATGCTAGGCGCGTTTTTCATCTTAGACGACCCCATTTTCAGCGGCTTAGCCGTCGCCTTAATCTTCGGCATTTTGGTTTCTACCATGCTGACTTTAGTGGTGATTCCTGTGATGTATTATGCGTTTCAACGTAAGCGTTTAAGCCATGTCAGTGTAACTGCATAAACTTTTTAAGATTAAGGTGTTAAGCGTGTAGGTGTTCCCAATCTGCACGCTTATTGCCTTTCCCAGATAAGCGCGTTACACTTTTTAACATCCCTTCTTTGATATGCCGACATAGCTCAGTTGGTAGAGCAATTGATTCGTAATCAATAGGTCAGAGGTTCGACTCCTCTTGTCGGCACCAATTCCTGTTTCCACCTCATTTCATACTGTCTCATAATTCTTTATTTTTCCATTACTTACTTGCTTTGATGGTGTCATACAATGCTATCAAAACTCACCGCAGCGCAACTATTTTGATGGTCTTTTTGATGGTATCTGATACTATTCAAAAGGTGATACCATCAAAAGGGCAAAAGTCGTGAGTTTATCTGATGTTAGCATTCGTTCAGCGAAGCCAAAGGCCAAGGATTATAAGTTGGCTGATGGTACTGGTTTGTATTTGTTGGTCAAGGTGACAGGGGCTAAGTATTGGCGGTTTAATTATCGGTTTGAGGGTAAGCAGAAAACGCTGAGCTTAGGCACTTATCCTGATGTGTCATTGAAGGATGCACGGGAGCAACATGCTGTTGCGCGTGGTTTGTTGCAGAAGGAGATTGATCCGAGTGCTTATAAAAAGACAACTCGTCAGACACGTTTGCAGCAGGTGGCAAACCGCTTTGAGTTGGTGGCTATAGAATGGCATAGCCAACAGCTTGGTAAGTGGGATGCTGAGTATGCAACAGGTATTTTAAGACGTTTGGAAAAGCATGTTTTCCCGTATTTGGGCAGCATGCCTATTACAGATATTACGCCGCCAGATGTGTTGAAGGTGTTGCGTCGCATCGAGGCACAAGGTAAAGGCGAAACCACGCAACGCTGTTTGCAATTTTGTTCGCAGGTGTTCCGCTATGGTGTGGCCTCCGGCATTCTGGAGAGTGACCCAACTCGTGATTTACGCGGCGCGTTGCAGCCGGTTAAGGTGACACACCGACCAGCGATTACGCATCCGCCGGAGGTGGGGGCGTTGATGCGGGCGATACGCGGTTATACAGGGGAGCAGGTGACGCGCTGCGCGTTGCAGTTGTTGCCGTTGGTGTTTACGCGACCGGCTGAGTTGCGGCATGCTGAGTGGTCGGAGATTGATTTTGATGCGGCTTTGTGGTCTATTCCTGCGGGTAAGATGAAGATGCGACGCGATCATGTGGTGCCTTTGTCCCGCCAAGCTTTGGCTATTTTGGCTGATGTTCAGCCTTTAACGGCGCATCGAGGCCGTTATGTGTTCCCGTCTGTTCGTAGTGTTACGCGCCCCTTGTCTGAGAATACTTTGAATGCAGCTTTACAGCGGTTGGGGTATCCGTCTACGCAGGTGACTCCGCATGGTTTTAGGGCAACGGCGCGGACTAATTTGGATGAGGTGCTGGGGTTTCGCTTTGAGGTGATTGAGATGCAGCTCGCGCATGAGGTGCGGGATGCGACGGGGCGGGCGTATAATCGGACGCAGTATCTTGATGATCGCCGCCAGATGATGCAGGTTTGGGCGGGTTGGTTGGAGGGATTAACGTGATTTTTTATTAAAGGGAATTTTATGAAGTGGCCTGTTGTTAAGTTGTCAGATGTTGCTCCTGCTTGTCCGTTAAAATCTACAACAATGTCTAGCAATAAAAAAGTATTGCAAATTACACTGGATCATATTGAATCAAATACAGGTTTTTTACTCCAAAAAAACTATCAATTTATAGATAATGCAGGTACTTCAACGCACTGGTTTGATGAACATCATGTTTTATACTCCAAGCTAAGGCCATATTTAAATAAAGTCTATCTCCCTGATGAAGCTGGTATATGCACCACAGAGTTGGTTCCAATGCTTCCAGATTCTAAATATTTAGATAGAAAATATTTGTCTTATTATTTACGTTCAAAAAAATTTGTTAATTGGATTTCTTGCCAAACAGTTGGGGCAAAAATGCCTAGGGTTTCCATGAAAGTATTTTGGGAACATCAAATCCCCCTCCCCCCCCTCCCAGAACAAAAACGAATAGCCGCCATCCTCGACAAAGCCGACGCTATCCGCCGCAAACGTCAACAAGCCATTCAGCTTGCTGATGAATTCTTGCGGGCTGTGTTTTTAGATATGTTTGGCGATCCGGTGACGAATCCGAAGGGGTGGGAGGTTAAAAAATTTAGTTCTGTGGGTTCATTAGATAGAGGCAAATCAAAACATAGGCCGAGAAATGACCCTATTTTATTAGGAGGGGAACATCCACTTATTCAAACCGGAGACGTTGCAAACTCAAATGGTTATATAAAAACATACAATGCAACTTATTCTGATATAGGGTTAGCTCAAAGTAAAAAATGGGATTCAGGTGTTCTATGTATAACAATAGCTGCGAATATTGCAAAAACTGGAATTCTTACTTTTCCTGCTTGCTTTCCTGACAGTGTTGTAGGATTTATTCCAAATACAAAACAAGTAACTGTTGAATATGTGCAATATTGGTTAAGTTTTTTACAACAAACATTAGAGAAAAATGCCCCAGAATCCGCACAGAAAAACATTAATCTTGAAATATTAAGAGCCTTAGATATTCCAACCCCAAGTTTAAATATTCAAAAGCAGTTTTCTAAAGTTGTTGCTGTGAAAAATAAGCTTATTGAGAATACAGAATTGTCAGTTAATCATTCAGGTCACTTATTCAACGCCCTATCACAACGCGCCTTCTCCGGTAACTTATAGCCCCACCCATTGCCAAGCCGTCCCATTGACGCTAATATTGCAGGTACTACTTCAAAAGACGGGATACCGCGCCCCGTAAGACATGCGGTTTTTTAATGCCTACAATCGGCTACTAACCGATTTATGGCGTTTGTTGGCTTATGCCCCTGAACTAAGGCAAGTTACGCCTGTAATTTGCACGAATAAGGGGAGCCGTTCTTTTGCGGTAGTTGCGGCCAACACGCGCCTCCCTACCTTAGTCCCGCGTGTGTTGGCCTGTTTCAATCATGAAATAGGAGCAACTACGCTAATGACAACCTCAACCCAATCACCTAAGAAAGCCTTGTACTTAGTGGCTGAACAGCTCGACGAATTATATTGTCAGCTCAACGCCTTGCACAAACTGACCTGTCTACAAAACCATCACACCACCTTAACACTGGCTGAAGTCAATAGCCTGCTGAGTCCGCTATTAATCACCACCGCTAACGCCTACGACTTAGCAAACACCGCCTTAATGCCAACGCGCAAAGCCAGCACATCCAAGCTAACCCCACCGACGGTATTTGATAAACAACAAAACCGCACAGGGGGCAATCATGACTAATCCCTCAACCAACCCGCTAAGCCTACCCGAAACAGGATTTATTCGGCTCAAGCAACTATTGCTGTTTATCCCGTTCAGCCGCTCAACGCTGTATCGCAAAGTCAGCAACGGCGAATTTCCACACCCGTTAAAACTCTCCACCAACGTCTCCGCGTGGCGCGTGGAAGAAGTACGCGAATGGATTGCCGCACAGCAATAAATCTTTGATGCGTCACAACACAACTAACCGCTGTGACGCATCCCTGTTGGGGGATTTTACATGTCAATTGAACACTTAAAACAGCAGGCCAAACACAACTGGAAAACCATCTTGCAGCACGCTGGGGTAGATGAAACCGTATTAAACGGCAAACACCAAGCTTGCCCATTTTGCGGCGGCAAAGACCGTTTTCGCTTCGACGACAAAAACGGTGATGGTACCTACATCTGTGGACAATGCGGCGCAGGCGACGGCTTTAAATTTCTATCTAACCACTTACACGAAGGCTTTAAAGAAATCGCCATCATGGTTGAAGACGTGTTAGGCATTCCGAACACACTGCCAGCACAAACAAAAGCGATTAAACTCAACACTTCTGCGCAAGCCGTCGCCGCCTTTGCTGAGTTACCACTTGCCACAACACACGCTTATCTAACACGCAAGCACATCAAAGCCGTGTCAGATATACGACTCAATGGCACAGAATTGTTAATACCCGTGCAAACTGACTTAAACGGCACTTTAGTCAGCGTGCAACGCATTTTAGCCACGCCTTACCAAGGCAAGGATAAATACTTTATCAAAGGCACTGATAAAAAAGGCAATTTCTGCTTAATCGGTGACTTTGAGCCATTGCCAAAACAAGTATTGCTAACAGAAGGCTACGCCACTGCTGCCACCCTCTGGCAAGCAATAGGCTGTCCCGTTGTGGTCTGCTTCGACGCGGGCAATATCGCGCTGGTCATCGCCAAACTACGCGACGAACTGCCAAACACACGTTTTATTATTGCCGCCGACAACGACGAGAAAGGCATTAAATGCGCTAAATCAGCCGCGAAACGCTTTCAATGTGAATGGGTAGCCCCTAACTTTATGCAATTGGAAGTCAGCGAAAAAGACAACGATTTTAATGATTTGGCAAGACTAATCGACTTAGAAACCGTCCGCTATCAATTAGAACAAGTGATTAACCACCCGATGCCGGTCAACCACGAGGATCAACCCTTGTTCCGCATCACGGGCAATCACTTAGAATACCTCGCCAAATCGACAAAAGACGCGCCAGCAGAATACCGTATTTTATCCAGTGCGATAGAAGTCGCCGCCGTGACGCATAATCAACAAGGCTTAAATCACGGTCGTTTACTGCGCTTTAAAAACCGCTTTGGTCAACCGCGTGAGTTAAATATCTTAATGTCCAACTTAGCAGGCGATGCCAATAAACTGATTATTCCACTATTAGACATGGGGCTATATATCGCGGAGCCTCAATGGTCAAACACCAGTAAACGCCTTGCCCAATACATCAACTACGCCCAACCACAACAAACATTAATCAATGTTGACCGCACGGGCTGGCATCAAAACGCTTTTGTCTTGCCGCATGGTGAAGTATTAGGCAAAGCGGACAAGCTGTTATTCTCAGGCACACACAGCAACATCTACTCGAAAAGCGGCAGCTTAGAAGACTGGCAAACCCAGCTAGCCGCCCTCACCGCAGGCAACAGCCGCTTAACCTTTGCCACCTCGCTTGCTTTCACTGGCATATTAATGCCCATGACCGGCGACGATGGCGCGGGCGTAAACTTCTTTGGCCTCACCTCTACCGGCAAAAGTACGACACAGATTGTCGCCGCCTCGGTGTGGGGTAATCCCTCAGCCGGTCAATTTATCAGCAAGTGGAACGCCACCGCGACCGGCTTAGAAATGCAAGCGGTGCAACGCAATCACACCTTGTTCTGTATCGATGAACTGGGCGAAGTAGACCTGCGTGCGGCAGGTAATGCGATTTATCAACTTGCCAGCGGTACGCAAAAGGGACGAGGCCGCGCCAGTGATCAAGGTGTTGGTTTAGCTGAATCAAGCACTTGGTTAACCCCGTTTATCAGCAGTGCAGAAAAAACCTTACAGCAACACGTTGAGAGTGCAGGCAATCGCTTGTATGGCGGGCAGATTGTGCGCTGTGTCGATATACCCGCCGACGCAGGCGCAGACTTAGGCGTGTTTGAAGAACTGCATGGCCTGTTAGAACAACACGAAGGCAATAAACAAGCGGCAGGGGCAGCGTTTGCTGACCGCTTAAAGGCGCGTAGTCTGCGCTATCACGGCACAGCCAGCCGCGCCTTTATTAATGCCTTGGTGCAGATGGAGAGAAAGGAGTTGTTAACATTTATCAAGCAACAACGCGAAGCCTTTAACGCCCATCTTCCTGCTGATGCGGGCAACATCGTTCGTCGTGCTGCTAAGTTGTTCAGCCTTGCGGCGGCGGCGGGTGAATTGGCGATACATCTGGACATCATTCCTTGCTGGCCTAAGGGTAGCGCGATACAAGCTGCTGTAACGTGTTTTAAAGCATGGATAGACCACACGGGCGGAGACAATCCCGAAGAACAGATGGCACTAAACCAAGTACGCTATTTCATTGAGTCGAACTGGGAGAACTTCCGCTGCTTTGGTGACAACACACACGATGATCGGAATATCCCTCGCCAAGTTGGATTTATGAATGCCGACCGGACGGTGTTCTATGTGTTGCCCGAAGTGTTTAAACACGATGTGTGCAAAGAGTTTTCGCCTAAGTTCATGTTAGATGTGCTGAAAAAACGTGACTGGCTAGTGTGTTCAAGTGGACGGCTTCAGTATCAAATTCAACCTGAAGGTTCACGCATTCGAGTCTATGCGATTAAGTACGAAAATTAAAAC
>QKBZ01000164.1 GCA_003245895.1 Beggiatoa sp.
CATGATTGTGTTCAACGCTATATCTGGTTTTACAACTACCGCAGATTACACTCTGCTATTGACTACATGACTCCACATCAGAAAAACTTATCTTTTCTAAATGTGGCTTAGATTTTCTACAAAAAAACTTGACCATTACATAGTGTGCTTATGCGCGAATATCTGCAATATAAACCTATATCGCTGCAAAAATGCCATAAAAAAAGCCTTAGCTTTGCAGCTAAGGCTTTTTTATCAATTAGAAAATGAAACAACTACTGTAATAGGCTCTTAACAGCACCTAATACAAAGTCTCTTCCGATTCACTACTGTTTGAATCATCTGATTCAGAAGTATCTGTTTCAGACTCATCAGAAGCACCTTCTTCTGTATCAGTTGCTTCACTATCATCTGATTCAGAAGTATCTGTTTCAGATTCATTAGAAGCACCTTCTTCTGTATCAGTTGCTTCACTGTCATCTTCTTCAGAAGTATTTGTTTCAGATTCATCAGAAGCATCTTCTTCTGTATCGGTGGCTTCACTGTCATCTGTTTCTGAACCAGAAGAATCTTCTTCAGTGTCAGTTGTTTCGCTATCACCAGTTTCTTCATCGCTGTTAGCGTCATCTTCTGTCACATCGGTTTCAGTGTCTTCATCTGAGTTATCTGTTTCAGCATCTTCTGTGTTTGTGTCTTCTACCGTTTCTTCCTCTTCCGCAGGTGTTTCTTCAGCGGCAGAGTCGTCATCTGGTGAAGGTACAACAACAGTGGCTTCTTTATCCTGATTGGAGATTAAACGCAGATTTAATACTAACTGTACATCTTCAATATTGAAGTATTTACGATCTTCACTGCTACCTTGACCGGTTAACACTAAGGCAATGGTGTCACTTAAGATGTTTTCATTCGCTAATTCACGTAATGGGCCAGTGATTTCAATGATTAACTGATCACCAACTTCCCAAGTTGTGAACTGTTCATAACGATGGAAACTGTCTGTTAGCGTGCGATCTGTTGGTAAGTTGTCTTCATCAAAGCTTTCTGATGTGCTGGATTTTTCAGCTTGTGCTTTGATGTCTACCATACTGGACTCTGCTGCCAAATTATTGGTGATCACTAAGTAAGCAGTGTCGATATAGTAAGCTTCTGGCAATTCAATATTTTTGAAGCGAATAGCTAATGCATCATCACTGTCACCACCAACCCAAGCAGTTGCTTGTTTGTTGTAGGTATCATCCCATTCACCATTCACAACGTTGATGACATCACCAGAAATTGGTTTTAACGAGTCAATAATATCGCCATCTTCCGTAGTGACTGATTCTTCACTGCTGAAAACTGGTGGTGGATTATCTAAACCTGCGTTACAAACCCATGAAATCCCTTCGATGTCATAGTATTTTGTGGTTGGTATACGGAACGCATCTAACACTTCACAGGTTTGCGCATCCAATGCATGCATAGTTAAGTCGCTTTCTTTATGATAAGCGAACATAAACACATCGTGATCTTCAGGTAAACCGTAAGCTGCACGCACATTGTCTGGTAAACGCTCAATTGATTCTGCTGGAGAGTCCATTGGGCATTGTGCAGTTAAAGAGTAGCCGTCATATGCCCATAAGGTGTCTTCGGCAATGGCATAAACCACTTTACCACTGTTATTCCATGCTAAATCTTCAATGCCTGCATCACTGGCAGTCACTAACTTAGCTTCCGCAGTGTCTGGATCAATAAATAATAAGCCGTCACCTTCAGCCCAACCCCATAAAGTGCCATCAGGATGGAAACTTAAAGAAGATACTTCCATGTCACAATGTGATTGTTCTTCTTCATCGGTGTAACAAATATTGCCGATGCTAGTAACATCACCCGTTTCTTTATCAACTTGGTATAAGTGACCGTTAGGGTGTCCTTGTTGTGCATCATTACCAGAACTGGCTAACAGTTTATTGGCTTGTGGGTCAATGGCTAAACCTTCAATATCATAGTTTTCATGGAAGCTTAACTCATTCACTGCAAAATCATCATTTGGATCAAGTGTGAAGATATAAGAGTCATTTAAACCATGATCGTGAACAGCAAAAATTAAGCACGTTGGCGGTGGTGGTGGTGTATAAGCACAGCTTTCTGTTAACTCAGCCGGATACCAAAATACATCCTTGCTCATCTCTGCACTGGCTTGATCAGCGCGGTCAAAGCGACCTAAGGCTTCACCCGATTCGCCGTAAATTTTGGCACCAAAATGTGTTTCCACATAATATTGCGCAAATTGTTCTAACTCGTTTTCGCTCTCACTGTCAGCAGCTTCAATAAAGGATTCATCAACCCCAGGCCACCAACCAGTGACGGAAAATTCAACATAACCATTTTCATCACTGACAACTACTTGGCTAGCTTCTTCGTCAGCAACTGCATTTTCGCCACCCGTGCAAGGTGCTTCCGTTGGACAGGTTGCAGCATCAGGATGAGAAACATACCAACCGGCTAACAATTTAGCTTGTAATGGCCCTGTATACGCTTCGTCATCGCTGGTTAACTGTACCCAGCCATGCACAGTAATCCATTGTGCTTCAGCCCAATTTTCTACATTGCTGTTTTGGTAAAGACCGCAAATGCTATCAACGCCGCTATTGCTGCTACCTTCTACACTGAAAAAGCTGCCAGCCCATTGGCTTGCCCATACTGGCTCACCTGTTTCTAACGCTTCTTCGTCAGAGGCTTCACAGTTACCTTCTTCAGCAACCGTTTCTTCACCTTCCGCATCAGAGGCTTCACAGTCTCCTGCTTCAGCAACGGTTTCTTCACCTTCTGTATCAGAGGCTTCACAGTCTCCTGCTTCAGCAACGGTTTCTTCGCCTTCTGTGTCAGAGGCTTCACAGCCACCTTCCTCAGCAACGGTTTCTTCGTCTTCTGCGTCAGAGGCTTCGCTGTCACCTTCTTCAGCAACCGTTTCTTCACCTTCTGCGTCAGAGGCTTCACCGTCACCTTCTTCAGCAACGGTTTCTTCACCTTCTGTATCAGAGGCTTCGCTGTCGCTTTCTTCAGCAACGGTTTCTTCATCTTCTGCATCAGAAGCTTCACTGTCGCTTTCTTCAGCGACGGTTTCTTCACCTTCCGCATCAGAAACTTCACCGTCACCTTCTTCGGCAACCGTTTCTTCGCTGTCTACCGCATCAGCACTTTCTTCAGTTTCATCGCTGGCAGCAGTTTGCTCATCACTATCTTCACTTGCATCACTGCTGGTATCTGAACTGTCTTCAGTATCGGTTTCTTCGCTGTCAGTCTCAGAAGTTTCTGTTTGTGATTCAGAGGCTGAGGCAGTTTCTTCCTCAGGTGCTTGTTCCGCTGAAGCTTCAGATTCGCCTGTATTTGCGGCCGCTTCGTCACTACCGCTACTAGGTTCTGATGTTTCAGTGCTGGTTGCAGACGGTGTTGCCTCGGATGAGTCAGTCTCATCTTGGGCATACACACTGCTTGTCGCACATAACATACTCACAGCTAGCACAAGTGCTAATGAGTTTAGCTTGTTATGGTTCATAAGAGAGACTCCCGAATAATTAAATATCTTTTTAAGCGATGACGAGCCTAATAATAACAATCTTTTCATTAAATCTACTGCTATACCCAGTGATGAGATACCACTTCGTTAGGGGTAAAATTCTTTTGTTATAACCTTAAGTGCCAACGGTTATAGGCTTATTAACATACATTTAAGATGATGTTAACAATAATTAGCCTGAATATATGCAATATTAATACCGGCTCATGCAAATGCTAAACGCTTGTAAATAAAGATGTTCTTGTTAATTATGGATGTATTCAATGCTACTTTAAGTGACAAAATCAGGAGAGCAGCGATGTGTATGGTAGCAATCCTTCTTGGAACACAATCCTAGTGATCAATATTGCAGATGTTTCAATGTAGATAATATTTTTATATCGTAAATTGTTTTAAAGTGAACTGGGTGACAATGAGTAATAAATTGGTAAAACTTTGTGCAAGTCATTTACAAAAATAGCGTTTTATCAAAAGTGTGTTGTAAAACGTACCCAATTTTTCGCTAAAACAGTATTTATTGTCAATATCACCATCAAAACATCTCTATAAAACACAGCAACTTAGTCACTATATTGAGTTAATTATATATCAAATCGACTCTCTTTTATCCCGATAAACAGACCATTTGTCAGTTTGCTAATCATTTACTGAATTTAAAGCTGCAACTCATTTCAGCGTATTAATGTAAGTATTTCAGGCTATTTTCTAGCATGAAAAGGCTTGAATGCACGCCGTATATCCCCTTTTACTCACTAGAGCATGACTACATTTAAAATTTAACTTTCTTAACTGACTCACCTTAAACATGAATGTTAAGGCGGATAAAATATCGATTAAAGACTGAGGCGAACCCTGCATGATTTTATATCAATTCACGATCTCCCCTTTTTGTGAAAAAGTGCGCTGGGCGTTAGATTACAAAGCCTTACCTTATCAAGTGCGTAATTTAATCCCCGGCCCCCACCTTCTACAAGTGCGCCGTTTAGCGCCTAGCAGCAGCGTGCCGGTGTTACAAGATCAGGAAATCGTGATACAAGGCTCTTCTGAAATTTTAGATTATTTAGAACGCTGTTACCCAGAAAGACGTTTAAATCCTGTTGATGAAACTTTGCAAGCACAAGTGATTGAATGGGAAAGCTGGTTAGAGAAAAGCATTGCGGTGGAGTTACGACGCTTTTTTTATGCATATATGTTGGATAATCGGGCTTTAACCACGCGCCAATTGCTGCAAGGTGCACCATGGTATGGTACATGGCTATACGCGCTCATCTATCCCAAATTAAAAATCATGATGCAGCAAAATATGAACATCACCCCCAGCACGGCAGAACGCGCTTATACACGTTTACAAACCGGTTTTGCCCGCATTAATGAACGCTTGCAAACGGCTCCTTTTTTACTCGGCGAACAGTTTTCGCGTGTTGATTTAACAGCAGCGTCTTTTCTTGCGTCTTTGTGCCGACCACCAGAGCACAGTTATCGCTTCGCCGCATTCACTGACTTGCCCGAACCACTGCGCGATTTACAACAAGAGGTTCGTGAAATGCCCTTATTTGACTGGACATTACAAATTTACCGACATCATCGCTGTCCAGTTGAGTAGATGCGATGCGCAGAATTTACAGCACCCACGATGGCGCGATGATTCATTATGTACAGCAAGTGCTCAACAGTGAGGGCATTGAGTGCATCTTAAAAAATCAATATTTGGCGGGTGGTGCAGGCGAATTACCGCCCATAGACTGCTGGCCTGAATTGTGGGTGTTAGAAGATGATAACAGCGAAGCTGCATTAAATATTATTCACGCCATTTTAAACGAATGGCCTGCTCACGCTGCAACACAGCCAACACATTGGCAATGCCCACGTTGTGGCACAGATAATGAACCTCCTTTTCTCACTTGTTGGCAATGTGGTTATGAACATGAATGCAACGACTGAATCGACAGAGCAAAATTTACCTTGTTTTGAATTAGCCCTAGTGATGGCCGGTGCGGTGTCAGCAGGGGCTTATACTGGCGGCGTATTAGATTTTTTCTTACATGCCTTAGATACATGGCAAGAGGCAAAAGATCGTCAAGACCCCAATGCGCCCTTACACGATATTAATATTCGTGCCTTATCAGGTGCCTCGGCAGGTGGTATTTCTGCTGGATTATTAAGCACTTTAGTGACACATGAGTTTCCTGCGGTTAGTGCACACTCGCCCGATTTAAGCTTAAACCCACTGTATCAAACATGGGTGAAACAAATTGATATTGAACAACTGTTAACCACCGATGACTTGCAAGATGATATGCCGGTCCAATCGTTGTTCAATGCACAAGTGTTAGACCGAACCGCAGATATTTTGTTAAGTGCAGAACGGGAATTAAAGCAACGGCCTTATTTTGATAAATCCTTGCATGTCTTTTTCAGCGTTACCAATTTGCGCGGTGTACCTTATGGCATTGGTTTCCAAGGCGATCAAACACGTTATCATCACATCATGCAACATGCTGATTATGTGCATTTTATCGTCGGTACGCATAAGTTGCCAGACTATCCTGATGCCGTTTTATTAGACCCATTTCAATTAGACACGCCTGAATGGGCTTTTTTAAAGCAAGCCACCTTGGCAACCAGTGCCTTTCCGCTGGGCTTAGCACCTCGCCTGTTGAGCAGGCCCTTAGCCGATTATCAACACCGTAGTTTATGGATACCCACCCAAACCACTGAACAACCGCTCACTATTGCGCCTGTGTGGCCGAATACATGGGCCAATCCTGAAGAAACTTATACTTTCTTATCTGTTGACGGTGGGATCGTAGACAATGAACCCTTAGAACTGGCACATGAAATTTTAGCCGGTGGTAAAACCGCGCATAATCCTCAACACGGCACGCATGCAAGCCGTGCACTGTTGCTGGTTGATCCCTTTCCTGATGGTTCTTCCATACTAGACGACTACCAGCCTAAACACGACTTATTCACCGTATTTGCTAGCTTTCTCAACATGTTGAAACAACAAGTACGCTTTAAGCCAGAGGAGTTAGCCTTAGCCTTTTGTGATAGTGTGTATAGTCGTTTTTTAATTTCGCCTGCGCGGGGCGAGCATAAGGTTGCGTTAGCAGGCAGTGCATTTAACGGGTTTAGTGGCTTTTTAAGCGAAAGTTTCCGCGAGCATGATTTCCAGCTAGGTCGCCGCAACTGCCAACGCTTTTTACAGCGTTATTTTGTATTGCCAGAAGACAACCCTTTGTTTGAGCAATGGCCGCCTGAATTGCGGGAAAAATATCGAATTACCACGCCCGACGGCACCGCACATTTGCCAATTATTCCCTTGCTAGACAGTGTGAGTACTGAAGTGCCTGAACCAACGTGGCCTAAACTGTCTGAGCAAGCACTGAAAAAATTACAGAGCAGTTTAGAGAAACGTTTTAATGCCTTAGTGCATCGCTTCTTAGCACAAGAATCCAGTTTACGTTCGCGCATCTTAGGCTTTTTAGGCTGGCATTTATTTGCCCGCAGTTATGTCGCTAATAAAGCCGTTTCCATCCTGCGCCAAGAATTAAAAAACCGTGATGCAGTTGACTAAAAGCGCGTTACGCAGACAAATGCAGTCACTACGTCAGCAATTGAGCGCAGCAGAGATTCAACACGGCAGTGCTGCCATTGCTGACGCATTTTTAAATTTGCCAGATTTAGCGGACGGGCAAGCAATACATGTTTTTTTGCCGATGACTACACAGCCAGAAGTGAATACATGGTTATTAATCGAGCGTCTGCGGGCGCATTTCGCTGAAATACGACTTGTAGTCTCTTGCAGCGACTTTAACACCTGCACTTTAAGCCATTATTTACTTACACCTGACACAGTGATTGAACCCAATCGCTGGGGTATTCCGGAACCTGTTGCCGCGCAACCATTTGATGTGCGACAACTGGACTGGGTGGTAATTCCATTATTGTGTTTTGATCAGCGTGGTTATCGGGTCGGTTATGGTAAAGGGTTTTATGATCGCTTTTTACAGGATTGCCGCGCTGACGTGCGCAAAGTTGGGGTATCATTGCTCCCACCTGTGCCAGAGATCAGTGATGTTAATGCGTTTGATGTGCCGTTAGATGTGTGTTTAGAACGGGATACTGTATGGCAATTTGCAGGGTTTCAGCAGTGGTCAGCTAAAGCAACACTAGCCACCACTTTCAAAGCCAGTTAAAATGATGCACTTTTTCAGTGCTGCTTGCCTCAATCATTACCCATCAAGAGACACTTGCCGGATATGACGCATCAACTTTCGATTGCCTTAGTAGGCTGTGGCCGCGTCGCCGCGCGTCATTTTGAAGCGTTAACACATTATCAAACTCAAGCTAAATTAGTGGCTGTTTGTGATAATCAAGCGACCGCCTTAGCGCGTGCTGTGCACCAAACAGGTGCGGAAGGGTTTAGTGATTTAAAGCAGTTGTTGCAGCACTGTTCAGCAGATTTAATTGTGTTATGTACGCCCAGTGGTTTACATGCCGAACAAGCTATTTTATGCGCACAAGCCGGACGGCATGTGATGACCGAAAAGCCAATGGCAACGCGTTTCAGTGATGGCAAACGCATGGTGCACGCCTGTGAGCAAGCCAACGTACACTTGTTTGAAATCAAGCAAAACCGTTTAAACCCGACATTGCAATTATTGCGCTCTGCTATCGTCAAAAAACGCTTTGGTCGTATTTATTTAGTCAACGTCAATGTGTTTTGGACACGTTCACAAAGCTATTATGATCAAGCTGAATGGCGGGGCAGTTGGGCATTAGATGGCGGTGCCTTGATGAATCAAGCCTGTCATTATATCGATTTGTTAGACTGGCTGATCGGTTCTATCGAAAGTGTGCATGCTTACACCGCAACCTTAGCACGCACCATAGAAACCGAAGATACTGCGGTCGCCAATATTAAATGGCGTTCAGGGGCTTTAGGTTCTGTGAATGTAACCATGCTTACGCACCCACAAAATTTAGAAGGTTCGATTACTATTTTAGGTGAGACTGGCAGCGTGCGTATTGGTGGTGTTGCGGTAAATGAAATTCAGCATTGGGAATTTGCTAAACCTGATCCTGATGATAAAAAAGTCGCCTTAGCCAGTTATGAAACCTCATCGGTTTATGGGCATGGTCACAGCGCATTTTATGACAATGTGTTTAAAGTGCTGCGTGGACAAAGCAAAGCTTTTAGCAGTGGCCGTGATGGTTTACATTCGCTGGAAACCTTAACAGCGTTATATTTATCGGCGCGTGAAGGTCGGCGCGTGTCTTTGCCATTGGAATATTAAATGGCAGCGGCGTATATTCACCCCACCGCGATTGTCGATGAAGGGGCGCAATTAGGTGTAGACAGCCAAATTTGGCATTGGACGCACGTTTCAAAAGATGCAGTGATTGGCGCACATAGCCGCTTAGGACAAAACGTATTTATTGGCGTAGGGGTTAACATTGGCGAGCGGGTTAAAATTCAAAACAATGTCTCCGTCTATACAGGGGTAACACTGGCAGATGACGTGTTTTGTGGCCCTAGTGTGGTGTTCACTAATGTTGTCAATCCGCGCAGTTTTATTGAACGTAAACATACCTTTTGTCCAACCTTCGTGGCGCGTGGTGCCAGTATTGGTGCTAATGCGACGATTATTTGTGGTCATAGTATCGGTGAATATGCCTTGATTGGCGCAGGCAGTGTGGTGACGCGAGATGTGCCTGCACATGCTTTAATGCTGGGCAATCCGGCACGGCAACGGGGTTGGGTGTGTGAGTGTGGAATACAGTTGCTTGTTGCACAAGATGGACATGCTTGGTGTACACAGTGCGCTAAAGCATTTACTTTAATTTTGAATGAAAATGAAAATGAACTTAGCTAAGTTATCACGTTATGTTGAGCTTATTTTATATAAGACTTATGCAGATTTACGGGCTGAAACTGCCAGAAGCTATTTAGGCTTTTTATGGTGGATTTTTGAGCCGGTTATGTATATGTCTGTGTTTTATGTTGTTTTTGGCTTAATGCTGGGACATAAAACAGATAATTATGTTCCTTTTTTATTAACAGGTTTAATTGTATGGCAATGGTTCAAATCTTGTCTATCACATGGTGCAAATACGATTATTGGTTCAATTTATATTACAAGACAAGTATTTTTACCTAAAATTATTTTCCCTATCATTTTGATTTTGACGGATACCACTAAGTTTCTATTTATTTTTTCTTTATTAATGATTTTCTTATGGCTCAATGGTTTTTTCCCTAGCCGATATTATCTCGCACTACCGATCTTATTTGTAGTGCAAATTTTATTTACGATGGGCTTTACTTTTTTATTAGCTGCAATTGTTCCATTTATACCTGATTTAAGATTTATTGTTGAAAACATATTGATGGCTGTTTTCTTCGCATCAGGTGTTTTCATGTCAGCAGATGTTGTTCCTGAAAAATATCATTTCTTCTATTATCTTAATCCAATGGTTAGCCTTATTGAAGGTTATCGCAATGTATTAATGCATGGAATGTGGCCAAATTGGTTAGCATTACTGCTGATTACACTCTTTTCTTTAGTCATTATATTTTTAAGTAGTTTTATTATCAAAAAATTTGAATATATTTATCCAAAGGTAACATTTTAAAATGTCCACACACAAAAAAGTACTCTCTTTACGCAATGTAGGGGTGTTTTACAAAAAAAATCGAGGTGTTTTTGGCGAACCTTTTTGGGCATTGCAAGATTTTTCATTTGACTTATACCAAGGTGAAAGCTTGGGAATTATTGGCCGTAATGGTGTTGGGAAAAGTACATGATTACGTTTGATGGCAGGCATCACAAAACCTAATAAAGGGAATTTTATTAACTATGGTTATCCTGTTTCTTTATTATCCTTACAGCTTGGTTTTACGCCTTATTTAAGCGGACGTGAAAATGCCATTTTAAGTGGTATGCTGATGGGATTAAGAAAACACGAGGTGATTGAAAGACTACCTGCCATTATTGAGTTTTCCGAATTAGGCGAGTTTTTTGAACAACCAATTGCAACTTATTCATCAGGTATGGTTGCACGTTTAGGTTTTTCAGTTGCCTTTCAGGTTGATCCAGATGTCTTATTAATTGATGAAGTGTTAGGCGTTGGCGATGCAGAATTTAGTGCAAAATCGACTCAAACCATGCAGCAAAAAATTAAATCTAATAAAACAATTGTGTTTGTTTCTCATAATGCAGCATTGGTACATCAATTATGTGATCGGGTCGTTTGGATAGAGGACGGTATTTCTCGTTTAGAGGGAGAAGCTGGTTTAGTATTAGCTGAATACAATAAATCATTAGCTTTAAAATGACTATGCAAACACCTTCTAATGAAGTCACCCTGCTTAAACAGCAATTATCTGTGATGCAAAATGAAAATCAGCATTTACAATATCAGATTGCACAACAAGAACAAACTATCACCCAATTAACACGTTGGTTAACTGGATTGCAGCATTCAATCAATGGTATACAACATTCCTTTACGTGGCGCATTGGAGAAAAAATCACGCACTTTATTTTGGCATTGATGCGACGCAAGGCGGGGCCAACAGCCTTTAATCAAATCAATAGTTTTTCTACTAGTTTTCGTTATTGGCTAAATCATTTTAGACAAGATAATAAAGTACAAAAACGGACTTTATACACCCAAAGCTGGTATGTATCGACTGAGTATCAAGCATGGTTTAAACGCTATTTTGAACTAGAGCAGAGTGAACAACTAAAATTATTAGAACAGGTCAATGCTTTAGAAAATTTGCCTGATATTGCAATCATTATTCATGTTGATATGCATTTGACAGGATTAAGTAATACTTTGCAGAGTATTGTTAATCAGCTTTATGGTGCTTGGCGTATCATTTTACTTGCCCCCGTTTCAACAAAAGCGATTATTCAACCGTTTCTAACGGAAAATACGCATTGTTTATTTGTAGATGAAATACAAAAATCATTTAAGTTAAATGACTTGCTTTTAGAATTAAAAGAACCTTATTTCATTTTCTTAAACGGTGGTGATCGATTACCTAATTATGCTTTATGCAAAATAGTGCAAGCAATAAAACATGCTCCTGAAGCCTTGTTTTGGTATAGTGATCATGATCATATTGATAATGATGGCAACTGTTCTACACCTTATTTTAAACCAGATTGGAGTCCTGACTTATTTTATAGTAATGACTATATACAAGAAGCCATCATTTTTGATAGTTATAAGTTAAAAAATTTAAAAAACATAGAAAGTTTACCGCAAGAAAATTTATCTTCTTTAATTTATGGTTTAATATTGTATTTTTTAAATACGAAAAATGACAATAAACCTTTTCATATTAAATTTATTTTATTTAATAAGGCTACTACTACTAAAATATCCCAAGCAGTGGCTGAAACTTTATTAAAAGATTATTTTGAGAAAAAAAATAAAAATGTTAATATTTTTGCGTTAAAGTCAAATTTCCAACCCGCTTTTAGAACATGTTATTTACTGCCAAATGTTTTGCCTTTAGTTAGTATTATTATCCCAATTAAGGACAAGGTTAATCTTTTAGAAAATTTGCTTGAGGGGCTATTAAAGAAAACGAACTACAACAACATTGAAATCATCGTTATTGACAATCAAAGTAAAGAACTAGAGACATTTAATTATCTCAATAAAATAACAAAAGAAAATGTTTTTGTTAAATGTTTAAATTACCCTAAACCTTTTAATTATTCTGCTATAAATAACTGGGGTGTACAGCAAGCAAAAGGAGAAGTTATTGCATTTCTAAATAATGATTTAGAAGTTATTAACGCAGATTGGTTGGCAGAACTTGTGGCTCATGCTCTACGCCCTGAAGTGGGCGCAGTGGGAGCTAAATTATATTATGCTAACGATACCGTTCAACATGCTGGCGTACATACGAGTTATGAAGGGATTGGTTGGCATACACTCAAACATTTTTCTCGAGAAGATGCTGGTTATTATGGTAAGCTGCAACTCATTCAAAATTACAGTGCCGTAACGGCTGCTTGTTTAGTGATGCGAAAAACAGTTTTTCAACAAGTGCAAGGATTTGATGAAACACTTAAAGTTGCTTTTAATGATGTTGATTTATGTTTAAAATTACGTCAGCTTGGATATTATATTGTCTGGACACCATTTGCTGAATTATATCATTTGGAATCGGTAAGCCGAGGAGATGATACGAGTATGAAACAGCACTTGCGCTTAAGGCAGGAATTAGTCACTATGCAAACGCGCTGGCAGTTTGAGTTAGCAAATGATCCATTCTATCATCCTCATTTAGATACGACGACAGAAACTTACCAATTAGCCTATCCACCTCGTAACGGATTAGTTTAAATCGAAATTTGGAGTATTCAATGCAAATTATTGTATTAGGCATGCATCGTTCAGGCACTTCTATTGTTGCCCGTTTACTCAATATGATGGGATGTTATTTTGCACCAGAACGTATGGAATTGCCTGCAACTCAAGATAATCCTAAAGGCTATTGGGAGCGTCGAGATATTGTTAATTTAAATGAAGAAATACTCACTCACTTAGATTTAAAATGGGATTGTATTAGTCAATATAAACCAGATTTATTTAACGATGAATTAAATGATAAATTTGCAAGTAGAGCTAAAGAAATTATTCTAGGGCTTGATGCACACCGTCCATGGATGTTAAAAGACCCTCGCTTATGTTTATTACTACCTTTCTGGCTGCCGCTTTGTGAATTACCTGTTTGTGTATATGTCTACCGCGATCCAATTGAAGTCGCAATGTCATTGCAACAACGAGAAGGCTTTAACCACAATGTGGGTTTGGCTCTATGGGAAAAATATACACTCATTGCGTTAAAAGACTCACAGCAGTTGCCTCGCATTTTGGTTTCTTTTCATGAATTAATTGCAAACCCTATTGAAACGATTAATGCCCTTTATGAATCTTTAGGACAACTTGATATACAAGGTATTCGCTTACCGACCGAAAAAGAAATCAATGCATTCCTTGATTTATCTCTTTATAGAGAGAAAAATACTAATAAAAAAACGACACATTTATTAACCTGTGCGCAACAAGAACTTGTTCAATCTTTTGAACAAAAGAAAATTTTGTCCTTAAAGACTTTACCTGTTTGTTCTGAGTCATCTCAAAATACTCTATTAGATTATGAGAAAAATAAGCAGTTAAAAATGCAGTTAGAAGAATTAACAGCACAGTTAGAAAAATTAACCTTAGAAATTGATGATAAAAATGCTCGTTTAGTAGATTATCATCATCTTGTCACTGCACGTAATGAAGAAATTATCAAGCTGAATACTGAAGTGGCTTCACAGAAAGATGAATTGACTCGGTACTTAAATGAATTATCTTCAACTAAAACAATGTTACAACATGTTGAAAATCAAATAACTCAGCTTTCTACACAAGCCTCGCAAAGTAATGTGCAACAACAGGAAGTAGTCACATTAAGACAACAAAAAATAGAATTACAAGAGAAATTAGCTGATTTGCAAAGAGCAAATCACTTTGCCTACGAAACTATCAATGCCTTGAATACTGATATTAATGCTATTTTTAATTCTTTAACATGGCGAATGGGCGATAAAATAACGCAACTTGCTCTGCGTGTCATGTTAAAGCAGCCTAACAAAACGGCTAAGGATCATATTGAGTTAATTTTGGATAATTTCCAAAATAATTCATCTCGAATTATCGCTGGGCAAGGGGCGCAGCAGACAAAAAGTAATTCTTCTCCCTCAACACTAACTTCATTAACGAATAAAGTTGAGCGACATTTAGTCAAAAACTACAGTAACTGGATAAAAAACTATGATACGCTAACCGTAAAAATGGTTAATCGTATGCAAAAAATAATGGCTGAATGGGAGAAAAAACCGCTTATTTCAATTATTTTGCCCACTTATAATACTGATGAGCGTTGGTTGTGCAAAGCAATTGACTCTGTTATTGAACAGATTTACCCACACTGGGAACTCTGTATAGCAGATGATGCCTCGACTGCATCCCATATAAAACCATTATTAGAACAATATGCTGCTCAAGATCGGCGTATAAAAATTGTTTTTCGGCAAGAAAATGGGCATATTTCTGCGGCTTCTAACAGTGCGCTTGAATTAGCAACTGGGGAATATGTTACCTTTTTAGATCACGATGATATGCTACCTCGCCATACCTTATTTTGGGTGGTAGAAGATATGCAACACTATCCTGATCACAAAATGTGGTATAGCGATGAAGATAAAGTCAATGAAAAAGATGAACGCTATGATCCTTATTTTAAATGTGATTGGAATCCTGATTTATTTTTATCACATAATCTCGTGACGCATTTAGCAGTTTATCAAGCAGATATTATTAAAGCGATAGGCGGTTTACGTGAAGGTTTTGAGGGTGCTCAAGATTACGATCTCGTATTACGATTTATTGAAAAAATTTCACCGGCTGAAATTCGTCATATTCCTAGAATTCTATACCATTGGCGAGCAATTCAAGGTAGTACAGCTACTTCAGCAGATGAAAAACCGTATGCATTACTTGCTGCCCAGAAAGCAATTCAAGAATTTTTAGAGCGCAAAGGCATTCAAGGGGCTGAAGTGATGGAAAACCCTGAAATTAAGGGAACCATTCGCGTTAAATACCCATTGATAACGCCTCCCCCCTTAGTCAGTCTCATTATTCCAACGCGCAATGGTCTTGAATTGTTAAAACGCTGTGTAGACAGTATTTTAAATAAAACTTCTTATCAAGCATTTGAAATCCTCATTATTGATAATGAGAGTGATGATCCGGCAACACTGGATTATTTTGATGCTTTAGCCACTCAAGGACTTGCTCGTATTATTGAATATCCTTATCCATTTAATTATGCGGATATGAATAATATGGCTGTTGATCATGCTCAAGGTGAATTAATTGGTTTATTAAATAATGATTTAGAAGTCATTAATGAGGATTGGTTAACAGAACTGGTTAGTCATGCAATTCGCCCAGAAGTCGGCATTGTCGGGGCACGCTTATGGTATCCTAATGACACTTTACAACATGGTGGCGTTTTATTAGGTATTGGCGGTGTCGCAGGGCATGCGCATAAGGGCTTTCCTCGTGGTCATGTTGGTTATGCTGGTCGAGCAGCCTTGATTCAAAATTTCTCTGCTGTCACTGGGGCTTGCATGGTGATGAGAAAAGCTGTTTTCCGCCAAGTGGGGGGCTTAAATGCAGAACATTTGACCGTTGCACTAAATGATGTCGATTTATGTCTCAAAATACATTGTTCAAATTTACGCTGTGTATGGACACCTTTTTCAGAATTATATCATCATGAGTCGGCAAGTCGTGGTTATGAAGATACACCTGAAAAAGTAGCCCGCTATGAAAAAGAACGGATTTATATGAAGGAAACATGGCCGCAATTTTTAATTGCCGATCCGGCTTATAGTCCTAATTTAACATTAGATAGTGAAGATTTTGCTTATGCATGGCCGCCCCGCGTACCTTTTTTAAACTAAATTAGGACTTGCTTTACTCATTGAAATACTTAATCAATGAGAGGATGACACGGTAAAATCACGTACATGTTTATCTTAGAGTAAAGATTTTTAATCTATTGTAAAAATTAGGTACTTGAAAACTCATGGCCTAATTTTTACAAAAAAATACAATTAAAAATATCAGCATTAATAGTAAAAACAACTGAATAACTAAAAAGCCTTCAAAAACTGCCCAAGCTATTGAATAAAATATATGCGTGAATATAACTCTAATTTACCTTTAATTTTTTTACATATTCCTAAAACAGCAGGTACTTTTTTCCGAGACATTATTGTTAAGGAATATTCCGAAAAACAATGTTTATATTTATATTATCCCGCGCCTTACTCAGCCAAGCTTATAGCAGAATTACAAGCACAAGCTACGCAAAAAAAAATATTTTATGGGCATGTTTCTTATGGTATTCATAGCTTATTAAATGTTGAACCACAATATATTACATTTTTCCGAGAACCAATAGAGAGAGTTGTTTCCTTTTATCTGCATAATGCTAAACATAAGCAAGCCCCTTTTTATACTGACATACAATCAGGTATGAGCTTACTTGATATGTTAGAAAGTGGTGTGACGCATGAGGTCAATAATCATTTAACGCGCATCATTGCCCATGAATCTTTTCCGGGTAAATTAGAGGACTTAGCAGTTTTAGAAAAAGCTTCAAAACATATAGAACAAAACTTTTGTTTTGTAGGATTAACGGAGCAACTAGAGACATCTATTCACACCTTAGAAAAAAAATTAACTTGGCGTTATCATCATTCAATACCCAGCCCAGATTTGAAGACGCAAGCTTATCTTAAGAAACTTGACAAAATAACACTTGCTGCATTAAATGACTATAATTATTTAGATTTACTACTTTATAGTCATGTAAAGCGTCTCTTTCATCATGAGGTTAAAATAACTATGTCTTCTAGCAGTCCTTCAGTTGAAGAATCGTTAACAGAAGTTAATTTTGATAATGAATATTATTTTTCACTGTATCCTGATGTTGCAGCCCATCCTGCTTATCAAGGTGTTGCTAATGGAGGATGGCTACATTGGATTAGGTTTGGGAAAGATGAGGGACGAAAAGCACGTATTATTGGAAATAATACTCAAATTTTCAAAAAAGAAAAAAAATTAGCTCCTTCTCTCATTCACAGAGGGAAAGGCTATAAAATGTTAACTGGACATGGCTTAGAAATAGGCGCGTTACATCAACCAGCTCAATTACCTAATGACTGTACAATTGAATATTGCGATGCAGCTTCTCGAGAAGAATTATCTAGTTTTTTTCCAGAATTGAATATAGATGATTTTGTTAAAATCAATTATATCTGTGACTTGGATAAACAAGGCTTAAGTTTATTTAAAACAGAGCAATATGATTTTTTAATAATTAACCATGTCATTGAACACGTTGCAAATCCGATCAAGGTGATTGAAGAATTATTCCGTATCTTAAAGAGAAATGGGAAACTGGTTATTTCAGCACCAGACAAAGACTATACCTTTGACAAGCATCGAGGTTTAACAAGTTTTGAACATTTGCTTTCTGAATATAAAGAGAATGTGACAACTGTCACAGATGCGCATTATTTAGATTTTTTAAAAGCGGTTCATCCAGAACTGATGAGTGGCTCACCAGAAAGTCTGGCTGCTCATATTCAAAATGTCCGTAATCGGCGTGAGCACGCTCATGTCTGGGATTCTTTGAGTTTCCAAGATTTCATGAAAGAAGCTTTGAATCATTTAAATATCAAAGCGGAATGCTTGTTTCTACATACAGCAGAAAAAAATCATTTTGAATATTTTTCTGTTTGGCAAAAATATTAATATTTTTGGTCTAACTAAGTTAGTTACAGTCATGACACGCATAGCATATGTAGTGCCATGACTATAACCAATTCAGTTACATCAATCTATCAAGCATGCAAATTCAACGGTAAACTCACCGTAAAAGTACTACCTTTCTCTGGTTCACTGGTGACAGAGATAGCCCCTTCTAAAATCGTGCAGTAATGCCGACAAATCGATAAACCTAAGCCTGTGCCACCGTATTGACGGGTTGATGAGCTGTCTACTTGGCTAAATGGTCTAAAAATCATGTCTAAATGCTCGGCGGCAATGCCAATGCCGGTATCTGCGACGTGGAATAACACATGGCTTTCAGTACGTTCTACACTGATAGTGATTGTGCCTTCAGGGGTAAATTTAGCCGCATTGCTTAATAAATTCAGCAGAATTTGTTGTAATTTAACGGGATCAGTGTATAACTTACCGCTTTCAGGTGAGCAATTTACCGCTAGCTGATTGTGACCGAGTGTTGGTCTAATCACCGTTACCACTTCATCAACCAAAGCTTTTAAATCTAGCTCAACTAAATGCAGTTCGGTTTTTTCAGCTTCGATTTTTGCAATATCCAATACGTCACTGATTAAGTTCAATAACTGCGTGGCAGCCGTTTGAATTTTTTCTAAATCACCAACGATTTCATCCGGTGCCATTTCAGGCACATCTTCGCGCAATAAATCGGTATAACCAATGATAGCGTTTAACGGCGTGCGCAATTCATGGCTCATATTGGCTAAGAACACACTTTTCGCCCGATTAGCACTCTCAGCCGCAGCCCGCGCCTGTTCATTTTCGCGGTTGCGCTTTTCCAACTCCTGCGCATGTGCGCGTAATTGTTGCTGTAAGCGACGGAATTTTAAATGGGTATGAACCCGTGCTAACACTTCCTCATGTTGAAAGGGCTTAGTGACGTAATCCACTGCACCTAAGGAAAAGCCTTTTACTTTATCCAGCGTATCGGCTAATGCCGTCATGAAAATAATGGGAATGTCGCGTGTATTGTCTTGTCCCTTTAATACGCCACAGACTTCAAAACCATCCATGCCCGGCATCATGACATCAAGCAAAATCAAATCTGGACTCGCGTATTCCGCCCGTTGGATAGCACTTTTCCCATCCTTCGCAACCAATACCTTAAAGCCTTCATTGTTCAGAAAGTTAAACAATACACTCACATTCGCGGGGGTATCGTCCACAATCAGCAGTGTGCCTTTGCTGCCGGTATCACTGACAGGGGCTGCTGCACTCATACGGTTATCTCCCTATAGGGTTCTAGGAGTTCGCAAATAGCCTCCATTTCAAAACTACGTCCTAACTCCCGCAAGTCTGCAAAAAAACTTGCTTGAGCAGGTAATGCTTGGGGTAACTCATCAAGTTTCGCTAATAAAGCACCCACATCACCCATCATGGCTTGTTCATATAAATATTCAGCTTGTTCAGCAGTTAATACAGGCTGATTCATATCGTTTTCTACTGGCTCAGCAACACGCTCAGTGTGTGTTGGTTTCGAGGTTGGTGTTTGCAATAGTGCTTGGCTTGGGTCTTCATACAACCATGTTAACTGTAACTGCTTTTGTAACTGATCTAACAATAAATCTGCGCGTATGGGTTTAGGTAAAAAGACATCACACCCAGCCGCAAGGCTTTCTGCTTGATCTTGTTCAAATACACTGGCGGAAATGGCCAGCACAGGTAAGGTTTGATAGTCGGCTTGTTGACGCAATTGTCGTACCATTTCAAAACCATCTAATACGGGCATGACTAAGTCTGTTAAAACGGCATCAGGGCGACACTGCTGTATCTGTTGCAAGGCTTGCGCACCATTCTCGGCAGTATCAATGATAAAGCCTAGTGGTTGCAATAAATTGGTTAACACTGAGCGATTTTCGAGACGGTCATCAACCACTAATATGCGTTTAGCAGTTTCTTTAAATCCTGTAATGAGTTTAGGTTGTTCTTGTTTCGATTTGGTTAAATGCGTGGCAACTGCTAACGGTAAAGTTAAGCTAAAGACGCTGCCTTGCCCATACACACTGTGCAGACTTAATTGGCCTTGCATCATATCCACTAAGCGACGGGTAATGGTTAAACCTAAACCCGTGCCTTCTGCCTTATAATTGCCTTCTCCCACTTGCTGGAAAGGCAAGAAAATACGTTCTTGATCCGCTGTATCAATACCTTGACCAGTGTCAGACACTTCTAATTTTAAATGCTGCTCAATATACCCAACTTTGAGCGTCACGCCACCTTCATCGGTAAATTTTATCGCGTTGCCTAATAAATTCATTAAAATTTGTCGCAAGCGTTTTTCATCGGCATGTATACCTAAGGGCAATGCGGTTAAGGCTTCGTAAATAAAGGCAATGCCTTTTTGTTCAGCACGGATGCGGAATAATTCAACCAAGCTGCCTAAGAAATCGGGTAAATCAAAGTCAGTGCAGTATAACTCAATTGTGTCTGCTTCAATTTTGGATAAGTCCAATACATCATTGATCAAGGTCAGTAAATAGTCACCACTGCGCTGAATAATTTTAATGCCTTCTTGTTGCTTTTCGTTCAAGCTACGGTCGCGCAATAAAATTTGTGCGTAACCTAAAATGCCATTTAATGGCGTGCGTAATTCATGGCTCATATTGGCTAAGAAAGTGCTCTTAGCACGGTTCGCGGCTTCTGCGGCATCACGCGCTTGCTCTAAGGCTTGTTCAGCTTGTTTGCGCTCCGTGATGTCTTCAGCCATGCCTAACAAACCAATGACTTGTTCATCTGCATCATGTAAGGGCACTTTGCGAATTTCGACATAACCCATGCTGCCATCAGGACGCGAATATTCATCAATATAATACTCGCCTTTGTCCAAGGCCATCACGCGCTGCTCACGCTCATAATAATTCGGTGCTTGGGTTTTCCAATGCAAGTCAAAGTCATCTTTGCCCAGTAAATCCTCAGGTGAATTTGCCCCCACTCCAGTCGCAAAGTTTTGATTACACCCTAAATATTTACTGCGCTTATCCTTCCAAAAAATGTATTGTGGAATATTATTAATCACTAAACGCAAAAAGGCTTCTTTTTCTTGCAAACGCCGATTGTTTTCATAACGCTCACTAATATCACGGGCAATGGTGACCACCACTTCGCGCTGTGTGTTTAGCTTCAATTTTTGCAATAACACTTCTACCGGAAACACCGATCCATCCCGCCGCCGATGATGCGTTTCTAAGGTCATGTCTAAGCGATGACCTTTAAACACGGGCAACTGAAAAATGTCATGTTTTAAGGTGTAATCCACATCAATATCCAGTGGTGTTTTGCCTATTAACTCATCAATGCTATAGCCTAGCTGGTTTGCAGCCCCTTGATTAACATATAAAAAGGTCAGTTCTTTCGCGTCGATTAAATAAAAACCATCGGCTAATAAATCTAAACAAGTTTTAAATTGTTGTAATTCATCCGCCGCTTTGATCAAGGCTTGGGTTTGTTGTGTTAATGCTCTATTCTGCTCAATTTGCTCTTTTTCACGTTGATGCAAGGCATTGATATTGGTTTTCATCACCTGTGCCATACGATTAAAGGTCATGGCTAATTCTGCGATTTCATCTTGACCGTGTACTGGCACAGAAACATTGTTGAAATCGCCCATACCCAGTTTAACGGCGGCATTGCGCAGTGAATGTAACGGTTTCATTAAGCGATTGGTAAATAAGAACAACACAATAATCGCAATAATTAACGTGATTATCACCACAAATAAGGCTTGGTTGCGCAATTGATAACCGGCTGCAAAAGCTTGTTGCTGCGGGTATTGCATAATTAAGTGCCAGCCATTACCCGAAAAGTCTAAATAGCCGCGCTCTTGCACCATCACATAAAAAGCATCTTTACCTAAATATTGCGGTAATTCAGCAGTGGATTGCACCTCAATTTTGTTCTGCAAACTGCCTTCAGGCTCTTCATTATCGTATAATAAACGCCCTTCACGCTCTAATAATAAAATCCGAGCATTACTTTTAAATGCTGCACTTTCGTCTTCTAAATCTTCACTTAATAAAGCATAGAGTAATTCTACTGGCACACGGGTGACTACTGCGCCCCAAAATTGCCCTAACTCATCATACATAGGTGCAGCAAATAATAAGACAGTGCGTTGTAGCAATGGATCGTAAACCACCTCGCGTCCAGCACTGATTTCACCAGATTCATAAACACTATAAACCCAATGTGCACTATCATCTGCAGGCTCGCCTAAGCCCATCCCTTGAGTATCAACAATGCGCACTCTCCGATGATCAAAGACCGAAATAGAGGCATAAATACGATAAAATTCAATAAAACGCTGTAGTTTTCGCGTTAATATCGCTTGTTGATCTTTAATTTTAACATCTGGTAACAACTCAGCCATCGTTAACGCAATCACTTTAATATCTGCTCGGCGCTCAAATAAAACGCGATCCACTTTATCCAATAAATGGTAAGCGCGTTCTTCTAAATGAGTTTGTACTTGCTCAGCAGTCACCGTTTTGCCCGCCTGATATAAGTAATGTGCAGACGGTAAAATGATAGCAAGCGTAAATAGCAAATAAAATAAAATGATTTTAGTTGCAAAACGCATTGGCGTTATCCTGTAAAAAATTGGTAAACGCATAACTTTACTACCGTTATATTACAATGCAATGCAGAAAAAAAATCGTTGAAAACGACTGATTTTGTGGGTGGCTAGAATCATGATTTTCTCCTTATATCGTTATTATTATTCTAGGCATTAGAATGTATGTTAGGGGTAGGGTGCATGCGTTTTAGTGTGTTTTGTTAAGTGTTTAACAACAAGCGTGTTCGCATTGCTCGTCTATGGAGATACGATAAGATATTGCATGGCGTTTTATGCATTGTCATTGAGTATAACCTTAATATGCACTCGTAAACGGATTGAGCTAACAAAAATAACGAACTGTTGTTTAACATCTTAAACCATCTCATCCCTAAACGGCTATGTGCATTCCTCTTGTGCTTTAGTTGATCACATTAAAGCACTTAAACCATTAGACTTATTGCGTTCAAGATTGGGTAGACATGCTAACCTATTAGCCAACAGTGTGGAAAAATCCGCCTTACCTGATTTTAAGGAATTGAATCAGTATGAACACACATCGCACGCGTTATTATCAAGTTTTTTGTGGTATTGGCATCTTGCTCTTTTCTATGAGTATTGCACAGGCACAAACCACAGATGACGAAGACATTTTGTTGCCTCCTGAAACACCGACTATCCCGTTACCGGCTGAAGATATAGAAGATGATAGCCTAGGTGATTGGGGTGGTATTTTTTCAGTTCCGGTGACTAAATTAGTTGAACCGGCCTTTGTAAAACGTCAGTTACAAGTCAACTACGTGCTACAAATGGCACAACAAGTTTTATATTTGTTAAATTACTATGAAGACTCTTTTTCCATGCAAGCCCCTTCAGATGTCGTTAACGCATGGCAAAACAGTTTATTAGCAGATGATCCCTTTATTGCTAACATCGGTTATGTAGAACGTTCTTTTGTGTCGATTGTTTTGAGAGATTCTGTGCCCGTCATACCCGATTTACAAGGCTTAGAAATTCGTTATAACTATCGTGAGCAAACGTGGGTACCTGCATGGTCGTTACAAACCTTGCTGGGATTAAGCGATGCAATAGAAGTAGGGACATCAGCTAGCGATAGTGCCTTAGTTTCTGAGGGGAGCATTTCGATTGCCATTAATCCGACCCCGATTGATGTGTTTCACTCGATGGGGGTGATTACTGATTATTGCCTTGCACCTGCGGGATATGTTTACCCAGCTAATGGTATGTTACCCGATACGCAGTGGTGCCCTGCATGGCATGCTGTGGTGATGCCGCCTTATTAAATGGCTTTTGTAGGTCGGATAAGGCGTAAGCCGTCATCCGACATAATACTGTTGAAACTTGAACCAAGTTACTTACGGCAGATGACGGTTTACACCTTATCCACCCTACAAAATCGCTTAACTTAATGGCGTTTTCTCCGATTTTGAGCAGCACTCACTAATCAGCTTATTCAATATGAAAACAATTATTTACTTGCTATTCATTTGCTGTATTTGGCTATTATGCCCGCGCAACAGTACAGCAGAGATTACCTTAGATGGCAGTGTCGGTGCTGCCGTGACCTTGGAAGGCAATGACATGGAATTGCCTGCCGAGCTTGGCAGCTTAGTCGGTAATAATTTATTTCACAGTTTGCGCACTTTTAAACTAGAAGCAGGGCAAAGTTTGACCTTAACAGGGCCTGCGGAAGTGTTAAATGTGATTGCTCGGGTGACAGGCATTGAACCTACGCTGTTAGATGGCAAGCTTAGCAGCACTATACCTGCCGCCTCTATTTATCTGCTCAGTCCTAACGGCATTATTATCGGAGAAAATGCAGAACTTGATTTGCCTGCTGGCCTACATTTAAGCAGTGCTAACACCTTAGTATTTCAAGACGGCCAACAATTCACCGCAGATTTAAGTGCTGGCTCTGTATTAAGCAGTGCTGAACCCAGCCAATTTGGTTTTTTAACCGATCATCCTATTACCTTGCTAATTCAAAATGCTAATTTACAAATGGCACCACAAGCACAACTCAGCTTTATCGGCGGGGATGTAGCTATTCAAAACAGCACGATTACAGCCCCTAATGGCACAGTGAACATTGTTGCCTTAGCAGGACAAGGACAGGTTGACTTAGCAAGCCTACGCGGTGAACAGGCCGCGTTAGGCATTGTGCAAGTGGTACAAACAGATATTAATAGCAGTGGCAGTCAAGGCGGACGTATTTGGCTACAAGGTGGGCAAGTTGTGATTAGTGAAGCCTCACTGTCAACACGGGTCGAAAATACGGATACCCTCGCCGAGACAAGCCAGCCACGCCAAGGCACTGGTTTATATATCACGGCGGATGATTTAAGTATTCAACGCGGTAGCATTTTAGACAGTAGCACGTTAACGGATAATCCCAGCGGACGGGTTGAAATCATTGCTAACAATTCCATCACTTTATATAACCAAAGTCGCATTGCTAATACCGTAGGTGATGGTTTTCATACTGCCAGCGGGCAAGGCGGAGATATTTTGATTCAAACGCCAAAATTCTCCCTGACCGGCGGCAGCGTGATCCAAACCGGCGCAGGCGCGTTTTTACAAAATAACAGTGGCGATGCAGGCAGTATTTATATTGCAGCCAATGACATTCGCTTAACCAATCGTAGCTCCTTAATCACTTCAACTTTAAGTGATGGTCAAGGCGGATATATTGTTTTAACCGCCGATCACTTGTTGCTAGACAATGCAGGCATTACGGCCAGTAGTTTGGGCACAGGGCGCACAGGACGAGTTGAGATACATACCAATACCTTAGAAATGCAAAACATCAGCGTAATCTCTACCCGTTCTTTAGCCTCTGGTGGTGGTGATATTTGGCTAGATGTTAAAAACCATTTGTTTTCTTTTGACAGTGCAGTCACTGCAAGCGCACGCGGTTTACAGCCAGAAGATGCGGGTGGCAACTTATTAGTCACATGGCCGACCTTTTTAATTATGGAAAACAGCGAATTTTTAGCCAGTGCGTTGGTAGGCAACGGAGGCAATATTTTATTAGAAGCAGATTATTTTCTGGTTAATCAAGCAACCATCGATGCTTCATCTGTGTTAGGCATTGACGGCGAAATTCGTATTGATTCGCCTATTGTCGATATTGGTAGCGGTTTAACGGTATTGCCACAACATTATGCTGATGCCAGTCGCTTTATTGATAAACGCTGTGCTGAGCGTTTAGGTGACGATTTGAGCAGTTTGGTCGTGTTGCCTTATGAAGTGTTACCTATTTCACCTTACGGTGTGCGTGGTAGTGGACAACTTGCCGTTGTAGAACATGCGTTATCCGTTGAAGGAGCTGTCTTTTTACCTTGCCAATAACGCATTTGTTTTAGCATTAACCTATCTCCTATTCCCTCCCCCTTTTCCAAAACTAAATTTTCGCGTAGGGCGGATAAGGCGACAGCCGTCATCCGCCGTAAGTCGCTTGGCTCAAGCTTCAACCGCATTATGTCGGATGACGGCTATCGCCTTATCCGACCTACAAGAAGCTTATTTTTAAAGCAAAATTAAACTTGTGTAGATACCGCTGCCCCTTTTCTAAGGCTTGTGGCTACACCATATAGTAAGCGTGATCAACAACCTGAGCTAGACAAGTTTTCATGTCAAAAACACTGGTTAACTTGTTTTCAGCATCTTGATTAACATTATTCCATTTAACTGAATGTTTGTGATTGGGATGATAGAGACGAGAAACTAATTGACTGGAGGATATCATGGTAAAACTGGCTGTTTTACATGAAGCATTATCAGAGCAAGCGAAAGAGCAGATATTACCTAATATCGATGTCACAACGGCTGAAGTCGATTCAATTCGTTTTTTAGATCATGTCTCACGTTTAAAACCCAATGTTTTGGTTTTAGACCTTAATCTGTTAGGTGACGACCCACTAAGTTATATTCGAGACATTAAAACCCTTGTGCAACCTGATGTTATTATTGCAGTCTATTCATTTGCTAAATGGAGTTTAATCCAGCAAATTACGGCAGAAGGTGTGCGCATTATTAAAGCCCCCATTAACATGCGTTTGTTACAAAGCAGTATGTTAAGCATGGTGGTCAAAGAAATTATGCAGACGACGCAACGTCCTACTGCCACCGAGACTGCCTCCACAGCTCAAAATTTTAAAGCCACGCCTAGACGTTATTCGACACAACAACTCAGCAAACTACAGCAAATCAAATCCGCGATTGACTGTGAATGTCCTAATCATATCGCTGACTTAGTCATTGCCTTATCTGCATTTGAAAGCTACTCCCGCGACTGTAAAAACCGTAATGCACAAGATGCTGAGATACATGCCATGTTATATCAAAGCACTGCTGAAGCACGTCATTTAATGGAACAAGCTTTATCACAATTATGTGATTATGAAGGTATTTTATTAGAAGAAGAACTTGTTTCCTGAACAAGGAGACATCGTTAATATGTCGTATGACGCTACGCTTATACGACCTACAACCATGAAAAAGGAGAGATATGATGTGGTGTGTGTATAAAAATCGTGTGTTAGCTGGCGTTTTTACCAGTTTACTATTCAGTGCTGCGGCTGCCCAAGCAGATTTATATGGCGCGATTGCCTATTCAGTGGCTGAAGGAGCCTATGGTTATTCATATAATAACGATACGCAAGGTGAAGCAGAAGATGCAGCCTTAAATTATTGCGTTGAAAATTTGCAATACGATGATTCTGTCTGCACGGTCGAGTTATGGTTTAAAAATGGTTATGGTGCTTTGGCTTTAAGCAGTGACAAGAGTTTCGGCACTGGCTACGGGCAATATAAACAAGATGCGCAACTGATGGCTTTAGAAAAATGCCAGCAATATGCAGATGACTGTGATATTGAAGTGACTGTTGGTACAGATTAATTGGCCGCACCCGAATTCGACGAAATATCTCTTGTAAAAACAATGTACTTCTCGTTCCCACCATTTTGGTGGGAATGCATGCCGCGTCGCTCCAGCGGCGCGAGTCGTGGTTATAAGCGCATTCTCATTCCTATACGTGCCGCTGGAGCGACAC
>QKBZ01000434.1 GCA_003245895.1 Beggiatoa sp.
CGTTTTCTATTAACAGCCAACTACTGGAGCACGCTCCGGTAAAAAAGCAGTAACAGGCGTTCCAGCGACTGAACAGAACGCCACGGAGCATGCACCTAACGGAGCGCGACACGATACGGAGCACGCTCCGAACGGAACACGAAACGATGCGGAGCGCGTTCCGGCTGAACTCAGCGGAAAGGCCGCAGCGGGGCGAGTAGGGTTAATTGATGACTGTAATTATTGCGGTGGCTCTTATCGAGTTCGATCACATAACCAATTATTTTGTACACAAGATTGCGCGGCTAAAAATCGCGGTTTTGATTCTGATAGCGAACGCCGTTTAGCAGCTAAGAAAAAGGTTAAAGTTTAGATGAACAAGCAAGACATTATCGCTGAAATTAGAGCAAAACACGGCACGGTCGTTGATTTTGCAAGAGCAATGCAATTAAAGCGTGAGGTGGTTTATCAATCAATTAACGGTGCGGGGAGCGTAGCAGCGCGTTTAAAGATTGCTCGCTTACTTAATAAGAAGCCTTCCGAGATTTGGGGCGGGCGTACTGACTGGGTAGCTCAACGAGATGACGCGGCCTATATGCTCGAACAGTTTACGCAGCGTCCAATGTAAGACAAAAGTTAAATAAAAAGGCTAGTTCACAGTTGCAAGCGTCAACTAGCCTTTTTTTCGCCCAAAATTCACCGTAATACTAAAAGTTGGTAATACCATGAAAGCGCAATCTATTATATCGGAACAATCAGTGCTTGGTGCATTAATGCTTGATAATTCCGCACTATCAAGAATCAGCAATCTTAAATCAACTGATTTTAACGCAAGTGAGCATCGCCTTATTTTCCAAGCAATAGAAGAACTTAACGCATTAAATCAGCCATTTGATATGGTGACACTATCCGAGCATTTGGAACAGAGCGGCAAGTATGCGGGCGGTATCGCCTATTTGGGCATATTGGTCGAGAGCACGCCAAGCGCGGCCAATATCCATGCCTACGCGCAAATTGTCCTGCAACACTCATTAAATCGACAAGTTAAAGCATTGCTTGAAGCGAAAGAGATTGATTACACGAAGCTTAAAGCATTGAGCGAGCAAGCAATAATGCCAAATGTCAAAGCGGGCAAGGTGCAAATTAAGCAATTTAGCGATTTAGAGGGCTTGGAGTTCGCGGGTATTAAGTGGGTGGTCGATGGGCTGATACCAGAGGGCACACGCAACTTATTAGCCGCTAAGCCCAAAGCGGGCAAAAGCTGGCTAGCACTATCACTGGCGCATGCGGTGGCAACCGGCGGCGACTTCCTAGGCCGCAAGACGACACGTGGCAACGTGTTGTATTTAGCGTTAGAAGACAATGACCGACGCATGAAGAACCGCATTAACGCGCTAAACATGGGCTTTAGTAAAGGCATTTCTTATGCGACAGCGGGCAACTTTCCAGCAGCAGACGCGGGCGGCATCGAAGCACTAGCGCAGTGGTGTAAATCGGTAGAGCATCCGGCGCTTATCATCATTGATACCTTCGCCAAGTTCCGCCCACAGGCAAACAGTGCCAGCTCTAGCATGTACCAATCAGACTACGAGTCAACACAAGGCTTGTTGCAGATTGCGGAGACGTTCGGCGCGGCAATCATGCTAATTCATCACACACGCAAAATGCAGAGCGATGACCCACTGGAAACAGTGAGCGGTTCGCTAGGCTTAATCGGCGGCCTAGATAACCTTTTCGTACTGGAACGCGGGCGTAACAGCAAGCTAGGCAAGTTAAGCCTAATCGGGCGTGACTTAGAAAGTGATGAGCCAATCAATTTGTTATTTGAAAACTGCGCATGGCGAGCTATGAGCGATGCAGAAACATTACTTACGCCAGACCGCGCACGCTTGGCACTGATGATATTAGACGGCTATGCCATTAAGGAAATGGCGGGCATTTTGGAAAAGAATGAGGGGGCAATTTACAAGATGCTGCATGACATGGTTAAGGCGGGCATTATTTACCGCAAAGGGCGTGGCGAGTATTTACTGTGTAGTGACATCGAGCGTCCTTACCTCGAACGTGTCAGCAATGGTTCTGATATTGAGGACTTTAAGGCCAGTTCCTTACCTTCCTTACCTCAATCTTACCACGAATCTTACCACTGTTTTTAGGAAAAACCCTTTATATTTCAATCTATTATATGAACCTTACCAATCTTACTTAAAAAAAAATACTTTTGGTAATTTTTAGTAAGAAAGGGGGGGGTATATAGAGGTAAGGAAGTAAGATTGATACAAGCGCAGGTACAAATATCTTATATTTCATGTGTTTATACCTTGCTAGAATCTTACCTCATAAAAAAACGCCAAAAGTAAGGAAGTAAGAAAGTGGCAACGATAAAACAGCGTGGCGGTGACAAGTGGCAGGCACAAATACGCAAGCTCGGCGTGCGTATGAATAAAACCTTCTCGGATAAATCAGAGGCTCAGGCATGGGCAAGCAAGACAGAGAAGTTAATTATTAATGGAGAGATAAAGCCGACTATGCCGTTTGCTCAGGTGCTTAACGAATACAAGACTATTCATATGCCAGATAAGGCAGCGGGGACGCAGTTAATGCAAAACTCACAACTCGCTGTATGGCTTGAGATTTTAGGCAATCCAGACATTAAGCAGATTAGCGCGGTTGATATAAATCGCGCTAAAACGGCACTGCTGAAGCGCAATATAGAGAAGGCAACCGTTAACCGTTATCTGCAAGCCTTGTCGCCTGTCTTCACCTTCGCTGTGGAACAGGGGCATATTAGCGACACGCCTTTTAAACACGTTCGCAAATTCAAAGAACCGGCGGGGCGCGTGCGCTACTTGCAGCAAGAGGAGATCACACGCTTATTAACCGAGTGTAAAAACTCAACAAGTGTGCATTTACACAGTGTTGTTGTCATCGCGTTGCTAACCGGCATGCGTTACAACGAAATCAGAGGCTTAAAGTGGCGTGATGTTGACTTAAAAAACGGCGTGATCGTGTTGGAAAACACCAAGAACGGGACACAGCGTTCTGTGCCAGTGGTGGGACGATTAATTGATATATTCCGCGACATACCAAGCAATAACACGGCTTATGTGTTCGCCAGTGCGCGTACAGGTAGGCCGGTGAACTTGCTATTAACCTTTCGTAAGGCGGTTAAACGCGCAAATATTGAGAACTTCCACTTTCATGATTTGCGACACACTGCGGCGAGCTACCTTGCAATGAGTGGCGAGAACCTGTTAATCATTGCTGAAATTTTGGGACATAGAACGCTGAGCATGGTTAAGCGATACGCTCACCTAAGCGACCAGCACAAGGCCAGTGCTTTGGAGAAATTGCAGCAAAATTGCAGCACGATTTTACCAGAAGCTAATAAAAATCAGGCTTAAGCAAGTGTCAATTGCGGCATTTACTGCGGCAAGATTTTACGATAGGCTGAAAACGTGGAGCGGGTGATGGGAATCGAACCCACGTATTCAGCTTGGGAATGGTGAAATACAAAAAAGCCGCTTATATCTTGCTGATTTAACAAAGAAATAGTAAAACCTTTATTGTCATACAACACAAAAGAGGTTTTATCATGCCATTACCAGTCACCACCATTTCAGGCTTGCAGATTGTCGGCGCAAAGAATAACGACGCAGGCACAGGCGTTTTAGCCTACATTGTCCCCACACCTATTGCAGATATTTGGCAGATTAACGGCTTAAAAACAGTCGTTGGCAATATTGATATGTCAGCGACCATTAACGGCACGCCGTTTAACTTGTCGATGTCTAGTGGCAATTATGTAAACAGTGATGCTATTGCACTGCAAACAGCATTACATGATGCAGGTTTCACTTATTTAACAGTAACTAAAGAAAGTGCGACGGCTGGCTCTAACCTCATTATTTCTAGCACTCAACCCTTAACTATTACGGATTTTTCCTTAAGCGGGGCTGGACTAAGTGCCATTGGCGACCCAGCACTCACGCACGTTCAAGAAAGCGAAACGCCACCAAGTTTATTAAGCTGGTTTGCACCAAATGACACAGAAGCGGGTGCAGAAGTAGCCGTGTCTGAAGGCGTTATGACTTTAACATCTGCGAACGGTGGCGCAGAACTGACTGTTAATGTATCTCTGGCTGACCTGCCAACTGAATCAATTAGCGAAAATATTGTATTCACTGAATCACAATTGATTAAAGTCGCTAAGTGGTTTGTACGCCGTCGGTCAAGTATCGAAAACCCATTGCAGGCAAGCATTGTCGTTAACTTTTCAAACGGTGATTCAATCACTGTCACTTCTTCAAGTTCTAAACCTACCGACTGGTTAACCCTCAATTTAAGCAGTAACGCCTTGCCATCCACTGCCGTTTTAACTGCGGGCGTGGGTGAGGCAGGGACTTTATACATTGCTTATGAAGCCTCGGACGGTTCTAAGGTGAGTTGGGGGCGCAAGGAATACAGCAACGGCGCGACTGTCTTTTTAGAACACAACGACGCGCCTGTGTCTAAAGATTTGCGCGATTTAGCTTTTGACCGCATTCGCACCGGCAATTATTCCGGCGATGTCATGGATGCAATCCGCATTGTTACTGCAAGTGATGACGAAGCGTTTTTAGTGCTGTCAATGCTCACGGCTGGCACTAATTACTTAGAACTGACAGCGGCGGGCATTTCAACAATGACAGCAACGCAAGTGCTCAGTATTTGGTACTCAGTGCCAAGCGCAGAGCAACAACTGCAAACTGCGTTGATCGCCCAGATGGCTAAAATCCGCGATATGTCAACGGCTCAATTAATTGACTTCTTGACATGGGCAAACACTAACAGTGTGCAATTGCCTCTCATGGATATTAAGCAAATGCTTGCAATGCCTACCTATTCCCCAGATAACGCTTCAGCTATTAGCGGTTATCTCGAAACCATTTAATGTTGTGAGTGGCCACTGGTAGCAGTGGCCACTGAGGACACTATCATGCAGTTAAAGTACAGAAAACCGCTTTATTCATTAGAAATCGTGTTGATTCAATGGCTTGTTGATGTGTTAAACAAGCGCGTTGTGCGGGCGACTGATGAACTCTTGAAGCTTGAGGGCACAAACAATGTCACCACCACCACCAAGTGATGATAATAGCGTTGAGCGGCGGCTTGATATGGCACGAGAACTGGCGGAAATGCGGACGACACTACGGCACGTTTCAATGATTGTTGATGATATGAAGAAACAACAAGCCAGCGTACAAAGTGAATTAAATACTTGGCGAACGGTTAGAAACGTGGGTGGGTGGCTTCTAGGGATTGTGTCACTTGTGGCGGGTACGGCTACCTTAAAATATTTTGGTTTGTAGATCATGTCTGATAGTAGCTACAAACCTGCTGATTATGTTGCCGGTCAAGGTTGGGTGTGCAAGCGGCAGCGCATACGCCAACCGCGTGAATTTAAAGAAGAAGATTTACGCCGGTTGGTGTGTAAAAAATACCATGATGGCAAGGTAAACCCTGATACTTTTTACCCTTCACTTATCCCGTGTGGCATTGACGTGACAGTATGGCTTAACACTTTTGCTGCAATGGAGGAAGGGCAGCAACGCGCTATTTTTCAATACTTAAGCTATGGGGGATTCAACGGGAAAAATGCTATTGATTACCTAGACAGCTACGAGCATCAGCTATCTGTTTTAAATGTGATTTTTACAGATGAGCGTTCAAGGTTTTATCAGAAAACAAGCGGATTTTGTGCGGCAGCGGCTGCACTTGATTGGTTATTAAGGAACTTTGCTACCGCTATGCGAGTGCTTGCGGCAATGGATGTCATACTAATAGCAGTTGCTGCATTATTCCCCCCACTGGCTCCGGCCATTGGCGGTATTGTTCTTTTGTCTGCTGGTTTTGTGGTGTTTATGAATAGGGTTGCTAGTTCTGCGACCCTTATTAATGATGCGGTCAAGTTTATTTTTTGGTGGCTTGGGTGTTCACCATTGGACATCCCATCACTGGGCAAGCCTGAGGATGTGCCGACAGTGAGGGCTGAAGACATCAAGTTTCCTGATATGTTGCCCTAGCATTAAATCTTTTATTGTCAATGGGTTAATGCTATAATGTAAGTATAACCCTTACACATATTTTAGGGTACCACTAGCTAATAATGATGTCAACCATCACCAAAAGAGCCTATGGTACGCTGCCCATTAAGCTTTTTATCATCAATCACTTATCTCTGATGTGTAAGTATTCTGCTTACATGTAAGCAGAATACTACCAATATTCGAGAATGTCAATCACTTTTATTCAAAAATGTGAATAATATAACCAAGCTTGTGAACAATATATTCATCATTCTTTATCCTTTTCTAGCTTGGACACTCTCCCCTCTAATTCGTTAATTTGATTAACAAATACCCCCATTGCATCACTAAAAGTCATGCTTGTTGCGGAATTTTTCCCATTCAATAGCCAATCCAAAGACACATTTTCACGCCTTGAGACTGTGACACAAGCTTTATAAGGCACGGTATCCCGCGTGCGCCACATAGCTAATGTTGACGGTGAAACGTCCAAAAATCTCGCTAATTCAGCATCATTTTTTGCGTTAGACAAGGTAGTCAGTCTTGATAGGACTTGCTCGGATTCAGTCATAATTTTTATTCAAAAATGTGTTGACAAGTTCACAAGTGTGAATTAATCTACTTACATATGTAAGCCGAAGGCTTACATACATCAACTCATTATCTCAGAGTTTAAGGAGTTTTTATATGTTGAAACCAGCGAGCAAAAATCTTGTATTTCAAGATATTAAACCAAATGGGCGCGCTCAATTTCTGGCGGATGTAGCACAACAGCGTGTAAAACAAGCCATTCAAAAGGCTAAACAACAAGGTGGGCGGGCTGCATTCTTAGAAGCGGTTAACGTGGCTAAAGCTGAACAAGCAAGCGTCTTAGTTCACGAGAAAGAACTGAGCATCTGTATTCAAACTAAAGACGTGAGCGTGAGCGCTCAAGTGCGGGAGGTGACTTATGTTAAGCAAAAAAACTTTTAATTTAGCAGCTAAACGTAGAACTGCGGCGGCTTGGCGGAAAAATTTTGACAACGGGCGGTTTGATGGGCAAGGCGGCGTTGTCTTTATATATCAAGGCAAAGCATATGGCTGGAGCAGTGAAACACCACCCACCAGAACCGCAAACACAGAGTGTCCTAACGTATTTGCAATAGAAGAAGATGGGACAGCATGGCTTGCCGTGGGTGGCGATGACTACAACGGCGCGGAAAAGTGGGAACTGATATTAGAAAAACCGCTTGCTGCATAAGCAACAAACGGCTTAGGAATAAACACTAACCAAGCTGTGCAGCGTCTGCCAACGCTGTGCAGCATTAAAGGCCAGTATCATGATTATAACACGTATGTCATTAGGTATTATCGCGATGGCGGTAAGCTTCTATTTTAGCTGGGTTTTCATTGTTGGGGCTGCTGACAATTTAACCTCTTTTCTCATTGCGGCTGCATTTGTCGTTGTCTCTGAAGGTGCAAAAATCCTGCTGTTTGCTGATGGCATGTACAGCTTAAAGCACACCAAAAATAAAGAATGGGGCGCGTTTGCACTAGCTGTGTCAGCCGTTCTTATCTTTTACTCAGTCCTTGCCACCGCTTACAACTTCACTGTTGCAAATGAGCCATTTAGACAGGCAGAACTAATGCTTAATAAAGCAAATGTGAAGCTTGACGAAACACGCAATTCTATAGACGTGACTAACTACCACATTAAAGAATGCGAGCAAAAGAACTATTTAACTAATTGCGTAGAGCCTGAGAAAAGCCAGTTA
>QKBZ01000342.1 GCA_003245895.1 Beggiatoa sp.
TGCATTAACAGAAGTTGCGTCACCTGTTTGGCCGATGTAAACATTGTTACTGGCGTTAGATTGGTGTTCAACTTCAAATTGGCCGCCTACAGTCACGTCAGCATTTAAAGCGTGTTTTGCGTCGATGATGATACGAGTAGAAGATGCATCGTTATCAACGAAGAAAGTGTCGCTGTCAACGCCGTCATCTGCATACATAACAGCGCGGTTAACTTGACCTTTTAAGGTTACATCTGCAACAGCCCAAGGCGACATTGCAAACAGAGCAGTAGCGCAAGCTACCGTCAGCGTTTTTTTACAGAACATAGCTTTCCTCACGAAATGGTTAGAATTGAGCCGAGTGAATTACGAAATTTTGCCAAAGAAAGAGGGCATATATCATGCGTTTGCAAATAATACAACAATTGTCGTGTTAAAGATACACTCTACAGCAGATTTGTTACAGGGTCATGAAGTATTTTTTTCGTTGTATATTTGCAACTTACTCGGTTTTATCAGTGCTTCAATGCAGTAAATCTGTATGGATTATAACGAGGTTTGTGGGAACTAGGGAGAGGAGCAAACGAGTTTTTTCTTAATTGCTATTCAGTCGGTATTTACTTAAGGCTTCAAGTATTTATTTTTATTCGAGGAATTTAAATGTGGTATAAAAGTCATAATTTTATCGAACGGGATCAAGCGTTAGTATGGATACACAACGCAGATGCCTTTCTTTTCACTGCTTTATTGAACTAACCCACATGTTCACATTCTTGCTTTCACGTTTACTTAGTGTGTTAATCGTCTTGTTTGGCGTGTCAACATTAGTATTTCTATTAATTCATATAGTCCCCGGTGATCCAATACAAGCCATGTTAGGCGAAAATGCAACGGCGACTGATCAAACCGCCTTACGCATTGCTTTAGGCTTAGATCAACCGCTGTGGCAGCAATGGGGACATTATTTAACGAATATGCTACAAGGCCATTTAGGTTACTCACTTTATTCTAAAGAGCCAGTATTAGATTTGTTGTTAAATCGCATCCCTGCAACAGCATTGCTTGCGGGTGCCGGTTTAGCCGTCGCAGTCGCCTTAGCCATTCCCTTAGGCAGTCTCGCAGCAGTACGGCGCGACACAGTATGGGATTATGGCGCAATGACCTTTGCCATGTTAGGAGTCTCAATTCCCAATTTTTTAATGGGGCCTTTGTTAATCCTGTGTTTTTCCTTATGGCTAGGCTGGTTGCCGGTCAGTGGCAGTGATTCAGCCACCGCATTAATTTTACCCGCAATTACCTTGGGCACTGCGCTCGCCGCCATTTTATCGCGTATGGTGCGCTCCACTTTATTGGATGTATTGCATGAAGATTATATCCGCACCGCTTACGCCAAAGGTTTAAACCCGCGACAAGTGATTTGGCGACACGCACTGCGCAATGCTGCATTGCCAATTATCACTATTTTAGGCTTGCAGTTAGGTACTTTATTAGCTGGGGCAGTGATTACCGAAATGGTGTTTTCTTGGCCGGGGCTGGGGCAATTAACGATAGAAGCGATTAAGCGTCGTGATTATCCTGTGGTGCAAGGGTGCGTGTTATTGATCAGTTTTACTTATGTGGTGGTCAATGCAGGCACAGACTTAGTGTATGCGTGGTTAGACCCAAGAGTGCATTATCATGATTAAATTAATCGCTTGGCGCATTGGCTTTGCAGGCTGTGTGTTATTGCTCTGGTTTGGGCTAGCCATCAGCGCACCTTGGCTGCCCTTACAGCCAACAGAAATTCATTTATCCGCCATTTTGCAGCCCCCCTCGTGGCAATCTATCTTAGGCTACGATGATTTAGGCCGCTTGCTGCTAGATCGCTTAATCATGGGCGCGACCACCTCGTTTTTTGTCGCCATCGCTGTGATTGTCGTGTCGCTGAGTTTGGGTACTTTCATTGGATTAGTCAGCGCGTGGCTAGGTGGCTGGGTGGATTTAATCGTGGTACGCATTATCGATATTTTCTTAGCCTTTCCGGGTTTATTGTTAGCGATTGCCTTAGCCGGATTATTAGGGCCGGGTATCGAAAATGTGGTGATTGCACTGTCAGTCGTCGGCTGGGTGGGCTTTGCACGTTTGGCAAGGGCGCAAACTTTATCGCTGAAACGACGCGAGCATGTGTTAGCCGCGCAAGCAATGGGGGCTAGCAGCGGGCGTATTTTGCTACGCCATGTTTTGCCCTTACTCACTACACCATTGCTGATTGAAGCCACTTTTGGCATTGCCAGCATTGTGATTGCCGAAGCAGGTCTATCTTTCCTCGGCTTAGGCGTGCAACCACCTGCCGCCTCGTGGGGCAGTATGATCCGTGATGGCACCAGTTATTTATTGGTAGCACCGCATATGGTATTAGCACCAGGCTTAGCTTTGTTATTGGTAGTGTTAGCGGTGAATATGCTAGGAGATCAATTGCGTGATCGCCTAGACGTGCGACAAGTGTAGTGTTCCCGTAGGGCGGATAAGGCACAAGCCGTCATCCGCCGTAAGGTTCTGTACATTATTTATTTTCTGTAGGAGTTACACAGTTGCATTCTCGTAGGATGGGCTGACGAAGGACAGCCCCTCCTTTACCGTGATGAAACCACGACTGATGGGCTTCGTGCCTCAGCCCATCCTACATGCAGATAATAAACCTTACGGCGGATGACGGCTTGCGCCTTATCCGCCCTACTAGATAGCCTTGTTTTTAATCAAAAATTCAACTATTAAAATCTTATTTGTAGTTCATTGCCACGAAACATCAAAATTTGTGCGGCTGCACATTGAAAAAAATAAAGCCCAAATCATCGGCTTATCCCTTTATCCCTCCCCAAAACTGCTGTATGCTATTTGCCATTTTGCACACGGTTTGATCTTGCACCGCGCTTGACACACATGCGCACAGAACAAACTCCAATACCCGCCCATCGGGCCTGCCGGACACATTATGTTTTTTGTCCGGTGACTGTTGGGACTCCTCGGATACTTAGCCAATTAAAAACAGGTGCAGTATCCCTTCTGGCAGTTCAGTTGAATGGATGACCTAAATAACCATGATCTTGTCTAAATTTAAAAAACCCAAATGGCAACACCGTGATCCCGAAGTCCGTCGCGCAGCAATCGACAGCGTGACTGATGTCGAGACCTTGAAAAACCTTGCCGCAGAAGATGAAGATGCTGCGGTGCGTTTGGCTGCGGTGCGGAAAATTGACGACTTAGCCTTATTACACAGCTTGGCACAACAAGACAACGACAGTGAAGTTCGTGAACAAGCACAACAACGGTTTAAGCAGTTTTTAACCGGCCATAAAGATAACTCACCACCGTTAGAAAATCGGTTAACGTGGTTATCACAAATCACAGACAGCAAATTAATTGAGCATCTGGCAGTCAAAGGCCAAGAAGCAGAATTACGTTTAGCGGCTGTGAAACGGGTCGAAAGAGAAGCGTTATTAGGCGACATCGCCAGTCAAGATACGGTAGCTAACGTGCGCTTAATCGCAGTAGAAAAAGTGGAACAAAAATCCACTTTAGAGCGGGTGTATAAAGCCACGCGCAGCACGGATAAACAAGTTAGCCGCATTGCGAAAGATAAATTAGATCGTTTAATTGAACAAGAAGAACGCCCTGCCAAGGTACAAGCCGAAGGCGAGGCTGTGTGCAAGCGTTTAGAAATGTTAGGCCGTGGCAAAAGTTCATGGACACAAGAACATTTAGAATATGAGCAATTGCATATTCGCTGGCAAGCCATTTCCGCCGATGCGCCAGAAGCGTTAAGCCACCGTTATGACAAAGCTGAGCGACAATTTTTAGTCGGTTGGCGTACTTATGAGCAAACGCGCATCGATGAACAAAAACGCGAGCAAGCCTTAGTACCAATTCGGGAAGCGAAAGAGCGTATTTGTACTGAAGCAGAAACGGTATTAGCTGAACTGCAAGCACAACATCGTTTAAGCGAAGCAGATAGCCAAAGCTTTGCCACACGCCTGCAAGCCCTGCCTACACAATGGCAAGCACAAACGGCTGTGTCTGATGGTGATGAGGAAAAACGCTGGCAAGCCCGCTTTGAGCAAGCCTTTAATGGTGCAACACGGGTACATGGCCAGTTACAGAATTTAGATCACTTAGCACACAAATTAGAGCAATTGTGTCAAAAAGCGGAACATGCGCTGACACAAGTGGCGAAACCCGCTAAGTTGAAACAACTGCAAGAACAATGGGCGGCCTTATCCTTGCCTAGCTCTGCGCCGTTATTAGTGCAAGAGTTAACCCAGCGTTTCCAACAAGCAACGGCTCAGTTAGAACAGCGTTTAGAGCAGCAAGTGGCGCAGCGCGATCAATTAGTGTCTAAGTTAAAAGCTGACTTGCAAGAAATGGAAGTTGCATTAGAGAAAGGCGAATTACACACCGCCTTACCTTTAGAGCAACAAAGCTTGCAGTTATTTGAGCAAATTCATGGCTTGCCCACTTCGCGTTATAAAGCCTTAGAAGCGCGTCTGCAAAAAGCAGCGGCGCGGATTCGTGAATTGCGCAGTTGGGAAAGCTGGGGCACTTATGTTGAACGCGAGCAATTGTGCGAAGAAATCGAGCAATTAGTGGATCGGGAAGATGATGATCCAGAAGAAACCGCGCGTTTAATTCGCCAAGCGCAAGAGCAATGGAAAAAATTAGGCAGTGCCGGTCACTCGCAAGCGATTTGGGAACGTTTTAATAAAGCCTGTAATGAAGCGTATAAGCCTTGCCAAAGCTTTTTTGAAGAACAAGCGCACCAACGGCAAGACAACTTACAAGCTAAAGAAAGCTTATGTGATGAATTAGAAGCCTTTGCAGCCGCAGTGGATTGGGAACAACCAGATTGGAAAGCCATCCACAATGCTGTGCGCGAGTTTGAGAAAAACTGGCATAACATTGGCCCTACTGATCGCAAAACGCGCAAACCCTTGAAAAAGCGCTTCAAACAGGCCATGCAGTTATTAGAGCCAAAATTAGAGCAAGAGCGTCGGCGCAATCACCAATTCCGTGAACGCTTGATCGAAAAAGCCAACGCGACTCATGATGTTGACTCCATCCATGATGCAATTGAACAGGTCAAAGATTTGCAAGCGCAATGGCAAGTCACGGTGCCAAGTGATCGACGCATTGAGCGTCAGTTGTGGAAAACCTTCCGCAGCACATGCGACGTGGTGTTTGAACGCCGCAAACAGCAACAGGAAGAACGTCGTCGCGAGCAACAAGATCACATTGCAGAACGTGAAACAATATGTGAACAAGTCGAAGCCTTAAGTGCAACGACAGAAGCAGCATCAACCATCGATGTTACGGCGGTACATGCTGAGTTAAGAAAAATACAACTTGCATGGCGTGAGAGTGCGCCTTTGCCTCGCCGCCAAGCGGAAGGCTTAGACAAGCGTTTTCGCACGGCATGTGAGTATGTAGAAACACAAATTCAAGCGCAATCAGCCGCTGCGCTGCGGGCGCAATTGGATTTGTTAAAACAAAAAGCCTTGTTATGTCAAACCTTAGAAAGCTTGTCTGCTGATGAGCATGCACTGCAAGTGGATGAGGTACGGGTAACATGGTCAAACTTCCCCACCTTAGAAGATCACTCAGACGAGCAGCTCATTGCCAGTCGTTTTGAGCAAGCCTGTCAAGGTGTTGCTATTGCACCAGATGACACGTTGCAAAAACAACGAGAAACCTTGTGTATTCGCATGGAAATTTTAGCAGCGGTGGAATCTCCACCAGATGCAGTTGAAGCGCGGATGGCATATCAAGTGGCACGTTTATCAGAAGCAATGTCCGGTGGCGGCGTTGCCAGCAAAGATAAAATTGCAGAAGCGCGTGAGATTGAGCGCGATTGGTATTTGTTACCGCCTGCAACCGCAGAATTAGCTGCTATGTTAGAGCAGCGCTTTACAAAGGCTTGTGAGGCGTTTTATCAACACAATCAAAACTAGGGTCGGCAATAGGCTAACGGCGTGTTTACAGTAATAGGGTTTAGGTTTGCCTAGCCCTGTTCTACCGCACGAATTATTTACACCCTGAAAACGAATCTTGTCATTATTACTTCTTTGTTTAAGGAGTTTTTTTCGATGAAAAAAAGTCAAATTTCCTCTATGTTATTGTTAACGGCATTAGTCGTTGCGGGTTGTAGTTCAAAAAATGTGCAAGAAGAAGACCCGAATGCGATGGACTCACGTCCTGCGCAGCCTGTGGTTGTAGACAACACGCAAACTTCTGGTATTAACAACTCTGATATTAACGGCAGCCAATTTGGTTCTAATGCCTATGGCGTAGTTCCGGCTGAGCGTGTGATTTACTTCGATTTTGACAGCAGTCAACTCCGTGCAGAAGCAGAAGCTTTATTACAAGCACATGCAACTTATTTAACGGCAAATCCTAGCGTAATCGTGCGTTTAGAAGGTCATGCCGATGAGCGTGGCTCTCGTGAATATAACTTAGCTTTAGGCGAACAACGTGCGAATTCAGCTAAGCGGATGTTGAATATCTTAGGTGTTTCTGAAGCGCAAATGACCACTTTAAGTTATGGCGAAGAAATGCCATTAGAGTTTGGTCATAATGAAGCGTCATGGCAGCGTAATCGTCGGGTAGAAATCGTTTACCCATAAGCGTCTGCCATGAGCTTTAGCTAACGCCCATCGCTCGCAAAAATATTGGCGTGTTGTTCATGTGAACAATACGCCATCTCCTCTTGCTGCTGAGCGCACACTCATATCACTGTTCCTGTGTGCGATAGCATTAAGCGTCTTGTCATGCGCTTAATTCACGCAAGTATTGATTCCTTCTATAAAATAATCGCAACTGCATCAGGAGACTGCCTTATGAGCATTCGGCAACTGGGTGTAATGGCCGTGTTTTGGCTGGGTGTTAGCGCGCCTGCGTGGGCACAACAAGCCGTTGGCACTACAATGGATACCCAGCGTTTAGAGCAACAAATAGTGTTGCTGCGTTCTATGCTATTAGAACAAGATCGGATGTTGAATAATTTTCAGCGTGAGTTGCAAGGCTTACGCGGCGAAAATGAAGTGTTATCACACGAAATAAACGAATTAAAACAACAACAACAAACCATTTATTTAGATTTAGATCAACGTTTGAGTGCAATGACTGGAGGCGGCAGCACAGAGAGCGCAGCCACTTTACCCAGCACAGGCGCAAGCGATTTCACCAGCATTAGCGCACCCACAACGGTAACAACACCGACTGTCAGCGTGCCTGCAACCACTAGCAGTCGTAACGCAAGCACTGCCGGTGTACCTGCATTGCCCGCAGGTGTGTTATCTGGCAGTAGCGTACCCTCTGTACCCAGCACCGCAACAAGCAGTTTACCTGCTTATCCATTACCGCCGATGTTAGCCAGCCAAACCAGCACCATGAGTGAGGCGGAGTTATATCAACAAGGTTCTAATTTAATCCAAGCGGAACAGTTTGAATCAGCGATTGCGGTGTTTCAAGATTTATTAAACCGTTATCCTAACGGCAATTTAGCCGACAATGCACAATATTGGATTGGTGAATCATTTTATGCCTTGCGCCAATTTGATTACGCACTGATGGCCTTTAACACTTTGTTAGAGCGTTTCCCTAACAGTGCCAAGCGTTCGCATGCTTTGTTAAAAATTGGCTATGTCTATTATGAGCAGAAGGATTATTACTCTGCGCGTGCGGTGTTAGAGCAAGTGTTAAGCAGCAATCCGAATAGCAGCATTGCGCGTTTAGCACAAACGCGATTGCAGAAGATTCAGGAGGCGGGGTATTAAGGTGTAAATGGTGAGCTATTTTGCTGCGTCTGACACTCCGAAAGCCAATTAAGTAAAGTCGTCAGTGATGCTTATTGACGACTTTGCACATACCTGAGTTTGACGAAATACTTGTTGTAAAAACAATGGTTTTTCGTTCCCACACACCGTGTCACTGCCATTAAGTTAAGGGTTTGCACTGTCTTGTAGGGGGGATAAGGCTTTAGCCGTCATCCGCCGTAAGTCGCTTGGTTCAAGCTTCAACTGTGTTATGTCGGATGACGGCTGTCGCCTTATCCGACCTACAATATCGCTTAACTTGATGGCAGTGACACGCTGCGTGGGAATGCAGTCACGACGCGCTGTGTCGCGGGTTTGTTCCAAGATCAAGCTAAATCCGTCGTTTAGTCCACTCGTGACGTAGCACGTCACGACTGCATTCCCAAATGGCATTTGGGAACGAGAAGCATAACTTTGTTTTTAATGATAATTTTTATCGAATTCAGTTCATCATTGACTTTACCCCTCAAACCGGACATGAACAAGCAGGCAAACATCCGGTTATGACTATACCTCCTTATTTCTCCTCAATACTCTCCACCCCGTCCCAATCTTCCGGCACACCGTGCTTCATATAATATTCACAGCGGCGAATATAAAAGCTCGCGGCGCGATCCTCTTTATGCTGGGTTAAGATATGGAAAAACTTACCGGCTGCTTGCACAAAATTACGTTCGTAATAACTGGTTAAAGCACTGTCAAATAAGTGTTTTAAGCGGATTTTGACCAAACGAACTTCTTCAGGATCAGAATCGATGATTTCAAACACTTGCACCGGCTGCTGTTTGCCTTTTACACGCAATTTACCTAAGAAACGGTATTCATAACGCTGTAAATCTTGTAATTGGCTTAGCACTTGTTCACTGACAATGATGGAAGAACCGTATAACTTGGTTAAACCTTCAATCCGCGAGGCTAAATTCACTGCATCACTGATCACCGTGCTTTCCATGCGTCGTTCTTCGCCGATAGTGCCTAAAGTCAACAAGCCGGTATGCAAGCCCACGCCGATGCGAATCGGTTTTAAGCTTTGTTGCAAACGCTGGCGGTTAAACTCCTCTAACTCGCGGTGCATTTCGATAGCGGCTTGTAAGGCATGATCCACAGTTTCAGGGAATAAAGCCATCATGGCATCGCCAATGTATTTATCGATAAAACCATTATGGCGGCGAATTACAGGACTGACATAACGTAAATACCCATTGAGGAAAATGAAATTTTCTTCAGGTGTCATGCTTTCTGACAAACTGGTGAAAGAACGAATATCGGCAAATAACACCGTCATATCTTTCTGTACATGATTGCCTAATTTCACATCTAAAATACTGTCTTTTTCTAATAGATGTAAAAATTCCAACGGCACAAAATGGCTGTAAGCAATGCTGACTTGTGACAAATGAATATGCGTTTTAATGCGGCTACTTAACTCATTGCGAGAAAAGGGTTTAGTTAAATAATCATTGGCACCACATTGTAAACCTGCAACTAAATCAGACACTTGATTGCGTGCGGTAAGCATGATGATTGGCAGCTCATTAGGCGACCATTGTTCACGCACAATTTTGCACACTTCTAAACCAGACATTTTTGGCATCATGACATCTAATAGCATTAATGCATAAGGCTGGGTCGCTTCCTCCAAAAGCTGTAATGCTATAAAGCCATCGGCGGCTGAGGAAACTGCATAGTTTTCTAATAGCAACTGGTTTTCTAACACTTGCCGGTTAATCGGATCATCATCCACAATTAAGATGCGTAATTTTTCCGCTGTTTCGGAGCTACTCTCATCTGCATCAGATTTCTGTAAGGAAACATCTAATTTAGGCACTGTATCCGTGCGTTTCTGGCCTTCTAACACCAAACGCTGACCATTGATGTTATTACGCACCCGCGCCAACACTTCGCGCACAGTGCTGGCCTGTGTCACCGGCACTTCTGACAATGGCAGGCTGAAAAAGATGCTAGTACCTTGTTTGACTTTAGACTCCACATGCATGCTACCGCCGTGCAGTTCTACTAACTGGCGTGTAATCGCCAAGCCTAAACCTGTACCCCCATAAATCCGCGCAATAGAGCCATCACCTTGTTCAAAAGCGTTAAAAATATGCGTTAACTGTTCTGGCGGAATACCAATCCCCGTATCTCGCACGCAAATATCCAACATATTGCCGTCTTTTTGCCCGAAAATTTCAATTGAACCACTTTCAGTGAACTTCAGCGCGTTACCGACTAAATTATGCAAAATCTGTTGTAAACGGTTTTCATCGGCTAATACCGCATCACTGGCTTCTAAGTTATTGATTAACTGTATATCAGGATTGCTCACTAAAGGGCGCGATAAGGTCAACACAATGTCAGCAATCACACGCACTTCTACCGGCTGAATATTTAAATCGATGTCATTATGTTTCAGCCGTGAGAAATCTAAAATGTCATTCACTAAGTTAATCAAACGACGACCACTGATCACCACCATCGATAAATTATTGTGCATGGTGTCGGTCAATTGCCCCGCCGCGCCATCTAACAAGGATTCAACAATACCAATAATGCCGTGAATCGGTGTTCTTAATTCGTGTGAGGTATTAGATAAGAATTCATCTTTTAATTTGTCTAATTGTTTTAATTCAGTGTTTTGTTGGTGCTTTTGTTTAATGTCTTCGATGTAATCCAGCATGTTATGCACCATAATCACAATGCTGCTTTTTAACACTTTTAATTCATTATGCACTTTACCTTGTATCTCATAGTGCAAGTTGCCGCTGGCAATAATATTGACGCTATCCACTAACTGTTTCAGCGGTTTGGTAATATGCGCAGCAATGAGTAGTGTTAATACAATACTTAAGCTAATTGAAACCAGTGCAATCAGTAAATTAAAACCAACCGTACGTTTTAAACCATCTTGCAAATTGCGCGTGTTATATGTCCATTCAATAATTTTATTATTTTGTGCATCAGCTAAGCCTAAATAACTGTATTTGATAATACGTTGCCGCTCTGGTTGCTCAACGGTATAAGTGGCACGGGTTTCCGCAACTTGTTGCAAAATATGTAATAAATGGGCATCCGCTTTAAAATTGCTTTGGTTAAGCAACTCGCCTGTTGGTGAGAAGACGCGGACATAATCCAGCATGGTGTTTAAATTGCGTAAGCGTTGCGTGATATTACTTAAGTCTAATTCACTCATTAAAGTGCTGAATTCTGAAGACTTTAAAACCACACGCAGTTGGTATTGCTGATCAGCACTTAAGCGTTCTGCGCTGTAATAAATGGGCGGGCGATAACCAGAGCCGATTTGCAATTGACCAAAGCGGATTTCCGCACCTGTCAACGGGGTATCGGGTAGCAAATCTGCCATATCGGATGCGGAGTTAAACACTAACTTACCGGTGAGATCGAAAACTTGCACCGTCACTTGATGTTGTTCAGACAGCGGCGTGACTGTCGGTAGGCTATTCGGCTGATACGACTCATAAAGTATATTTAAATAAGTTTGGACTTTTTGCCTCATGGCATCAATCAATACTTGTTGACTGGTATCCACCACTTTAATCACAGTATTGATATTATTTTCAGTTTGTTGCTGAAACTCCTGATGCAAATGTGTCAAGGTATAGCGTGTATTGACATAGTCGCCGATAGAGCTGACTAATAACAAAATCAAAATTAAGCTTAAAAAGGCACCCATCAACGTGTACTTCAGCGGCACGTAACGTATATTTTTAAGCTCTTGTTTTATATCTAAATTTTTAACTTTTTCTGCCTGTATCATAATAGATGCCCTTAAGCCTGAGAGAGCGAAAAACGCAAGTTATATGCCATTTATCTGCTTTATTTAGCCTTTAATCCTACCTGCTTAGCTCACTAGCATTAAGTTAAGCCTTGGCACGGTCTTGTAGGTCGGATAAGGCGTTAGCCGTCATCCGCCGTAAGTCGCTTGGTTCAAGCTTCAACCGCGTTATGTCGGATGACGGCTATCGCCTTATCCGACCTACATGTGCTTAACCTAATTGCAGCGACCTATTTAGATTGGCCTGATTTTTGTCTACTGAGTTAAAAGTGCTTTGAATTGCACTGCAAATGGCACAAGATGCTAAGGCACATGCTGCTACGGCTTCACTGTCGATAAAAATTAACCGTTGTGAATGTTGCATGAATTATTTGCAAGAACTTTTCTGGTACAAAGATTGGGGCAGCCTGAGTCTGATCAGTGTGCTGTTCTTACTCAGCCTACTCACTCAATGGCCTGCACCACTAGAACAACAGCTTTACGCAACCAATATGCGTGCGCTGCCCACTACACCTCATCAAGAAATCGTCTTGGTCACACTGGATGACGAGAGCTTAGCGGCAAGAGGTGATTTGCCGTGGCCGCGCAATGACTATGCGCAGTTATTGCAGGCGGTACAATCCGCTGATTTAATTGGTTTAGTACTGCCCTTAGATCACAGCAGTCCCAACACAGGTTTAAGTGAGTTGCAAGCAGCCTTAAACCAGTTTGCGCCGCAACAACCGTTATTCACTGCGCCTGCTGCCAGCCAAGCTATTCAAGCCGCTTTAACACAAGCCATTGCGGATACTAACAGCACCAAAACGCGCCAAGCTTTAACAGCTATCCTAGAACAGTATCAACAATCGGTATTAAATCAGCAGTTTGCTAGTGCTTTGCGACAATTGCAGCAACAATTATTAGCTTTGCATGATCAATTATCTGGCGATCAAGCGTTAATCAGTGCTGTGCGCCAAGTACGTTATGTGGTCACAGCGATGCCTGCTCTACTCACCGAGCAATTACCCGCCACCTTGCCTAGCTTATCTCCCGATGTGCTAGCCCAAGCCGTGCGCCCGATCAGTGAGCATTTCAATACTTATTTAGCCTCAGCACAGCCGCCATTAATTGGGCAATTACATCCACCATTTACCGCTTTACAACATCAAAGCCGTCGCCTTGCCGTGTTGCCGGTTAATCCTGATGATGTAGCGCGAATTCCACTGATCACACGCTACCAAAACTATTATTTGCCCACTTTGCCCTTAGTGTTAGCACATGAGTGGTTAGCCCCTGAACAGCCACAAATCGAAGTACGTTTAGGACAAGGGGTGCGCTTTAGTGAATACCGTATTAATACCGACCCTGCGTTACATTTATACAGTCGCTTTTATCCAAGCGAAAGCTGGCAAACCGTGAGCGCGGTGGATGTGTTAAGCGGTCGCATCACCACCGATTTTTTTATCGGTAAATTAGTGTTAATTGGCATTACCGCGACAACTTACCAAAATGCGCAAATGACACCGTTTGGTCTACAAGCCAATTTAGTGGTGACAGCCAGTGCAGTCTCTAGCTTAATACAACAAGATTTCCTCGTATCTCCTGATTGGGCATGGTTAGCACAAGTCACTGTCTTGTGTGTATTATTGGCTTATGTCATTGTACTACTGCCGCGCCTGCGCTGGCCTTGGGCACTGATTGCAACAGCGCTGTTATTCGTTGCCGGTATTGGTTTAGAAAGCATTTTGTTTAGCCAAAATATCACCATACCCTTGCTAGGTCTGCTATTGTTATTACCGGTGACATACATCAGTTTGCAATTACGACGCGCAGTGATGGCGTATCAAGATGCGTTTCTGCGTCACCCTGATGCAGTAGAAGGCAACCGTTTACTAGCGTTAGCGTTTCAAGGTCAAGGTCAGCTAGATTTAGCCTTTGAAAAATTTCGTTTATGTCCGCCAGATGAAATGATCATGGGGCAGCTTTATAATTTAGCCTTAGATTATGAACAACAACGCGAATACCGTCGTGCAGCGGCTGTTTATCGCTATATGATGCAATATAATCCCACTTACCGCGATTTAGAACGCCGCTTAGAACGCGCTAGCCAACTGCGTCGCCCTGCCGGTTTGCGCAGTAATAATGCCTTATCAAAATGGGTGTTAGACAATGGCAACGATAAGCCAACTTTAGGCCGTTACCAAGTGGAGCGCGAATTGGGTAAAGGCGCGATGGGTACGGTGTTTCTAGGACACGATCCTAAATTGGATCGTTTAGTGGCGATTAAAACGCTGGCCTTAGGGCAAGAATTTGAAGCCAAACAACTGCAAGAAGCCACCACACGCTTTTTCCGCGAGGCAGAAGCCGCAGGCCGCTTAAAACACCCTGCTATCATTTCGATTTACGATGCAGGCGAAGAAGACGAATTAGCCTATTTATGTATGGAATTTTTCAAAGGCAGCAATTTAATTCCTTACACTCAACCCGATAATTTGTTACCGTTAGCACAATTAATTCCCCTTGTACAAATGGTTGCAGACGCATTAGATTATGCACACAGTCAAGGGGTGGTACATCGGGATATTAAACCGGCTAACATTCTGTATAATCCAGCCTCTGGACAGGTTAAAATAACCGATTTTGGAATTGCACGAATCACCGATACCCACAGTACACGCACTGGGGTTATTTTAGGCACCCCTTCCTATATGTCACCGGAACAACTGGCGGGGAAATGTCTGGATGGACGCACGGACTTATTTTCATTAGGCATTATGTTTTATCAATTGCTAACGGGTCAGTTACCGTTTCAAGCAGACACCATGACCGCGCTAATGTATCGCATTACCAATGACGCACCACCAGCACTGGCGCAGTACCGGCCTGAATTATCTGTGTCACTCGTGGCTATCGTAGAACAATTGTTAGCAAAAGACCCGACACAACGGTTTCAAACTGGCAAAGACTTAGCGGCTGCACTGAGTCAGTGTCAGTACTTGGATGAGGAAATGGCATGCAACTAGAGTTAGCATATTGCTCAGATACAGGACGGGTGCGCGATCACAACGAAGACGCAATGGCAATGGATGCCGAATTGGGTTTAGTGGTGTTAGCCGATGGTATGGGCGGCTACCAAGCCGGTGAAGTCGCCAGCGATTTGGCGGTGAAAACCATCATGACCCATTTAAGCGAGCATTTGCCTAACTTACCCGCCGAAAAACGCGAATATATTAATAATAATCGTAATTTGCATCACAGTTCGATTTTGCTAGAGCAAGCGGTGTTGTCTGCCAATCGCATCATTTTTGAAGCCTCCGAGTCAGAAACCCAATATCAAGGCATGGGCACTACGGTGGTAGCCGCCTTATTTTCACCAGAATTTATCAGCATTGCCCATGTGGGTGATTCTCGCTTGTATCGCTTGCGCAATGCTGTGTTAAGTCCGATCACCTTGGATCATTCAGTATTGCAAGAGTTGATCGAATGCGGTTTTTTCACCCCAGAGCAAGCACGTCATTCGCCAAATCGCAACTTAGTGACACGGGCGTTAGGCGTGAGTGATGCGGTAAACGTCGATGTGCAAGAACAAGCCTTGCAAAACGGTGATATTTATTTGCTATGTTCTGACGGTTTAAACGATATGTTAGAAGACCGCGAAATGCAGCAAATTTTAAATTTGCCTGAGTCGTTAGAACAGTTAGCGCAACGCTTAGTCGATGCCGCCAACGAACACGGTGGCGAGGATAATATTTCCGTCTTATTGGCGCGTACACATTTAGCCGAGAAACCCGACACTGCGACTGATGCAGATAACAGCACACAGAATTCCCCTTGGTGGCATCGCTTGTTAAATTGGAATCTTTGAGCATTCCTCACAGCAATGGCAACTCAGCCTAGCAGCCACTCCCTCTGAACAAGGCTTTCCAGCATGGATTTTGAGCAACCCACATCCCGATCTTTCAATTGGCAACCGTTTTTACCTGTTTTATTTTTACTCACCATCTGTGTATCAGTTGGCTTAAGTTATGGCTTATTCCACTTGCAACTGGCTTCAATCAAACAGCAACAACAACAGTTGCAAACCAGTTTAAGCAGCGTTAACGAAGGTGAAGCTGCCGCGTTAGTTACAGCAGAGCAAGTACAAACGCAATTAATGCAGATTCAAGAGCGTTTGCTGAATGAAATTCAAATAAACCGTGTCAATGACAAACTGCTCACCCAGCAAATTGATAATTTAAACAAACTCAATGATAAATTAATGCTGGATATTAAAGCCGTGACCCAACACGATGGCGCGGTGACTACTCAGATTGAGAAAACTCACGCTGTCATCAACGATGTATTAAAAATCGTTGAAGAAAAAGCCCAAGCGATGGCGCACATCGTCCCTGCGGGTACTGTCGCTGCCTATGCTGGTGAAGTAAACGATGAAACGCGCAAACAACTCGTGCAAGCGGGTTGGTTAGTGTGTGATGGTACGGATTATCCCGCCGAGAGTTATAGCGCACTATTTGACGCGATTGGCAATACTTACGGTGGCGACCGTAAAAAAGGCACGTTTAATGTGCCTGATTTTCGCGGTGTGTTTTTACGTGGCTTAGATCAAGGCCGCAAAATGGATCCAAAACGTCGTTTAGGTCAGTATCAAGGTGATGACAATCGCGGTCATTTACATTCTGCTGATGTAGGCAGCACGGGTGAACACGTACACTCAGCACGCACAGCCCTAGACGGTTCACACCGTCATCGTTTAAACGCACAAGGTTATTGGTATACCACTAAAGATAAATTAGAACGTCGCTCTATTACTGAGGATGTCAATGATTTTCAAGAGTATTGGACAACTGAAAATGGTGCGCATCGACATGAGATTACCGTGGAAGCTGCTGGCACACATCGCCATACAGTGAAAATTGGTGAAAGCGGTGGCGCGGAAAGTCGGCCTAAGAATTATCCAGTGGTGTATTTGATTCGGTTTTAGGTGTATTTGTAGGTCGCATAAGCAAAGCGTCATGCGACATCCTCTCACATCAATGACAAAGGATTATCAAACGTCATACCTTGTGGGATTTCGCACACCCTATAACCGTACATGCCTTAACTTAATGGCAGTGACTTTTAGCGTGGAATTTAAACTGCTTGGCTATTTTCCACAAAAAACTTCAAAATCGCGACAATTTGACTACCGTCATCAAAGTTATAAAAATAGCTGTCGATGGTTACAGTGTTATTTTGCAAGGATAAAAATTGCCAGAGCACACCATCTGTGACGACTCCATAAATTGGCGAGATTGCGTTACCTTTTTGCTCATTAAATAATCTAGCAGCTTCCATTTCGGCAATACACTGCGCTAGACCGCTGCCTAAATCCGATTTTTTGGCTTCTACAAGCACAACAACAGGCGCAGTAATATAAAGCTGGTTATCACTTTTACTGATAAGACCGTCAGGGTTGCCTGTTAAACCTTTGGCACTATCCACATTAAAAGTATTTTCTAAGAAAAAACTAATGGTCACATGCTGATTTAATTCCATCAGCACATTATCGACAATCAATGCTTGCCGTGAGCTTTCGGTATTAATACGAATGGCTTTGGTATAGGCCATTTTCATGGTATCAATAAACCATTGTGTTAATTTAATTGGCTCAATGTGGCGATAGAGTTCATTACCCGCTTCAATGGTAATGCCTAGAGTTTGATTGACTTGTTCGAGGGTTTTGAAATCGCTGTATGGCATGATGTTATGTGTAAAGGACAATTAGGCTTAAAACCTTGATTGCTATTAATGCAAACTCACAGCAATCGCCTGCTCTTGTGACAATTGCTCAACGAATGACAACATCTTGCTAACTTCTTCTGGTTGCACAGAAAAATCCACATCATGCACTGCTTGATTACGAAAAGTATTCCATTTCAGTAATGCTTGATGCTGTTCAGCAGAAAGCTCGCCTTGTGTATAAAGCTGATTGATTAAGCTCCGCTCTGTTAGCTCGGTATATTTTAACTGTGCATCAGCCGCTTTATTTCTCAGTAGCGCGACAATGGCATTCCACAAATAAGGTATAGATAATTCTGGAGAGACTGAATAAACTTTTGATACTTTATTTAAATATTGCTGTATATCCTCAGGATTTTTGATTTCAGCAACAAATTCAGTTTCTGCTGTTTTTTTAGGTACAGTCATGATCAAAAATCGCCAATTTGGATGCGTGTTAACAACATCCGCAATTTCACGATAAAAGCTTACTGGCTCAGATGTTTCTCTCATTTTGATTTCAACAATCAGATTATCATCCCCTTTAACTGCCAATAAATCAGGTCTGTATTTTCCTAATGAAAAAGGAATATGTTCTGGGGAAGGTTCACAGATCACGGTATATCCCTTCCCTTCGAGTTCTTTGGCGACAATTCGCGTCGCAGTATGTTCACTTAACGCAATATTCATAACAAATTACCCAAAGCAGACGAAGAATCAATGCGTACATATAGACAATCTACACCATTAATAACAACCTCTTGTAACAACGGTGGCAGATTGGTTATATCAATCAGTTCATCCGCCATGCGTAGATGACCTTGAACATCAATAATAAGATTATCATCACTATAAACTAGGCCAATAAGTGCATCCTGAATAGGTTTGATAATGTTATTAATATCTGGTGGGTCTTCTTCACAAAGATATACCACAGTAAAGCGAATACGCTCATTGGCAATCGGTGCGCCTTGCCATTTTTGAAAAGCACGCCCGAAAACAAAGTCTTTCCATTGTTGTCTATGCTCGGTGTTTTTAGCTTGGTGAGAAATAGGTCGTCTTGGCAAGATAAACTCAAATGTTTTCATGATTAAGCCAAATATAGCAAACTCGTAGCATCACCGACGCAACACCACGAGTTTTTCAATCTTCAAGCCTCAACTAAGCCTCAGGCGACCAAGCAATATCCAACTCCCGTGCCGCCCGCACATCATCCAAACGACGCACTGGCAAACTATAAGGCGCATGCTTCACCATATCCGGCTCAGTCTCTGCTTCCTGCTGAATCTCACATAAGGCTTGCACAAAAGCATCTAACACCTGTTTATCTTCGGTTTCTGTCGGCTCGATTAACAAACACTCAGGCACTAACAGCGGGAAATAAGTCGTCGGCGCGTGGAAACCTTTATCTAACAAGCGTTTTGCAAAATCCATTGCAGTGATGCCATGTTCTTTCGCTTGTCGTTTCACGGTTAAAATGAACTCATGCGTTGCACGTCGTTCAGGGAATGCCATATCAAAACCGGCTTTGCTTAACATCGCTAACAGGTAATTAGCATTCAAAGTCGAAAACTCTGCAACTCGCGCCATACCTTCGCAACCTAGCAAACGCGCATAAACATAAGCCCGCAATAACACACCAATATTGCCCGCGTTTGCCGTCATGCGACCAATACTCTGCGGACAATCCGCTTCACTTAACCAGTAATAACCCTCGCTGTTTTTACCCACCATTGGAATCGGTAAAAACGGTACAAGGCGTTCGCTCACACCGACAGGCCCAGCACCCGGCCCACCACCACCGTGTGGAGTAGAAAAGGTTTTATGTAAATTCATATGAATCACATCAAAACCCATATCACCAGGGCGTACTTTGCCTAAAATCGCGTTTAAATTCGCGCCATCGTAATAAAGCAAACCACCGGCTTCATGCACTAAACTGGCGATTTCTTTAATTTTGCGCTCGAACACGCCTAAAGTTGACGGATTAGTCAGCATAATGCCTGCGGTTTTCGGCCCTAATAATTTTTTTAAGGCTTCAATATCCACGTCACCCGAACTATCAGTCGGTAATTCTTTAACTTTAAAACCACACATGACCGCTGAAGCAGGGTTAGTACCATGCGCTGCATCAGGCACTAACATCTCGACACGCTCATGATCGCCGCGTGCTAAATGATAAGCGCGAATCATCGCCACACCTGCAAACTCACCTTGCGCACCTGCTGCTGGGGTCAACGACACGCCTTTCATACCCGTTACAGACTTCAGCATATCTTGCAACTCATACAAACACGCCAACACACCTTGGCTCACACTGGCAGGTGCTGCGGGGTGATTGTGCAAAAAGCCCGCTTGCATCGCTAAAGTGTTACACGCACGCGGGTTATATTTCATGGTGCAAGAACCCAGCGGATAAAAATGCGTGTCGATAGAGAAATTCTTTTGCGATAAACGTGTGTAATGTCTCACCGCTTGCAACTCAGACACTTCTGGCAAATTCGGCGGTGTTTGCCGTAAAAATTGCGCTGGAATATCAGGCAAATCGGTGGCTTGTTCTGGGCGGTAATGGCTGGGACGGGTACGACCTCGGCTGTTGTGTTCAAAAATCAGCATGGTTTTACTCGGTTGGTGTTGGGTGAAACTAAAAGGACTCGTTAATTAAAATTAATTCGCCATATACTGCTGGCACGTTCAGCAAGCTGTTTTTGACGTGCTTGTAACTTATTTTCATCCCATATGTCGTAATGCTGGGCAACTGCACGGGTTAATTGAAATGTACTTTGCTCATAAGTTACACGTTTTTGAGCATAATCACTATTGCCAATCTCTCGATTTAAGCTAGCCTCTAATAAGGTTAAATTACCTAATCGATAAATTAAGCGTTCTTGTTTATTTTCTGTTAAATAAGACCATGCATCTGAGGGGTGTTCAGGTAAAATATGTTCTATCGTATATTGCACACTTTCAAAATCAAAACGATTTCCAGAAGCTTTGTGTTCTAATTCAAATAATAAAAACCGTACAATTTTTTTGTTACGAGAATCTGTTGTGCGTAAGCTCTTTTCAGTAAAAGCAGCCTTGAACTGTATATCTTCAGGATATAATTCATGCAAAGCACGCAAAACATCTTGTACTCGTGTTAATGTTCCATTAGAAACATCACATGCTACACGGTTATACACACGTTCTTGTTCTGGCGGTGGTAAATTACAAATGACGTTATAGCGCAGTGATAATACAGCAACTGCGCGTAAAATACGGCTAAAACTATCGCGCTCTGTATCATAAAAACGCTGATAACAGGCCATTAACATAGCTAAGGGTTGACGCACTTTAAACATAATTAATTGTTTTAAGGCTTCCTGCTCAGCATCTTGCCATAATGAATCTTGTGGATCGCGTAATGCGGTATAAATGGCAGCATTACGATCTAGTTCACGTAAGAGACTAAAGGCTTCAGCGCGCGTTTGTACCTGTTTACGAATAGTTTTGAATAATTCTGATTTGCGCACTAATTTGTGCTGACTATTCCAAAAAACACGCAAAAACTCTGGAAAATGCTCGCTTCCTAATAAACCTAAAATACGCTCCCAATATTCTTCAAAGGCCTTTATTTCACTCTCATGCTGATTACTCAGCAGCGAAAATAAATAATTCTTTAGTAAATCCGTAGAGGATAAACGGACACCGCGTGCATTTAGCGTTTCAAAAACAGTAAAAGCATTTAATTCATCGGTCACTGTAATTACAGTAAAAAACAATTTATCAACTAATTTGTCAATAAACCCTGTGAGTACTTCACCACTGTCTTCCCGTTGTCCTACATAACGAGCTAAATGTTCATTAAACCATAAAAAGGCTTTGCGTAATAAATGTTCAGAATTATTTAAACCACGTTGTGGCAAAGGCTCTAAAGGAATTAAGTAATTTTTATAAAAACGGTTGTTATGACGATTTAACGCTAATTTAGCGTGTGGTACTAAGGAAACAGGATCAATATAACCAATATAACTGTTTTTTAATTGTTCTTGTCGGCGTTGATTTTTTTCAGCATCTAAGCCTTGTTCTGACAGTTTTTTTAATTGGTTTAAGCTTGCTAACAACATAATACTTAAGGTTGTTAAACGTTGCTGACCATCGATAATAAAAAACTGTTTATTATCAGTTGACTGTAAAACCAAATAACCTAAGTAATGTGCAGATTCTACTTGTGCTTCGGGTTCTATTTGAAACAGGTTTAAAATGTCTTGCCACAGCTCTTCCCAATGGGTTTCAGACCATGAGTAATCACGTTGAAATGGTGGCACGCAGTAGGTCAAACCATTACCCATCAACTGACGAAAGGTTTGATTAGAAGTGTTAAAGTTAATAACTGACATAAGGTGAAAAAGACACCTACACTAGAATGAACATCGTTAATAAAGTGTCCTGAATAAACACAGACACTTTATTAACCAAAAATGGGAAAGCTAAAGACTTATTCCAACTCACCAGACGATAAGTTTTCTGCATCATACTGAGCAGCAGGCACTAAATTTAATGCGCCATTACCCGTCATGCCATCGCTAGCACCATAGCTATCTTTAGGTGTGCCGATAACACCGCTTAAGACACCATTTTCAATGGTAAAACGGTATTCATTGGCACTGCCCCATTGTGCAGAAGCGTGACGGTACTCTAAACCTAACACCCGTTTTAAACGTACTTGATGACGAATCGCCAGAATTTGTGGCGCAACGTCTAATTCAACGCTGGCTAAATCTTCACCATCTTCTTCTGCTTTGGCTAAGGCTTCAGCATTGGCTTCATTAATGGCGACCACCTGTGCGTTATAGTCCGCTTCAGTAATCCATTCTGCTTCGTCGTCTTTGTTTAAAACAGAATATTCGCTGTATAAGGTGCCTGCTAACTGTGCGCGTAAGTAGTTATCGACATCAGGCGAGCCAGTGTCGTGAATCACTTGCGCACCGACAAAACCATTTTCCACGCTGATAAACGTCAGTGTAGTTAGGTAATAATTGTTGTTGGTGTCGTAATCGCCTTTCCACACCGAGCCTTGTAATTGCGCTTGCAACAACTGACCATCGACAACTTGCGGTAAGGCATCATAGACAAAAAAACGGCCTAATTCTTTATCAAATGAAAGTTTGATGGTTTGGGTGGTAGGAATATCATTGTCATCAAGCACCGTGATGTTACCAAAGGTAGCTTCTTGCGCATTGGTGGCTGAGTTAATGACATAAGTCCCGCTAAAGTCTACGTCCGTTGCCAGTGCATAACCGCTATTCAACAATAGCCCTAAACTGCACGTTAAAATCATCTTTTTCATAAATACACTCAACTTTTAGTCGTGTAAATTGTAAAACGCCGGACCGCAAGATGACCGGCGTGGTGCTCAGTTTAGAGCAACGCTAACGCACGATCATAATCCGGTTCTTGAGCGATTTCTGGAACTAATTGGATATAACTAATTTTATCAGATTCATCAATGATTACGATGGCTCTGGCCATAATGCCCGCTAAAGGGCCATCTTCAATCAACACACCGTAATCTTTAGCAAAATTGCGGCTGCGCATCATAGACAGCGGAATGACGTTGTTTAAGCCTTCCACTTCGCAAAAGCGCTTTTGCGCAAAGGGTAAATCTGACGATACAACCAATACTACGGTATTACTATAGCTTGCTGCTTTTTCATTAAATTTTCGTGCCGATGTTGCACAGACTGCGGTGTCTAAGCTCGGCACGATGTTTAATAATTTTTTCTTGCCTGCAAAATCGCCTAAGCCTACGTCGCTTAAATCCCCACCAGTTAAGCGAAATGCAGGCGCAGGACTGCCAACCGCAGGTAAATCACCGTTGGTGTGACAGGCATTTCCTTTTAAAGTGATTGTTGCCATGATGTTATCCTCTCCAGTTGCGAAATAAATGTGGTGCAAGTCTCGTAACTTGTGTGAGGTGGGTTAAGGCTAACCTCAACCCTAACATGGCATTAAATTGTGTAGGATGGGCTGACGAAGGAAGCCCATCGTTTACCGCGACGCTGGGTTGTCGCGACAGATGGGCTTCGTGCCTCAGCCCATCCTACGAAGAACTAAATAGTCGCCGCGACAGGCAATTCATCCGCTTGCGCAAGCGTAGCGGCTAAACACTGTGCATAATGCGCAATCTCTTTTGCGGTGCGCATTTCCGTGGCACAGACTAAAATGCAATTATCCAACTCAGGATACCAAGCGGCGAGCGGATAACCCGCTAAAATGCCATGTTGCGCAGCAAGGGCTTTTAAAATTTCATCTACTGCCGCATTGCTTTCCAGATGTAAAACCGCTTCATGGAAATACGGGCTATTAAAGACGGTTTTTACCCCCTCTAACGCCGTCAACTGCTGCACTAAAGTATGTGTATTGTGATAACTACTGCGGGCGGCATGTGCTAAACCATCTGCGCCTAAAATCGACATATGAATAGTCGCCGCAGTCACCATTAAGCCTTGATTAGTACAAATATTAGAAGTCGCTTTAGAGCGGCGGATATGTTGCTCGCGGGCTTGTAAGGTTAAAGTGAAACCCGTGTTGCCATCTAAATCAACCGTGCGACCGACAATACGGCCGGGCATTTGGCGCACAAATTCTTTTTTACAACACATAAAACCAAAATAAGGCCCACCGGACGACATTGGAATGCCCAGCGGTTGCCCTTCACCACAGACAATATCAGCTCCCGTTTCGCCCCATTCTTTAGGCGATTTTAAAACTGATAAGGTCAATGGATTCACCAACGCAATCACTTTCAGCTTACGCTGATGCGCCCAGTCGGTTAATTCATCTACTGGCTCTAAATGGCCGAAAAAGTTAGGCTGTGGAATCACCAGCGCAGAAATGCTGCTAGTGTCTTCAGGTAACTTGCTTAAATCGGTTATGCCGGTTTGTGCATCATAAGGCACATCAATCAAAGTCACCCCTTGTTGAGAGGTCAAACTATGCACCACTTGGCGATAAATCGGATGCACAGTGGCAGGCATTAAAATTTGAGTAGACTTCATCTTGCTCAAACGCACCGCCATCAATACCGCCTCTGCCAATGCTGAAGCACCGTCATACAACGAAGCATTAGACGCATCCATGCCAGTTAAGCTGGTCATCATGCTTTGATATTCATATAACAACTGCAAAGTGCCTTGGCTGGCTTCTGCTTGATAAGGTGTATAAGCAGAATAAAACTCACCGCGTGTAGTCAATTCCCATACTGCCGCCGGAATATAATGCTCATAAGCCCCCGCGCCGATAAAGCATGTAGAGCCGCCGTCTTGTTCGGCGCGTTCCCGCATCAAATGCGTCACTTCCATTTCAGATAATTGAGATGGAATATCATTAATTTGCTGGCAACGTAACTCAGCAGGAATTTCTTCAAACAAAGCTTCAATACTACCCACACCGATGGTGGCTAGCATTTGCTCAATTTCTTCCGGCGTATGGGGAATATAAGACATAACAACTGGTGCTCTCTGTCGTGTTCAAATAAATGGGCAAGGGCCGCAAACGCGGCCACACTCAAGCTTAACCTTCTTCAGCAATCACTTGGCTGTAATCATCAGCCGACAATAAATCGTCTAAAGCGGTTGCATCTGCGGGTTTGAGTTTAAATAACCAACCATCACCATAAGGGCTGTTGTTCACTAACTCCGGCTCATCCGTTAAATTGGTGTTCACATCAACGATTTTGCCATCAATAGGGCTATACACATCAGAAGCTGCTTTAACTGACTCCACAACCGCGCATTCTTCGCCCGCACTCATTTCTTGCCCAATTTCTGGCAAATCAACGAACACTAAATCGCCTAATAATTCTTGTGCGTGGTCAGTGATGCCCACGATCACGATGCCATCATCTTCTAATAATACCCACTCATGGGAGCTGGTGTATTTTAAACTGCTAGGAAGCTCGCTCATTGTATTAACTCTCTCTTTTATTTAGCTATATCAATGCACGCTTTGCCCATACGGACAAAGGGTGGTTTTACAATACGGGCGGGAAATGTCTTATTACGAATGTTGACCGTCACCGTTTCATCTGTGGTTTGAGGTAAACGCGCCATCGCAATGGAAAAACCTAAGGTTGGCGAAAAGGTACCACTGGTGATTTCGCCGCTACGACCATCAGCTAAGTCCACTACTTGATGACTACGAAGTATACCTTTTTCCGTTAAAATCAAGCCGGTAAACATTGGATAATCACCGCTGGCTTTTTGTGCTGTAATGGCGGCTCGACCAATAAAGTCACGCTCAGCAGGTTCCCATGCCACTGTCCATTCCAGCCCACAGGCCAATGGGCTGATATTTTCATCCATATCAGTGCCGTATAAATTCATACCGGCTTCAATACGCAAGGTATCGCGTGCACCTAAACCGGCAGGTTTCACGCCTGCGGTCAATAAACCTTGCCATAAACTCACGGCATCTGAGGCGGGTAAAATGACCTCAAAGCCATCTTCACCGGTATATCCCGTGCGAGCGACAAAATGGCTATCGTTCCAACAAGCAGAAAAGGGTTTTAATGCCATTGCTGGGGCTTGTAACGCCTCAGGCAATAAGGCTTTAGTTAAATCTCGAGCTTCAGGGCCTTGAATGGCTAACATTGCCAGTTCAGGGCGTTCTTTAATATCTACGACAAAATTTGACGCTTGTTTTTGAATCCATGCTAAATCTTTGTAGCGGGTGGCAGCATTTACCACTAAACGATATTGTTCAGGTGCTTGATAATACACAATTAAGTCATCAATCACGCCACCTTGTTCATTAAGCATGCAGGTGTACAGTGCTTTGCCTTCGGTTTGCAACTTATCGACATTGTTTGCCACTAAGTAACGCAAAAACGCGGCAGCTTGTTGACCGCTAACATCTACGACCGTCATATGCGAGACATCAAAAACACCCGCAGCCGTTCTAACCTGCCGATGTTCTTCAAGTTGAGAGCCATAATGTAATGGCATGTCCCAACCACCAAAATCAACCATTTTGGCATTTGATTGTATGTGCTGTTCGTAAAGAGGGGTTTTGTTAGTCATGATCTTATTGTGCAGGGTGATGAGATTTGCGCCTAAGTGCTAGGCGTTAATTGATAGCGCGTACTATACCCTTATCCTCGCGGTTTTCGCAATCTGAACACAAAAGGGTTTAGTTTATATCTGATTGATAAATCAATAATATATTGATTTGGATTGCAATCTATTTTGCAATTAGTCGAACATGCCAGCCATGTAAACGGCTGGCATGTTGAGTGTTTAGCAAACAGCCTTATTTTTTACGGCGTTGGCTACGTTGGTGCAAGAAGTTTGTAAACAGAAGATATAGCAAGAATAACGCAATTACACTACCTAAACCCATTAAAAATTCCACAACTGGGTGTTTCATCAAATCTGTTGAAGCGGGAGGTGGTGCAACATCTGGTGTTATATCAATAACAGCCGGTTCTGAGACTTCTTCAGTCGTTGCTTCGCTAGTTGCTTCTGGTTCAGATGCAGTTTCAGCAGTTTCAGCAGTGGCTTCAGTTTCTGAAGCTTCAGCAGGCATTTCAGTCGTTGTTTCTTCAGTCATTTCTTCACTAGCAGCTTCCGCTTCAGGCACAGCTTCGGCAGTAGCTTCAGTTTCTGAAGCTTCAGCAGACATTTCAGTCGCTGCTTCTTCAGTCATTGCTTCACTAGTAGCTTCTGCTTCAAGCGCAGTTTCAGCAGGCATTTCAGTTGCTGCTTCTTCAGTCATTGCTTCGCTAGTCGCTTCGGCTTCAGGCGCAGTTTCAGCAGTTGCCTCAGTTTCTGAAGCTTCAGCAGGCATTTCAGTCGCTGTTTCTTCAGTCATTTCTTCACTAGCAGCTTCTGCTTCAGGTGCAGCTTCGGCAGTAGCTTCAGTTTCTGAAGCTTCAGCAGGCATTTCAGTCGCTGCTTCTTCAGTCATTGCTTCACTAGTAGCTTCTGCTTCAGGCGCAGTTTCAGCAGTTGCCTCAGTTTCTGAAGCTTCAGCAGGCATTTCAGTTGCTGCTTCTTCAGTCATTGCTTCGCTAGTCGCTTCGGCTTCAGGCGCAGTTTCAGCAGTTGCCTCAGTTTCTGAAGCTTCAGCAGGCATTTCAGT
>QKBZ01000445.1 GCA_003245895.1 Beggiatoa sp.
ATCGAATTGCATCCGTGCATCTTCAAACGCTTCAAAACCGCACTCATAAGGTGAAGTTTTTTCATGGTCAGGCTTTCTGGTGCCCATTAAAAAGCCGATGAGAATTGGGCCGCATCCAACAGCAATGCCGACCACAATAAACATCAGAATTGGCAGGTAATTTTCCAATATCATAATGATTAACTAACCCTCTATAAAAGCAGTAGTGGTTTAGGTTTTTTTACCGAGTAAGGAAATCGTTGGCCTAACGGCTTTAGACTTATTATTGTCTTCGGTAGCAGGTTCAGGCGTAGTGCCTGTGTGCACAGATCACCGCGCTTGCCACAACAGTGATCTGTGCTGAGCGTGAAGGGATTATGATGCCGTTTCAGGCAAAACCACAATATCAACCTGTGCTTGAGGTCGCACAGATAAGCCTACTTGCTCTAATAAATGCGCCCGTTGCTGCCGCAACTGCGCTTGCTGCTCCGGTTGCTGGGCAATCTGCGCTGATAAATTTGCCAGCGCATCATACCATATTCCGTTTTCCGCTAGCAGGTTCGGCGTTAATGCCGCTTGCGTGTCTAAGTTTTTCACCGTCTCTGGGCTAACACGCAAAATGGTCGCGGAAGTAATGACATCATTTAATCTTTTTTCAGGCTCTAGGATTAAGGCTAAACTGACCTCATATTCAACGTCAGCATCTAACTTAATCCCATAATCCGCTAAGCTTAAGGCTTGTACCCCAACGGCAACGGACTTTAATTCGGTTTTTAGAATGGGATCAAAACCATAAGTCATGGGATCCGCATAATGAATGGCCAGTTCTACGGTTTTATCAACTGGCTGAGATAAAGACCAATATAATAAAGGTTGTGCTTGTAAAGTTAAGCCAACCGAACTTGGTGCTAATAAGGCTAAAACCGGTGGATTTGCATCACCTGCCCCACGTGTACCACCCCCTACCCGACGAGTAGGCGCACCACTCACCGCAGGCGGATTATATTGTGGCATATCATCTGCCATCACAGGCAGACTGCTCATACTGGTAACCACACAAGCCGTGACACCCGCTATCGACAACAACAGGCGCATCAATAAATTGTCTCTCATGATAGACTCCTGAGTAATCAAGGAAAAAGTAGCGAGTATTGCTGGGAAATGGCAGCATGCTCCATAAAATACGCGCTAGTTTAGCAGAGACAGCGAACAAAAACTGATTTTTTTTACATCTTTTATTAAATGAATAATATTTTTTTATCGTTTGTGCGCGCTTGCTTTAAGGGAGGATAGCAAACTTGTCTGTCGCCTGCTGTCAATGTGGGGGGCGCTAAGACACTGCCTGTGTCTTATGCTTATCATAAAGCACTTGCCTCCATCGGCCTCCCTGTGCCCACTGACTTAATAATGTTTAAATCAGTGTGTTCCTTTTAAAACTTAATCTAATCATGACTCAATTAACCCATATGTTAATTGAGAGACTTGCCTTGCATAAAGGACAATTAAGGCAATTGATAATGTTCTTGTGTCATCAAGTCGACACCACATTCTAAGTTTTCAATCCAATTTAATAAATTGTTAATCATTTCAGTGCCCCGAAATGGTCGGCCATGTTGTGGCACAATCCATTCTAAATCCAGTTGGCGCACCATTTTAACCCAAAAACGACACACTTTATTGCTGGACATATAACGGCGGTGGAATCCTTCCATGTGTGGAATATGTGCTGCAAAATCGGTTACGGGTAAAGATTCGTTTTTATCTAAAATGGAAGCACCTAAATCGCCTGAAAATAAAATTTTGCTAATAGGGTCGTAAAATTGGAAATTACCTTCGGAATGGAGAAAATGTGCAGGTAAGGCTTTTAACACGGCATTACCTAAACGAATATCCATCCCTCGATCAGGAATACTGATTAAACGTTCACGTGACTTACCTGGCGGGGCAAAATGGGGGATAAAACGTGACCAAATGGCAGGCACAATCACTTTGCAATCACTACCAACCAGCCATTTATTTAAAGAAGAAATGATGTCAGGGTCTTGATGAGAACCAATAACAAATTCTAAATTTTTAGTGAATAAATACTTATACGACTGCATGAATAAATCGTTATAAATTAAATCACCACCAGGGTCTAATAAGGCCGAGTGCTCGCCGTTCACAACCAAAAATTGATTCGCTTGTACACCTTCCCCAGAAACTAAATCATAAAAAGCGATACACTTGTGATTACCGTCATTGTAGAGTTCAACCGCCATTAGCTACATTCCTTAATAAATTTTTGTGATTTGTTGTCAGTCATTCAGTTAATGAAATATAAAAGTAAGTTCATTTGTTCGCTATTTCACACTGTAATTGCTTAAATCTTAAGTACAGCAAAACAATGATTAATCAACAAGCACTTTGTCCCTTTACGACTAGGGATAACAAGTGATTTCTCCTTGATTAAGGTGGATGTGAGCAGCGTTTGAATTTGTAATAAGCAACAATCCTACCCGAACCATTGCTAAAACACGAGGGGATGCGGGGAGCCTTCGTGTAAGACCTTAAATGTATTTCAGTTTAGGTGACGCTTAAAATTAGTTCTAAGTTTAGCAGAGTTCAGGAAGATTCAGCACCTAATATCCGCCATGCGCGATGCTTTCCAGCACATTTTATACACGGGAATAAAAATTGCTCCCTAGGTATTATCCCGCATGGGTTGTGGAAATAACGATAACAGGTGAACCTCAAATGACCGATTGGCAAGCAATTAAACCGCCGATTCACGCAACGCCCGTGGTGCCAACCTCTTTAATTTTGGCTGGGCTGCTGCTGGCTGTATGGGTGTTAGGCTATTTCGTCTGGGATCACTGGCAATTTGCCACTGCACATCAATCTGCACGCTGGCACACGGATAGCGTTGTCACTCATGACAATGCTAATTTCTCTGCAACGATGGCAAATGGTGAAGCCATTGATTTTCAGAAGGCTTTTTCACATCAGCAGTGTGTACTTTTGTATACTCAGCATGCAGACACGGCAACTGTCAATGTGTTGCAGCTTTGTCGAAATTCAGTCAATGTCAAAGCCAACACACCGTTAAAATAAAGCACGCAGCAACACAGTTGCGCGATAGAATAGCTGTGTTATAGTCCGCAGCTATGACACATTACCACGACCTCCGCGATTTTCTTGACCTGCTTGCCCAGCAAGGTGAGCTGCGTCGTATCCAAACGCCTATCAGTCCTGTGTTAGAAATGACCGAAGTGTGTGATCGCACTTTGCGACGTGCAGGCCCTGCTTTGTTGTTTGAACAGCCTACTGGTTTTCAAATCCCCGTATTAGGTAATTTATTCGGCACACCTAAACGTGTCGCCTTAGGCATGGGGCAGGATTCTGTGCTGGCCTTGCGTGACATCGGCAAATTATTAGCCTATTTGAAAGAGCCTGATCCGCCGAAAGGTTTCCGCGAGTTGTTCGATAAATTGCCCATGTTAAAGCAAGTGTTGAACATGCCGCCAAAAGTGACGAAAAACGCGTTGTGTCAAACTCATGTGTTAACCGGCGATGAAGTCGATTTAGCCAAACTGCCGATTCAAACCTGTTGGCCTGAAGATGCAGCACCATTGATTACATGGGGCTTAGTGGTGACTAAAGGGCCGAATAAAAACCGGCAGAATATGGGCATTTACCGTCAGCAAGTCATCGGTCGTAATAAGGTCATCATGCGTTGGTTATCACATCGCGGTGGGGCTTTAGATTTCTTAGAATGGAAACAGGCACACCCAAATGAGCCGTTTCCGATTGCGGTGGTATTAGGGGCTGATCCGGCAACTATTTTAGCGGCTGTGACACCGATCCCTGACAGCTTATCGGAATATGCTTTTGCCGGTTTATTGCGCGGCGGACGCACCGAATTAACGCGCTGTATTAGCCATGATTTGCAAGTGCCTGCGCGGGCGGAAATCATATTAGAAGGCTTTTTGCATCCGAATGAATCAGCGATGGAAGGACCTTTTGGCGATCACACCGGTTATTACAATGAGCAAGATAAATTCCCTGTCTTCACCATTGAGCGCATTACACACCGTGATCAACCGATTTATCACAGCACTTACACTGGACGACCACCGGATGAACCGGCGATTTTAGGCGTGGCCTTAAATGAAGTGTTTGTGCCGATTATTCAAAAACAGTTTCCTGAAATTGTGGATTTTTACTTGCCACCAGAAGGCTGTTCGTATCGCATGGCGGTGGTCAGCATTAAAAAACAATATGCCGGTCATGCGAAACGGGTAATGTTAGGCGTTTGGTCATTTTTACGACAGTTTATGTACACTAAATTCGTCATCATCACTGACGACGACATCGATGTGCGCAACTGGCAAGATGTGATTTGGGCGATGACTACCCGCATGGACCCTGTGCGCGACACTACCTTGATTGAAAATACACCGATTGATTACTTAGATTTTGCCTCGCCGGTATCAGGTTTAGGCGGCAAAATTGGTTTTGATGCGACGAACAAATGGGCAGGCGAAAGCCAACGCGAATGGGGTCGCCCGATTGTGATGCGTGAAGATGTTAAGCAACGGGTGGATCAATTGTGGTCGGAATTGGGGATTGATTAGTTGTAGGTCGCATAAGCGAAGCGTCATGCGACATTAGCGGCGGATGACGGCTTACGCCTTATCCGCCCTACAGCCTGTTTTTTAAGAAGATTCAGTCAGCGACCCAGCTTCACTCAACACATGACTACGCCACAAATTCACAATAGTGCAGAATAAATCTGCTGTACGCTCTGCATCGTATAAAGCCGAATGCGCTTGATCGCCATCCCATTCTAAATCTGCTGTTTGCACTGCCCGCGCTAACACGGTTTGCCCAAACATCAAACCGCCTAAAGTGGCAGTATCAAAGGTGCTAAATGGGTGAAATGGATTGCGTTTAATTTTCACCCGATCACTGGCGGCATTGAGAAAACTCAAATCAAACGACGGGTTATGTCCCACCAATACCGCACGAGTACAACCATGTCGTTTAATCGCTTCCCTAACCGGATCAAAAATGGTTTTTAACGCTTCAGCCTCAGACACAGCAAAACGGAACGGATGATACGGATCAATCCCCGTAAACTCTAAAGAAGCCGAATCTAAGTTAGCCCCATCAAACGGATACACATGGCAATTAAAGCTTTCTGCTTGATACCACAAGCCCTGCTCATTGACATCTAAAATCACCGCTGCAATTTCGAGCAAAGCATCGCGTTTAGGATTAAAACCGCCGGTTTCAACATCGACGACGACCGGTAAAAAACCGCGAAACCGTTTATTGACCGGTAAATTGACAATCTCTGTTAACTGCATGTGTCCACCAATTGCCACGCAATGCGTTGACCTGCACGTAATGGGATAATCTCTGTATCGCCAAATTTAAAGCTGGCAGGCATTTCCCATTCAGTGGCTTCTAAACAAATTTGACCTTGATTACGTGGCAAACGATAAAAATCGGCACCATAAAAACTAGCAAAGCCTTCTAATTTATCCAAAGCATCGCGTTCAGCAAAGGCTTCTGCATATAGCTCAATTGCCGCAGGTGCGCTGTACATACCTGCACAACCACAGCTTGATTCTTTTGCATGGCGCGGATGCGGTGCGCTGTCTGTGCCGAGGAAAAATTTAGGGCTGCCACTGGTGGCTGCTTTCAACAACGCTTGGCGATGGGTTTCGCGTTTTAAAATCGGTAAACAATAATGATGTGGACGCACGCCACCACGGAAAATGTCATTGCGATTCATCAATAAATGATGCGCAGTAATGGTGGCTGCTAAACGGTTATCACTTTCCCACACAAATTGCACTGCATCTGCGGTGGTAATATGCTCTAACACAATACGCAATTCAGGAAATTCTTGTCGTAATGGTTGTAAAATTGTTTCGATAAAAACTGCTTCGCGATCAAAAATATCAACTTTAGGATCAGTCACTTCGCCATGAATTAATAAAGGCATTTCTGCGGCTTGCATCGCAGCTAAGACTGGCTTAATGTTAGCTAATTGCGTTACGCCATTATCGGAATTAGTGGTAGCACCTGCTGGATAATATTTCGCGGCAAACACAACGCCACTGTCTTTTGCGCGCTGGATTTCCTCAGCCGTCGTATTGTCCGTTAAATATAAGGTCATTAACGGTTGAAACGTGGTCTCGGCAGGCAAAGCCACTAAAATACGTTGTCGATACGCCAACGCGGCCTCAGTATGGATAATCGGCGGGTTTAAGTTGGGCATGATAATCGCCCGGGCAAAACATCGTGTCGTCGCCCCAATCACATCTGCCATTGCCGCACCATCGCGGACATGCAAATGCCAATCATCGGGTTGGGTTATAGTAAGCCGTTGGGTCATAGTCGTGGCATCATCGCGTCAGGTTAAACAGATTTATACACTATTATGCCATAACTCGTTCATTTATCAGAATGCGGGTTTTTCCAAGAACACGAGACATTGAGGCTTGATGTCTAACATTTAAGGTGGAGCTTGGTCGCTCACTTGTTTAAGCAATCGCAATGAAACTACGTTATAAACTCTTAATTGCTTTTTTTATTACCACCAGTTTAACCGGTGTGTCCACCACTATTTTTGCTATTCGCTATTTTTCCTCAGTCATTCATCAAGAAGCGATTGACAATATGGAAAAATATACCGAAGTGGCAAGATTAGTCTATAACAGTCAATTAGATGAATTAAAAAACTTTACTTTAAGTATTGCTGCAAACCGTGGCTTTCAATTGTTTACACAACTCAAAATCACCGATAAGTTAGAGCAAATATTACACTCGCAAAGCCAAGAGTTTAAAAACTGCCATATTCAAGTGTTTGATGTAAATCAAATTCGTATTGCAGAAACAGGTATAGAATATAATGTTGTTTTGCAATCGCAGTTAGCAGACCTAGACCCCACTCCATTATTACAGCAATCCTTTATTCATGAACATGCATTAGCCAGTATCGAGTCTTTACAACTGGGACAAAACACTGCATTAACTTTATCTGTTGGTGTGCCTATTTTCGATAACAGCAATCGGGTAGGTACTTTATTAGTGCGGCATATTTTGAGTGATACGCCAGAATTTAATGTCACTTTAGAAAAAATGTTAGGCATTAAAGTGTCACTGCAAACACATCAAATGGAACAAGTCGTTCCGCAAGCTGATGACTCAGCAATGGATTTTAGCTCGCTTTCCTCAGCTAACTGGCTCAACAGCCAATTTAATCAAAATTTAAAGCTAGGCGAGTATTTATCTTATAATTATCCTCTATATGATATTGAGCATAGAGTTGTTGCACAGTTAGGCATTCACGTGCGAACGGATCAATATGCAACAGCGATACAACATGCCATTATTAATTTATTAAGTCTCATGGCCTTATGCATTACGGTGACTTTTATTTTAGCCTATTTAATGGCACACAGCATTTTAAAACCTTTACGACAATTGTTATTAGGTGTTGAAAGTGTTGGTTCACATGACTTTTTAAACTCTGCACAACAATTAGCCAATGGTGCATGGCATCATACATTACCTGTAGATCGTAATGATGAATTAGGTAAACTGGCTCAAGCCTTTAGCCTGATGGCACAACATTTACAACACTCTTTCACTGCTGTGGAAGGGCGTAACCGAGAATTACAGCAATTAAATCAATTAAAGGATGAGTTTTTAGCCAATACCTCACATGAATTAAAAACCCCGATTCAAGGTATTGTGGGTTTAGCTGAATCTTTGTTAGACCATGAAAATTTATTAGACACACAACGCAAT
>QKBZ01000448.1 GCA_003245895.1 Beggiatoa sp.
AAACCGTGAAATTGAAACGCTTGCAGAAATTAAAAAACTACAGGCAAAAGTGGGCGCAGTTACTTTCTGGAATCGCTTAGGAAGTGATAAAGCACAGACCGCTTTTAACTACTCACGCGGCATTATTCTCGAACTGCTGGGGCTTATCTTGTTAAGTAGTGGACTTATGCAAGTACGCGAATCTAAAGGGGTACACCTGAGTATACCCGACTGGCTGCGCAAGGTAAGTGCTACCCAATTAGGTACAGATACCAGTACGCGCAATGAAGCAAGAAGCGTTAACGAGTGGGTAAACCAATTATATAAGCAGGGCATTTCTAACCCATCTATAGCGCAATTAAAAGCTTTAGGTATGGGGCAAGAAAAGGCGCAACAAGTGCAAGCATCATTGAAAATAAAAGGGGTTAATTTAACATGAATAAGCGCGAAATTATCAACGCAATCCGCGTTAAACATGGCACGGTTGTCAACTTTGCAAATGTAATGAAATTAAAGCGTGAGCTTGTTTATCAAGCGATTAATGGGCAAGGCAGCGTTGATGCACGTTTGAAGATTGCACAGTTTCTGAACAAGAAGCCGTCCGAGATTTGGCAAGGCCGCGCCGGTTGGGTGGCTCAGCGTGATGACGCAGCGTATGCCGCCAATAAAGATTGGCAAGTGTATATGTAACCACGTAACACAGCATTTTTAAAAAACGGCTAGTTAGCAGTTGCAAACGACAACTAGCCTTTTTTTTGCCCAAAATAAGGCGTAATACCATGTTAAACGAACTACAAAGCAGCATACCAAGCGAATTATTAAGCATGCCTATCTGGTGCGAGTGGCGACCAATTCAGCGCAAAAATGGCAAGGTGGGCAAAGTGCCTTATCATCCAAGCGGCTTGCCCTTTGATGTCTCCAAAGACGTAGGATACACGTTTGCAGATGTAACAGGGGAACGTGTTGGCATCACGTTAGGCAATGGATTGTGTGGAATTGATATTGATGATTGCATCATTGACGGGCGAATAAGTCAGGATGTATGCGACATCATCGAGGATATGGCGACTTATGCTGAAGCGTCGCCAAGCGGTGACGGTGTACATATTCTCTTTTATGCGCCAGTAGATTGGCAGCCAGTACGCAAAAGACGCGGCAATATGGAGATATACGCAAATATACGATTTTTAACCGTGACAGGGCAAAACTTAGGCACTGAGAAAGCCATAAAAAAGAAAAGCAAGCAAGAGCTTGACCGATGGGTTAACCACTATTTGCCAGACACAACAGCAAATAAGGTCGCTGACGCGGTCACTAATAAAACATTAGTCAGCGCGGCGTTAACGGTCGATGACGTGCTAAAACGGGCGAAAAATGACCGGAATTTTAGTGACTTTATGGCGGGAATTTGCCGCGATTCCGACCAAAGCCGCGCCGATTTTGCCTTGTGCTTAAAGCTTGCGTTCTACTGTGGCGGCAACGTGCAATTAATAGATGCTGTGTTTCGTACAAGTGGACTGATGCGGGATAAGTGGGACGAACAGCGCGGCGGGCAAACCTACGGGCAACGTACAATACAACAAGCGTTGAGCAAATGGGACGGCAAAGCATGGCAGGGCAACACGGATAACAATATTAATAACACAGGGGGGGCTGAACCAGAACCAGAACGCAGCGGCAGCAAAAAAAGTAAGGCTATATTGCCCAAAGAAAGCGAGCTAGGCGAATATCTAGCGGAAAATCTGCCTAACCTTTCCTATAACGAGGTTAGTGAGGACTGGATGATCTACGGTGCTGCACATTGGCAGGCTATCGACAAGCGAGAGGCGCAGCGCATTATTAACAAGGCAATCCGTGAAGAAGTGGGCGAACTGGGCTACAGCAAAAACTATTTAAACGGCGTGACATCGTTTGTTGAAATGCTCAAAAGCTGCAAAGACTGGGAAAGCCGTATGCAAGGCTTTATCCCCTTTAAAAACGGGCTGTTACGAATCACTGACCGGCGCATTATTCCACACCACCGCGACCATTTAACCACATGGTTAATGCCTTACGACTACGAACCACAAGCCACTTGCCAACCTATCATCGACTGGCTGCATGAGTCTGTGGGCGGCATGGCTGACCAAGTGCAATTGCTGCGGGCATGGATGGCGGCAGTGTTAACGGGGCGAGTTGACTTGCAGCGCTATCTGGAATTAATAGGCCCAGGCGGAACTGGTAAGGGGACATTTATTCGTTTGTGCGAAATGCTGGTTGGTGAGAAGAACGCGCACAGCACCGAATTAAAGGAACTGGAAAAAAACCGCTATGAAATCGCCAACATATACAACAAGCGGTTAATCATGATTACAGATACGCAAAACTTTGCCGGTGACGTTTCACGACTCAAGGCGATGACTGGGCAAGACCCGTTACGATACGAGGAAAAGTTTAAACAAGGCGGGCAGAGCTTCAAAGCAACCGGCTTGGTGATCATCGCAGCTAATGAGCCGATTGCAAGCAAGGATTACACAAGCGGCATTGCTCGGCGCCGGTTAACAGTAGGCTTTAATAATCAAGTGGTTAGTAGCAAGCGTCGTGAATTAGACAAAGAATTCAAGCCGCTAATGGGGGGCTTGATTAATTGGCTGCTAGACATGAGCCGCGACACGGTGACGGCATACGTTAGAGACACTAACCAAGTCGTTCACAGTCTGGCGGATACTGAACGGGCAAACCTGTTAGCGACTAACCCCATCGCGGCATGGCTTGACGAGTGTGTGGTGTTCGAGCCTGAAGAACGGGCGAGCATTGGCATTATTAAGCGCGAAAATGGGTTAATTTTGGACGCTAACAGCAAGCTTTATCCTAGCTATGTGCAGTATTGCGAGGGTGTAGGGGTTAAGGCACTGGCCTTAAACCGCTTTGTCACCTTGCTTGAGGAACTATGCAAGTCACAGTTACTGCTAACTGAAGTTAAGCGCGAAAAGACAGAACACGGACGCTTTTTTGTCGGTCTCGTAGTACGAAAATACGAAACAGATACAAGAATTTCACCCGTTGATAAACGCTTTAAAAATGGTCAAAAACCCGTCAGCTTAAGCAGCACGCGGCTTGAGACCCGTCAGCCACCCGTCAGCACCCGTCAGGTTAAGCAGGGCGCGGCTTTAGATAATAATCCCCCCCCTGTGTTATCAAAAATCCTGACGGGTCTGACGGGTACTGACGGGCAAGGCAGTGAAAAAAGTACAGTAAAATCAATGCCGCTGACGGGTCTGACGGGTCTGACGGGTTTTTGCGATTTTCGCTACATTGCGAACAGTGAGACAACGGAAATTGCAATACAAAAGCTTGACGAATACACGGACGTTTTGCCAGAAAGCGTTTATCAATACGTTGCCGAACACATGCACGAACAGGCCACACCTAGCGACGTAGCCTTGTTAGCACAGCAAGCTTGCAGGGGGTAATGGTGGCAACGATAACCGAAAAAACGCGCAAAAAAGGCACGGTTTATGTGGTGCAAGTGAGAAAAAATGGCGTGTCTGCAAGCAAAAGCTTTAAGGATAAAGCGAAGGCTGAAGCGTGGGGGGAAACGATAGAGCGTGACGGCATCCGTAAAGACATGCTGCTTAAAACACTGATTGATGAATACAAAGCGATACATATGCAGGATAAAGCGGCGGGAACGCAGTTAATGCAAAACTCACAGCTTGCTGTATGGCTTGAGATTTTAGGCAATCCAGACATTAAGCAGATTAGCGCGGTTGATCTGAATCGCGCTAAGACAACACTGCTTAAACGTGGGATAGAGAAAGCAACTGTTAATCGCTACATTCAAGCCTTGTCGCCCGTGTTCACGTTCGCAGTGGAGCAGGGCTATGTTGATGACACGCCGTTTAAAAATGTTAAGAAGTTCAAAGAACCGGCAGGGCGTGTGCGCTACTTACAACAAGAGGAAATCACACGTTTATTAAGAGAGTGCAAGCGTTCAAGTAGTGTGCATTTATACAGTGTTGTTGTTATTGCGTTACTAACTGGCATGCGATACGGCGAAATTGTGGGCTTAAAGTGGCGTGATATTGACCTAAAAAACGGCGTTATTGTGCTGGAAAATACCAAGAATGGAACACAGCGTTCTGTGCCGATTGTGGGCGCATTGGTCGAAATACTCGGCAATGTACCAAACAATAACACTGATTATGTATTTGCCACTGAGCACACAGAACGGACAGGGAAGCCAGTGCATTTGTTATTAACATTCCGTAAGGCTGTTAAACGGGCGCAAATTGACAACTTTCATTTTCACGATTTGCGGCACACTGCGGCAAGTTATCTTGCTATGAGTGGTGAGAATTTGTTAACCATTGCTGAGATTTTGGGACATAAAACGCTGAGCATGGTTAAGCGGTACGCCCACTTATCCAACCAGCACAAGGCCAGTACATTAGAGCGATTGCAAACAAATTGCAAATTTTTTGACTAGGAAATGTCAGTAAAATCAACAAGGAAGTTTTTTTGTTTGCAAACAAATTGCAAATGTTTAAAACTAAAATGGCGTAAACGTGGAGCGGGTAAGGGGGATCGAACCCCTATCTTAAGCTTGGGAAGCTGATGTTCTACCATTGAACTACACCCGCAAGAGGTGGGATAAGCGATAATAGTAAGAATATTTTGCGTAACAGTCAAATGGGATTTGCAATGGAAATACAACTTAATGGCGCGGCGTTTGAAATCGTGGAAGCGTGTACCGTCGCGATGTTGATTGAACAGCTTGAACTTACACAGAAACGCTTGGCGGTAGAACTGAATTTAGAGATTGTGCCGCGTAGTCAATATGCACAGCAGCAGTTGCAAGCGGGTGATCGAGTGGAAATTGTACACGCGATTGGTGGCGGTTAATCTAATTCCATCAATGGCCATTGCGTCGGATCAAGTTCATTCTCGTCTAAATTCTCGCAAGAACGGTGGCGGGCTTGTTGTAGCACTAAAGTTGCTGTTTCAGCCTGCCATTGATACTGCATCCACTGACCACAGCCTCCCGCACCTATTCCTTTCGTATACAGCGTTAAGCTTGCTGTATCTGCGGCAAATTCTGCCCAACCATCTACGATAAATTCCTCATAGGTTTGCAACTGCAAGGGTTTGGCCTGACCATTGTCAGGATCGTAGTGCATGAACACAAGCCCCGGTTGGTAAGCACCGCCATAGCACATGACTTCAACTAAATATTGCTGTTCAGGCAATGGGAAAAAGCGCAAGCCTGCAATGGGGTTTCTGTGTCGTCCCAAGGTTTTTTGATATGCACTTTCGCAGACTTCTGGCCATTGCAATTGCGCATACCATTTGGCGCGCTCGCTGGCATCGAGTTCAGTGTTTGAGCTGGGTGGGAGTAGGAATAAGAACGGCAAAAAGTGAGCGAGCATACATATCACCGAGCAGGGGTTGGGCTGTGCGTGGCAAAGCCCAACGCATCAGCAGGATTATTCTTTAGGTGGCACATAATCAGGTGGTTGGACAGAGCCTTCACCGAATAAAAATTTTTCCATTTCGGTTTCTAAAAATTTGCGGGCATCAGGGTTTACCGGCGATAAGCGGTATTCATTGATTAACATGGTTTGCGTTTTTAACCACATTTGCCATGCTTCGTTAGAAATGTTCAGGTAAATGCGTTTGCCTAAATCACCAGGGTAAGGCGGTGCTTTTAAGCCTTCGGCTTCTCGACCTAATTTAGCGCATTGCACAGTACGGCTCATGAATCTGTCTCCTTGCTGTTATCGGTTAAGTCAGCGTTCAATTATATGGGCGAGCGGTATAAATGAAAGTTTTTAGTGCGACATCAACACAGGGACGGTCATGTGTTTGAGTAAATGTAAGGTCACACCGCCTAGCATTAATTCACGGAAGCGAGAGTGTCCATAAGCCCCCATGACGACTAAATCAATGCTTTCATCTGCAACTCGTGATAACAACATGGCACCGATTTCGATGTCACGGGCAGGGAAGTGATGGCAAGTGGCGCGGACGCTATGGATAGCGAGGTAATCGCGTAAATATTGGCTTAGGCGTTCGCCGTCTTCCATGTCTACGGTAGCAATTTCAACGCTTTTGGCCTTGTGTAACAGTGGCAATGCGTCGTGTACTGCGCGAGTGCCTTCGCGTCCGCCGTTCCATGCAATCATGACACGTTGCCCAAAGTTTTTGCTGGCACCGATGTAAGGCACAACTAAGACCGGTTTGCCCGCCATTAAGATGACGTGATCGGCTAAGCCTTCTGCTTCGAGAAATTGAGGGTTGCGTGCTTCTTGTCCCATGATTACGAGGTCGCAGTAGTGGGCATAGCGACTGGTCAAGCTGATAGCATCGCCTTGTACGCAGAGCCATTCCGCTTTTACGCCTGCGGTTTGGGTCGCGGCTAAAAATTGTTGTTCAATGCGGTCGGCTTCTTTGCGGGCGAGTTCTGCCAGTTGTTCTTCAATTTGCTCTACGCCGACCATGACTTCAGTGTAGGCAGGGACGAGGGTGTGGGAGAGTATGAAAAGTCCTTTAATGTGCGCGTCGTAGCGTTGTGCCAGTTCAATAGCAACATTAATACGTGCTTCTACGCTTTCGCTTGCATCTAAGTGCAGCAAAATTTCCTTAAATGCCATGAGATGTGTCCTTTGATGTTACGCTTATGGTGTGTTTAAGTTTAATTCGGTTTGGGCAATGCCGGTATTGTCTAATTGTATTTTTTGATGACTGATAGTTGGCAAGGATAACAATCCGATGTGATTGTTTAACCAGTCAGTAACGATAGGTGGTGAGCTTTTGCCTACACCTGTTTTCAATAATACAGGGTCGGGATTGTGAGAAGGGGTTAGGCGATCATTTCGGTAAGCTGTGTATAGTTTGATGTTTGTTAGTGCTTTTAAGTTAAGTACGCCATGCAAGGCAATTGCACTAATTAATGCACCCTGAAATTGTTTTTTGATATGTGTCCATTCTTTTTCTTTGATGGTTGTTTTGCATTCAATGATATGTAATGTGGTGTCTATTTCTGTTTGATGAAAAATAATTGCATCGGCGACTTTCTTTTCTTGCAAGCAGGGAAAACAGAGTTCTTCTCCTTTTGCATAAACAGCTTCACCTTGGTTTATGTTAATCGAGATTCGCGCGTAATTTTCTGGCTTATTTTTATTGTCTTCGATGGTAAAAGCTGTTTTTGTATAGTTTAGTTTATTTGGATCAAACCATTTTAACCTTTCTGCAAAAATTTCTGTCAGCATGTTGCTAGCCTCTATTGCAAAGCCAGTGTTTCTTTTGATAAATCGAAAATTGTTTCATTAAATGTCGGTACAGCAAAACCATTTTCAGTCAGTTCTAAAGCTTCGACAATTGTGCCGTCAGGTGTATTTGTGAATTGGTAAGCTGCTACATCTTCTGGGGCAATTAATTCTTCGTCGCTATAGCCTAGTTCTTTTTGTAATCTGGTACGATCTGGGTGTTGGTGTAGGCTGATTAGGTTGTTGACTTGTTGGAAGATGGTGTCGCTATGGGTGGTCATTAAAACGGGTATGTCTCGGTTAACTAATTTTACAAGATTGCGGGTTAGAATGCGTTGTACAGCAAGGTGTAAGTGAGCTTCTGGTTCTTCTAATATGATGGAGTCATATAAAGACATATGTTTTAGAAAAATGATAAGAGGAGCCAGTTCTGTTACCAACGATGAACTCAAATAAAATGGAAGTGCTTCTTCCAAATTTTGTGGTTTGTAATAGAATTCATTAGTAATCCCTTTTTTTGATTTTATTTTACCATTTAAAACTTTATATTCAATTGCTT
>QKBZ01000190.1 GCA_003245895.1 Beggiatoa sp.
TACCGAAATTATCCAGTTTATTAAACAAACAGCACAAACTGTTACCGTCGCTGCGGAAGAAATTGCACAAGGTAATGTAAGCTTAAGCCAACGTACTGAAGAACAAGCAGCTTCATTAGAACAAACTGCTGCCAGTATGGAAGAAATGACCAGCACTGTGCAGCAAAATGCAGACAATGCAAGCCAAGCGACCCAATTAGCCAGCAGCGCCCGTAATTACGCTGAGCAAGGCGGCACAATTTCTAAAGCAGCAATTAATGCAATGGCAGAAGTTTCTGAAAGTAGCAACCAAATTACCGCCATTATTACGGTTATTAATGAACTGGCCTTTCAAACCAATTTACTTGCGTTAAATGCCGCAGTGGAAGCCGCACGCGCAGGAGAACAAGGCCGTGGTTTTGCAGTGGTTGCCGCAGAAGTGCGTAATTTAGCCCAACGCAGCGCAGAAGCTGCTAAAGAAATCAAAGGTTTGATTAATACCAGTGTGCAACGTGTGAATGAAGGCACACGGTTAGCCAATGAATCAGGTGAAGCTTTGGAACAAATCGTGATTGCAGTGAAAAAGGTGAGTGACATCATTGCAGAGATTGCCGCTGCCAGTCAGGAACAATCATCGGGTATTCATCAAGTGAATAAAGCCGTTTCACAAATGGACGAAATGACACAGCAAAATGCTTCTTTAGTTGAAGAAGCGGCTGCCACCAGTGAATCAATGACAGAACAAGCGCAACATTTATTAGAACAAGTAGCCTTTTTTAAAGTAGCGTCATTGAGTACTAAAACCAAAACAGTGAAAACGGACAGCAGAGCAGAGCGTATTCAAACTGCTAAAACAGCACCGCCTAGTAGCAAAAAAGTAATGCCTACAGTACATACGGATCAGGAATGGCAAGATTTTTAAATGTGATCATCTGTATTAAGCCAACTGTGATTTAATACCCGTTTATTAACGCCTATTAATACTAAAATGGGTTTTGCAATGTGTAGCCTAAAGACCTCAAATACACTTATGGAGAAACATTAATGAGTAATAATAGCTGTGTGCTCATTGTAGATGATGAATTATCAGGCCGAGAAATTTTAGCAGGCTTATTAGCACGCGAAAATTTGAATTTAATATTTGCTGCGGATGGTTTTGAGGCATTAGCACAAGCGGCAGAGCATTTACCTGATTTAGTATTATTAGATTTAATGATGCCCGGCTTAGATGGTTATGAAGTGTGTCGTCGTTTGCGGGCAGACCCTATATTAGGTGAGGTGCCGATTTTATTTATCACCACTTTAGATGATCAAGAATCTCGTTTACAAGGTTTGGAAGCCGGTGCAGATGATTTCATTAGCAAACCCTTTAATCGAATTGAATTGCGCACAAGGGTAAGAACCATTACCCGTTTAAACCGACAACGACGCTTGATGGAAGAGCGAATGAAGTTTGAGTGGGTGGTGGAAAATGTCGATGATGGTTATGTATTGTTAGATGCTCAAGGGATTATTCAATATGTAAACCCACAAGCCAGTGTGTATTTAAATACGCCAAAACGTCATTGTGTTGATCAATCTTTTGTTGATTTAGCGAGTGCACATTATCAATTAGAACCACAAGTTGAATGGGATATGTCATGGCTCACTAAATTAGATAATGAACAACCACGTTATTTATTACGTCCAGAAAATAGCCAACAACAAGCCTTGTGGTTAAAAGCAGATATTTTACCATTACCCAATCGAACACAAACCAGTTTATTATTGCGCTTGCAAGATGTAAGTGAACATATGAGTTTGCAAAGTCGAATTTGGACTTTTCAACATTTTGTATCTCATAAATTACGCACTCCCTTAAATGGTTTAGGGGCATTGAGTTTAATTGATAGCACAACTATTCAAAATGAGCGCACGCTTAAATTTTTAGAAATGGCACAAATGAGTGCAACGCGTTTAGAAACTTCCATTTTACGCATTTTACATTATGTGGAAGCACATCATTTGCTACATTTGCAAACGCCTACGGCCATTCAAGCAATACCTGATATTGTGACTGAGCTAGCTAAAACCTTACAAATTAATCAACCAACACTGAATTTTGATGCTTCGTTAGCAGTTTGCTTATTACCTGTACCAGATGAGTTAATTGAATTGTTATTAGAAGAATTATTAAGCAATGCAAAAAAATTCCATCCACAGCATCAGCCAGCAATTGATATTGAAATCAGCTTAATCCCTCAAACCAATGTTGATATGATTCGTTTAAGCATTTCAGATGATGGTGTTTATTTACCAGAAAATGTTTTATCTAAAGTATTTATCCCTTATTTCCAAAGCGAAAAAGGTTTTACTGGCGAAGTGGAAGGTATGGGTTTGGGTTTATCTGTCGTCAATAATCTCATTACTGGTATTGGTGGTCATTGCGTGCTGAAAAATAGGGTGGATAAGGAAGGTGTTAGTATCATTTTAGAAATTCCATTAAGTCAGCACTCGCCAGAACTAAGCAGTATTAGTGCAAATACAGTTCATCAAAGAGAGTAGTTGTTGAAAATGTGCTTTCTGGTTTAAAGCGATTTTACATTGTGTTTGGGTGCTGTGCTGCTCTTTGGAACTTCAAAACTTATTGTTTTATCGACATACAATAAGTCTAATATGACAAGCCGCCTAACGTCTCACTGCCATTAAGTTAAGCGATGTTGTAGGTCGAATAAGGCGACAGCCGTCATCCGACATCGGGTGCTTGAAGCTTGAACTAAGCCAGTTACGGCGGATGACGGTTTACGCCTTATCCGCCCTACAAGACTATGCAAACCCTTAACTTAATGGCAGTGGCCTAACGTCTGCGTGCGCCGCGCAGGTTCGCGGCGCAAACACTGACGAGCTACCCCCCCCTAAAAATCAAACCGATCAAACAAATGCATTAACGTCTCCTGCACCTCTGGCACACTCTGCTTCAAAGTCTGCGCCAACGCCTCACGATTCTCATAACAACGCTCGACAGCAGCTAACACCTCATCATCACTACACTTACGCAAATCAATCACATTATCCCCCGCGCCAACCGAATCAAACACACCTTGGAACTTGCCGCTATACGCCACCCCAACCGCTGGCACTGTTTGCGACAATGCAGCGATACACGCATGCATGCGCGAGCCTAAGAAAAAGGCGCATTGACCAATAATAAACTTCACTTGGCGATGATTTAAGGTATCCGTCACCACAAACAAACGCTCTGGATACTTTGACTGTAAACGTGCATGCAAATCCTCACACGCGTCTGGATCACTCTCAAAATGACCTTTCACATCAAATACATGTGGCACCAACACCACAACCACTTCAGGATGGCTTAACAAAGTTTCTAACAGCTTAGTCACTAAATTACGGTAATTACTATGCAAACCAAAACTATCTTCCGCTTGATAATGCCCGTTATACAGCAAACCACTCACATTCAAACCCACAACCGTTTTACCCGCTGCTTTTAACGTTGCAATCTGCGCTAACATCTCACTTTCAGGCTGCTCAGGGTCTAACACAAACGCCACATCCGGTACAAACTGTACTAACGTTTGCTGAGGATTATTGCCTAAAATCCCTTTCACATACTCAGCCCCTGACTTATCACGGGCATACACCGCATCAGAATTATTTAAAATACGTCTAGCGATAAAACGCGCTCGTTTAGATTTAAAAGGGCCATAAGTCTGCGGTAACATTACAAAATGCTTCGCACATAAAATACCTAACGCCTTAGTCAACGAACCATAAAACAAGCGTTTTAAGCCATAAATATCACTAAAACTGTCACCGCCGGTAATATCCGCCACGATATCCAACTCCATTAACTCGCGGAAATACGGATTGGCAGCGATCAAACGCGCCCGCAAAAAGGGAAAAAACTTCACCAACACAGCATAAATCAACAATAAATAAATATTTTGCGGTTTGCTTAAATTGCGTCCAAACCACATTTCCCGATAACGTAGCGTAATCGGGCGGCCTTGAATGGTCATGGCGTGCTCTGTATCAGAATGAAACGAACGAACCATCACATCGGCATCTGGCCAATGATGATAAATACATTTTAAACTCGCTTCTGCTAAGGCACTCACGCCCATATTCGGTGTTTCAAACGAGGCACCCAGTAACCAAATTTTTGGACCTTGTTGTGGCATGTGATACGCTCCCTTATGTTCTACGATGTAGAGATTTGAAAAATAAAAGTTTTTCCAACTAAGCTTATAAATATACTTATATAAATAAGCAATATTATGACCTAAAAAGCAAACCGTATGACCTTCTATGAGGGATTTTGCCCACTCTATAGCCCACTGCTGTTAAGTTAAGCGTGTTTGTAGGTCGGATAAGGCTTTAGCCGTCATCCGACATAACAGGGTTAAAGCTTGAACCAAGCCTCTTGCGGCGGATGACGGCTTTCGCCTTATTTGCCCCACAAGATTGTGACGATTCTTAACTTATCAGCGATGAAATTTCAGCAAAGCCTACACAATCAGTTATACTCATAGCCAATTTTTTTATTGCGTTCTGATAACAGCTCACTGTCATGTCAATACAAAATCGTCGCATCTCCACAGAAACATATGATCCTAAGCAACGCATTGTTGGTGGGATTGTCTTGTTTTTAATCATGTTGCTGATTTATAGCTTATTAAAATTATTATTAGGCATTTCCACCCCACCGGAAGGCACTTACACCTTGCGCGCTCCACTACCCGATGAAGTCGCTTTGATGGCTAATCAAAACGGGACTGGCACGCCTTCGCTGACTACCAGCGCCGCTAACCAAGGCGGTCGCCCTCTGCCAACCGGCTTCGTGTTTCTTAATATCGACGGCAATCCAATGGTCGGCAGCGGTAATACTGCCAGCGGTCAACCGTATACACCTAGCGAAAGCAGCATTAGCAGCAGTAATCTGCCATTAAATGGGCCTTATTGGATTGTGCAAGCCAGTAGCTTCCGCGAAGAATCTCGTGCAGAGCGGCTGGTTGAGCAGTTAAAAGATAAAGGTTTAGATGCAGAGATTCATAAAATTGGTAATTGGTACACCGTACGTCTAGCGGCACAAGCAGACCGCGAAGGGGCAGAACGCCAGTTACGGCAGTTAAAGAATTTAATGAATTTGAAGGGTTTAATCAAAAAAATAGATTAAACACGATTTAATCTGCATTCACACATTATGTTACAGACTTTAGCAATTGCAGCAGGCGGTGCCGTGGGTGCCGTATTTCGATATTGGGTGGCCACGAGCGTTTATACATGGCTAGGCCGTGATTTCCCGTGGGGCACGCTTGCCGTAAATGTGTTGGGCAGCTTTATCATTGGTTTTTTAGCGCAGTTTTTAGCCGAACGGACATTGGCTTTAGAATGGCGTGCTGCCATTTTTATCGGCTTTTTAGGGGCGTTTACCACCTTCTCAACCTTTTCTTTAGAAACCTTATCATTATTGCAAAGTGGCGCCACCGGTCGCGCCTTCAGTAATATTGCAGTCAGCTTATTGCTCTGCTTGTTCGGCACTTGGCTGGGCATGTGGTTAGCAAAATATTGCTAGTTTTTTGCAATTACTGTGGCGGTTTCGCCTTTGCTCGTCTGATTTTTCAACTTTGACACGGATAGACCCATGCTTGATCCTCAATTAATTCGTAATGAACTTGACACCGTTACGACGCGCTTAGCCACGCGCAATTTTACCGTGGAGCACGACCGTTTAGCCGCATTGGAAGCGCAACGGAAAGATTTACAAACCCGCACCCAAACCCTGCAAGCGGAACGCAATAGCCGCTCGAAAGAAATCGGTTTAGCCAAACGTAAAGGCGAAGATGTTGCACCGTTAATGCAGGCAGTGGCTGATTTAGGTGATGAGTTAAAACAAGCAGAAACCCAGTTAGACGAGCTGCAAACTGAATTAACTGATATTTTATTGGGCATGCCGAATATGCCACATGAGTCGGTACCAGTTGGAAACAGTGAAGATGATAATGTCGAGATGCGTCGCTGGGGCACGCCGCGCGAATTTAGCTATGAGCCTAAAGATCACGTTGATTTAGGCTGTGCCTTAGATAATCAGTTAGATTTTGAAACAGCAGCGAAAATTACCGGTGCGCGTTTTGTGGTGATGAAGGGTGAATTAGCGCGTTTGCATCGGGCGTTGATTCAGTTCATGTTAGATTTGCACACTACGCAACATGGTTATACTGAAGTCAACGTGCCCTATATGGTGAACAGCGACAGCTTGTTAGGTACAGGCCAGTTGCCTAAATTCGCCGAAGATTTGTTTCAAATTCCAAACCAAGGCTTTTATTTAATTCCCACCGCAGAAGTGCCAGTGACTAACATCGTGCGCGATGTGATTGTGGAAGCTGAGCAAATGCCGTTGAAATTCGTTTGTCACACACCGTGTTTCCGTAGTGAAGCAGGTGCATACGGCAAAGACACACGCGGCATGATTCGCCAACACCAATTTGAAAAAGTGGAATTGGTGCAAATGGTACCGCCTGCGCAATCTTATGAGGCATTAGAAGCTTTAACTGGTCATGCAGAAGCGGTGTTGCAAGCTCTGGAATTACCGTATCGCGTTGTGACTTTATGCACTGGCGACATCGGTTTCTCCTCTGCTAAAACCTATGACTTAGAAGTCTGGTTACCAGGGCAAGGCAAATACCGCGAGATTTCTTCTTGCAGTAACTTTGAATCTTTCCAAGCTCGTCGCTTAAAAGCCCGCTGGCGTGATCCTGATAGCCGTAAACCGAATTTATTGCATACCTTAAATGGTTCTGGCTTAGCAGTGGGTCGTACTTTGGTTGCAGTTCTGGAAAATTACCAAGATGAGAATGGCAAGATTGCTGTTCCGACTGCGTTGCAGCCGTATATGGGTGGTAAAACACAGCTTGGGTAAGGTTTTGTAGAGTTTGTGCCGCGTCTTTTCGCGGCGCGAACACGGAGAAAGTGCATTACTCTTGCACTTTCTCCATATTGTTTCGTTAACGGGCTTTCAATACCTTGAGTTCCGCTTCGGAAAGTCCGGTGTATTTAAGAATAAGTTGATCATCTAAGCCATCGGCGAGCATTTTGCGAGCTGTGTCCATAGCTTTTTCCTCTGCACCCGCTTCTCGTCCTTCTTCTCTCCCTGTTTCTAGTCCTTCTTCCCGTCCTTCATCGCGTGCAGTGTCAACAGCCGCTTTTACCCCCCAATAATCCAATAAATTTTCCTCATAAGCGGTGTATTGTTCACGGCTTAAATTTGCTAATTCTGCGACTCTAAACGCTTTTTGAAAGATAGGTTCATTTAATATCGTGGGAATGTGATCAAAATCTTCCAAATTTTTTAAAAAATAAAGCCATTTATCAAAGTGGTTTTCTAACTCATGCTCTTTTTTATTGAAAAGCGGCATTTGAATGAATTTAAAATTTAGCTTGTTAAAAAACAAGTCGCCGTCTTGATCATATAAAGCAACATCCCGTAACAACTTTTGCTTTTCTTCCGCTTCATCATACTTAAAATCTAACAGCGCAATAAAGTAAATCGGATTCAGTCGAAATGACCAAACGCCTTTTTGTGCCTGCTCTCGAATAGGAAAAGTGACGTAAAACAGTGCACGGTCTTTAAAAAAATGGATTTTGGCTTTTTGCATTTCAACAATAAAATGCTCGCCTGTAGTACTAATGCAGTTAATATCAAAAATAGCTTTACGTTCTTGCAATAAGTTAGGTAACTGCTCAGTGTTCTTAAACTGCAAACTGGCAATTTGATGCTGGGGTGGCA
>QKBZ01000279.1 GCA_003245895.1 Beggiatoa sp.
AAGCAAAAAAAATATCTTCTGCCGAATTTAAAAAGTTTAAGGATGCTCGTCAGTGTATTTTAGTTGGCTCTTTTCTTCATAAATTGCTGGGTTTCACGCAAACAGAGAAGTTTGTCGGTTTAATTAAGCCTAAATTCTTAGTTAACTGGCTAGTCGAAGAAGCCAATGATCCAAACGGCACACACAACGCCGAAGCCGCTTATCGCTTAGGTTATTTAAGCGAAACAGGCTTATTTGTCAGTAAAGATGTTGAAATTGCTAAAAAGTGGTATCAGTTTGCGGCACAGTTTGAAAATCAAGCGTCTGAAGAACGATTAAAATCAATTGAACAAGGCAAAATGTTAGAGCTTGATGCTGAAATCTCCATAATCAAAGCACAGTCTTTTCAACAACAAAACATATCAACACAAAACAATTTAACTCAAGATGCTCTGAGTTGTTTAGCCAGTATCCCACCACTAAACACCAAACCTTTATACGAATTTCAAGACACCTTAAAAAGTGGTGGATATGCGCCGAAAATGGTGCAATTGCCAGCCGGTAGTTTTTGTATGGGAGATTTGCAGGGAAATGGCGCGAGTGATGAGCAACCTGTACATGCAGTGCAAGTGAATAGTTTTGCTATAGGTCAGTATGAAGTGACGTTTGCTGAGTATGATCGTTTTGCTGAGGCAACGGGACGAAAGAAACCGGATGATAAAGGTTGGGGGCGTGAGAGTCGACCAGTTATTCGTGTGAGTTGGAAGGATGCAGTTGCTTACGCTGCTTGGTTAACTGAACAAACAGGTTATCAATATCGTTTACCTACTGAAGCGGAATGGGAGTATGCCACGAGAGCGGGTACAACAACGGCGTATTGGTGGGGTGGTGAAATTGGGCAGAATAATGCGAATTGCAGTGACTGTGGTAGTCAGTGGGATGAAAAACAAACTGCGCCAGTAGGCTCATTTAAGGCTAATGCGTTTGGTTTGTATGATGTGCATGGTAATGTGTGGGAGTGGACGTGTTCGGGGTGGAGTGATCCTTACAATGGCACAGAGAGTCGTTGTGATAATAGTAGTGAAAGTTTACGAGTGTTGCGTGGTGGGTCTTGGGTCTACAACCCTCTCAGCCTCCTCGCCGCCTACCGTAACAGAAGCTACATAGACTACACGAGCAGCATCAACGGCTTCCGTTTAGTTCGCTTGCCTTAATTATGCTGCGAGGACTCTCACCCTTTATTCTTTTTTTACCCTATTACCCTTGATAATATGATAAAAGTGAGTTGTTTGTATTGATGCGCTGCGGCTTGCAGGGTTCAGGGACGGCAGTTCCTGATCGCACCAAAAAACCAATATCCACACTTTCCCCCAATATCCCTTTCTAACCCTCCCCATTAATGCGACAATACCCCAGCCCTTACACCGAGACCTATAACCCATAAAGATGTCTGTGACGACCAAGCCACCGCGTAAAAATATCCTCATCGTTGACGATAAGCCAGACAACCTGCGCCTACTCTCCGCCATGCTCACCGAGCAAGGCTATAAAGTGCGTAGTGTGATCAGTGGCACGATGGCCTTGATCGGCGTACGCGCTGCCCCACCGGACTTAATCCTACTAGACATCAACATGCCAGAAATGAATGGCTTTGAAGTCTGCGAACGCCTAAAAGCAGACTCAGAAACACAAGCCATACCTATTATATTTATCAGCGCCCTAGACGAAGTATTAGACAAAGTACAAGCCTTTGCCGTAGGCGGCGTGGACTACATCACCAAACCCTTTCAAATGCGCGAAGTATTAGCCCGCGTTGAAAACCAACTACGTCTACAAGAATTACAACACGCCTTACAAAACTTAAACGCCGAACTCGAAGACCGCGTACAAGAACGCACCAGCCAACTCGCCGCAGAAGTGCAAGAACGCCGCGAAGCCCAAGCGCGCCTACTGCACATGGCAACACACGACCCCTTAACAGACTTGCCCAACCGTACCTTATTTATGGAACAACTCACGGCAAGCCTAAACACTGTAAAAAACCAGCCTGCTGCACAATTTGCCGTATTATTTTTAGACTGCGACCGCTTTAAATTAGTCAACGATTCACTGGGACACCTGCTAGGCGATCAACTACTGCTCGCCATCACTGACCGATTACAAACCTTGTGTGCAGAGCAAGTCAGCCTGTTAGCCCGCTTAGGCGGCGACGAATTTACCTTATTATTAACTGGCATCGACTCTGCAAACCCTGCAATTGAATTAGCGGAAGACATTCAGCAAGCCTTTGCTCGTCCCTTCATCCTTGATGAACATGAAATTTTTACCAGCGTTAGCATCGGCATTGCCCTTGGCTCAGCACAATACGACGACCCAAGTTTTATTTTGCGTGATGCCGATACTGCGATGTATCAGGCCAAAGCCTCACCAACAGATAGTTATAAAGTATTTGACGCAGACATGCATGCACGGGTACGCTCGCGCCTGCAATTGGAAAATGATTTACGACGGGCACTAGAAAACAACGAATTTGAATTAGTCTATCAACCGATTATTGCCCTTGCTGAGCAACGCTTGCAGGGATTTGAAGCCTTATTAAGATGGAATCACCCACAACAAGGCGTGGTGTCGCCACTAGATTTCATCCCGATTTGTGAAGAAACCGGTTTGATTTTGCCGCTGGGGGAATGGGTATTAAACACCGCTTGTCAGCAATTACAGACTTGGTGCCAACAAACTGCGCTGGCTTCAGCGTTAAGCATGAGCGTCAATTTCTCCACTCGACAATTGACACAACTGCATCAACTGCCTGACTTGATTGCACAAGTCTTGTATAAGGCTCAACTCAGTGCACAGCACTTAAAAGTGGAAATCACAGAAAGTGCCTTGATGGAAAATCCAAATGCAGTTGCGCAACTACTACAGCGTTTACAAGCACAAGGTTTAAGCATTTGTATTGATGACTTTGGAACAGGCTACTCTTCTTTAAGCTATTTACACCAATTTCCCATCAATCAATTAAAAATTGATCAGACCTTTATTGGACGACTTGATCAAGAGACGGAAAGCCAAACCATAGTGAGGGTGATTTTGGACTTAGCCAATACACTGGGCTTGACCGTGGTTGCAGAAGGGATAGAAACAAAAACGCAACAACAATGGTTGGTACAACAAGGCTGTCAATTAGGACAAGGCTATTGGTTCTCTCACCCGTTATCTAGTAGCCAAGCACTTGATTTTATAATTAAAACGAACAATAACTAATCAGCATGCGTTTCGCTAATCTGTTAGATAAGCCCGCTTATCCAAACATTGTGGTTAAAAACACACATTTTAAAAACTTAAAGCAATGTTGAATTGATGAAACAGATTAGAAAACTATGCTTTGTAACAAAGTTATCTAGCTCATCTATAAATCCCTATGGATGTCAGGATAACTAGCCATTTTGCGGAATCTAGCATATTGATCAATAAGCTTTTATTTTTTCTGCTAACAAAACAATTAAATTATCCCCGCACAGCTTGCAATTAATATTGTTTATGTGCGATATTTATACCATTCGTGTCAGATAGCAATGTCAAGTAGAGGTGTGGTATATTACCCTACACGTGTTGTTTTCATGATAACACCAAGTATGTGCACACCTTCTATCCTTGATAAATTCTAAGGAGTATTCACAAGATGAAAAAAACAGCATTAGCGTCCGCCATCTCGTTGGCGATGATGAGCGGTTCTGTATGGGCTGTTCCATGTGATGTGTTAGGCCCAACTGGCCAACCAATTTCCCCATTCGATCAAGAAACTGGCGTAACTTGTAGCACAACAACTGTTGCTGGTCAGTTCATTCTTGACAAAAGCAGCATCAAAGCTGGCGAAACTGTTAACTTAGCTATCTTAGGCTTAAACGCTGCTGGCGAAGTTGACCGTTTTGGTGAAGACGGCGGTTCTATCTTAATGGCCGTTGTGAGCACTACTCAAGGTTTAATTCCAGCAGTAGGTGCAGCGATTCCTCTCCAAGGTTCTCCTAACTCAGGTCAAACACCTGATGACGTGATTGCTGAAGGTAGTTTCGTTAACCGTCAAACTAGCCCATCTAGCAACCCAGATGACCTGAAAACCACTCGTGTTATCCAATTAGAAAATGGTAACGGCGAAATCAACATTTACTATCCACCAAACGTTAGCCCAACTGTTGGTGGTCGCGTAACTGTTAAGTTACAAGAAAGAGAATCTACTTCAAACGGTGGTATCCGTGTTAACACTATCGCTGAAGTAACCAAAGCTATCTCTATCGCTCCACCTGCAAGCAATCCTTTTGCTTTAGATGTAGTTGAGTTCTTAGACGGCTTTAACGATGGTGCTGGCGTAATCGACAGCGATTCAAGCGACGGCATTCACGGTATGATGACTGCTGGTTCTACTGGTGCTGGTGCTGAAGTTACTATCAAAGCATTAAACGAACGCGCTGGTGGTTCTGTTGCATTAACATTAACACCTGTTGATGGTGACGAAGCAGAAATCACTACTTCTGGTTCAATGGTGAATGGTTCTGCTACTGTTAGCTTACCAAGTATCACTATGGCTGGTGATTACTATGTGAAAGCTGAAATGACTTTCACTGAAAATGATGAAGAAAAAACTATCAGCAGCGTTGATTTAGAAACTGTTGATAAAATCACTGTTATCCCAACAGGTGTGCCTAAAGCGTTATCTTTAAGCTTTAACAAAGAGCGCATTACTCAAGTGGGTCAAGGTGCTGGCGTTAAAGTTAAATACTTAGACGAATACGGCAACGTAACTACTAGCCGCGCTGGTACTTCTTACACTGCAAGCATTAAAGAAGCAAATGGCAACACTGCTACTTTAACCGCAGTATTAGATGCTTACGGTAACCACGATACATTAGTATTAGGTGACGCTGCTGGCGAAATCAGTGTTGCAACTGGCACTTTATCTATGAGTGCAACTGCAACTGGTTTAAGTCCTTCTTCTGTTGTGAGCTTAGACGTTGTTGATCAAGTCTTCGCAGTAACAGTATTACCAGGCTTTGCTTCAGGTGTTGAGTTAATCTCTAACAACCAAGTCGAAGCGATCATGATCGATAAAGACCCTGGTTCAACTAACCCAGTGACTATCACTAATACTGACACTGACGAAACCAGTGAAGCATTACGTGATCCAACCACTGGTAATGTTCGTGCATTATTCAAATTAGTTGGTGATGGTCCTTACTTAGTATCTGACCGTAACGGCGAATATGCACAAATCATGGTTGACGGTGCGACTATCGTTCCTGGTGCGCCTATTTCTTTAGAAGTACGCAACGCACATGATGAAGTTGTTAGCTCTGTATTAACTACTTTATTAGACGATAATTCAGGTTTAGAAACTGACATTCCTGAAAAAGCAATCCGTTTATTCGACCAATACGCTAACCCTGTGACTGGTGCTCCTGCTGGTAAATTCACTTTAACTTCAGCGGTTGAAGGTGCAACCTTAACTTACCCAGCGGGTGCTCAATCTGCAACGCCAACAGGTACTGATCACGTTGTAGTGAACTACCCAATCTCAGCAGCAGGTTCTGGCGATGTTCCTTTAACTGTGAACTTAACTGCTCCAGGCTTCACTAAAGCAACTACGATTGAAACCACTTTACCTGAAGTGATTACTTTCGAGAGCATTAAAGCGTATGTCGAGCAAACGACTATTCCTGTAAACAGTAAAGTTGCTCTGTCTGTTGAACTGTTAGACCAAAACGGCGATCCAGTTGAAGGTGACAACGCAATCCGTTTAGTTGTAAACGGCACTGAAAATGACACCATCAACGCACCTGTTATCCGTGAAGTTATGGCTGACGGTACTCGCGGTGAATTGTTAGTACCTAACAAGATTCTGAACTTCACCGATGGTAAGAAAGTATTTGAAGTGAACGCTGGTCAAACCACTGGTCAATTCACTTTATCTTTCGTTGACCCAACAGCATCAGTTGACGAACCAGCAGTAGCAACTTTCATTGTTACTCAAGTGTTAGAAAACGACTGTTTAGAAACTAGCTTAGCTGGTTGCCCAGACGAAGCTTCTTGTAACGAAGTAGGTGGTGGTTACAGTGCTGAATCTTGTACTGCAATTCCTGCTTTAGGTGCAGTTGGTTTAGCAGCTACTGGTGAAATCACTGATGCGCCAGCCGGTGCTTCTCTGAAAGGTGGTTTCTCTGTTAACGGTAACGCATTTGCTAACCCAGCAACTGCAACTGATACAGGCGCAAGCATCAAGATCGTTGCTGATTTAGTACCTGCAACTGCTGACGTAGGTGTTGAAGCAGACACTATCATCATGTTCACCAGCTACTTCTTAGATGCTGCGTTAGATTTAACTCAAATCTACGTGTTAGGTGATGGCGGTGCAAGTGTAACTCCATGGGACTTCACTATTGAAAACATCCCTGCTTACACTACTCAAACTTTAGCTGCACACAACGTGTTAAATATCTTAGACACTGGTGATGCTGGCTTCGGTGTTGAAGGCAACTTATTAGTATTAGTTGCTTACCGTTTAGCAGATGGTACTGTTGTGTACAGTGAGAACTTGTTAACTTTACAAATCAACGATCCTCGTATCTAAGATTAGTAAGTGACATTTTAACTTCAGTGCTAGTTAATGGCTGAAGTCCTCACTTAAAAAGAAACGGCACACTGTTTAGCAGTGTGCCGTTTTTTTTGCTACAGTGTTGTTCAGAAACTGAATGATATGGCTAATCCCGTTTAAAAAAGATGCAATATAAGATGGCTATGATAACGCTGTCATCCAGCATTGATATTGCATGCACTGGGTTAGTTTTACTTGAAAGGGCTACAGATGAAACGTTTATCTTATTGCTGGTTATTCATCGGCTTAATCAGTGCAGTGAATTGCTATAGTTTTGATTTATTTGATCCTGAACGTGGCAAGGAAAAACCTCCTGAACCTGCGAAACCTGCACCTAACTTATTTAATGTGCAAAAAAAGGCAGAGCCGGAGCCACCGCCGCCGCCCCCTAAAGGGCCACAAAAAGATTTTGTGTTGCTAGGCACTTCGCGCATTGGTAATAACTATTCTGCTGTATTGCAAGCACCCGATGGCAAAACATTTGTGCAGCGTTTAGTAAATAACAAGGAAACAGCGATTGAAGGTTATCCTGGTTATGCGCTGCTAAGTGTGACGACCAAAAATGTCAAAATTACTTATCCTGAAGATGCGCCTTGCCAAGTATCTAAAATTCCTAAAGGGGTTAATTGTACCTCTGGTGGCAAGCAGGCACGTTTGGATTTAATGCGTAAAGATGCAATTGCAGCACCGCCGCCACCTGCACCAGTTGCGCAACAAGCAGCAGCCAATGGTACTGATGCGCAAAATGACAATCCGTTGGCCGCTATGCTTTCCGCAAATCAACGTGAGTTAACACCTGAAGAAAAACAAAAGCGGGAAGAAGAGTTAGAGCGTCGGCGTGAAATTTATAAAAACTTTAAGCGCCAAGTGATTAAAGATGAAGATGTGCCACCGGGTATGCGTGTGGTGCGTACACCTTTTGGGGATCGTTTAGTGCCGGATAATCGTTAAAGGCAGTTTATGCAGACACATAAGCCTGTTATTTTGACATGAACATCGCATTACCTATGCGTGTAATGCCTTGGTTGTATGGCATATTTGTCAGTGCATGGCTGATTGCTGTACTAGCACTGATGCAAGCCGATGTTTGGGATGAAACGCGGTTTTTACTGTTTGCGAGTACCAGCACTGAAAACCCTTTTTTCACTGCACTTGCACTGTGGTTACAACCTTTAGAGAATATTTATCGCCCTTTACCGATTTCTGTGGCTTTTTTGATTGCCCAGTTATTATCATTTGATTGGGCATGGCCAGTGTTGCGCTTGGTCAATGCAGGTTTGTTATTAGGTAGTGCAGCTTGTTTAGTCTCCACCTTGAGAGCATGGCAAGTTGGCAATCGCTGGCAACATTTGCAAGTATTTTGTTTATTGCTAGCTTCAGGCAGTGCAGTGATTACCGCAGGTTGGTATGCCAATATTTTCGATGCAATGGCCTTAGCATTGTTGATGCTCGGCATTTGGTTTAGCAGTCGCCAGTCTATTGTGTTGCCAGTGCTGTGTTTTAGTCTCGCCTTTTTTTGCAAAGAAACCAGCCTGTTAATTTTTCCCGTGCTGATTGCATTGCGCTTTGCGCAAAAACTGAAGCCGATGCAATTTAACTGGATTTTTGGCTTAAGTGTTTTGACTGCTATCGCCTATCTTGCCTTGCGCCATTACTTTGTCCCCATTGGTTCCCAACAAGATATTCATCATTTAGATTTAGCCAGTGTTGGCAGCACGCTATATTATTGGCTAAGTACTTTATGGTGGCAGCATACACAAGGCGGCTGGCCTGTTTTTGGCCTAGGCTTAATGTGTTCTGCATGTGTTTTAGTGACAATAAAAGGATGGTTAGCACGCTTATTAGTTGTTGTGTTATGGCTAAGTGCTAGCATACTTTATTTAAGTATGTTAATACCTTATGACACTTTATTAAGCCATTTAAATTTTATTGGTCGTTTATATCTAATCCCTTTTGTTTTCACTTTATTATTATTGGCTTTGTGGGCAAAACCTATTGTCTTTAAAGTATTGCTGATTCCTGTCTTTAGTGGTGCAGTTGTCACCTATTACACTCACTATCATTTTCAACTGATTTATCAACACATTTACCTACTCGCTGCTCAGCAAGCGAGCGCCTCAACACCGCTTTATATTCATTATCCTGCCACGCCTTTTCATGATCCGCGTCGCCATTTTTACATTGGTGACTATCCAAATGCGGCGTGGCGATTAACACCGCAAGGGCAATTACAGGCTTTACCGACGGATACCTTATGAATCAAGTACATTTAATTCAAGGACATAAAATGCTGTTAGATGACAAAGACAGCATTAATTTAGCCAGTATGGGTGTGTATGAACCGGCTGAAGTTGCCTTAGTTCGCTCGCAAGTGAAACAAGGGGATACGGTATTAGACATCGGTGCAAACATCGGTTATTACAGTTTAATTTTTGCGGAATTAGTGGGTGATACGGGCAAAGTGTATGCGTTTGAGCCTGATCCCAGCAATTTTGCATTGCTGTGTCAAAATATCGAATTAAATGACTATGACAATATTGAACCCATTCAAAAAGCAGTGAGTAATGATAATACTGTTTTAAACCTACATTTATGCGATGCAAATTATGGCATGCACCGTATTTATGACTCTATTTGCTGTTCAGAACAGGTAGAAGTTGAAGCGATTCGTTTAGATGATTTTTTTGCTGATTTTAAGGGAGCCATTAATTTCATCAAAATGGATATTGAGGGAGCAGAATATGCCGCTTTGCAAGGTATGCAGCAATTATTAACACAACACCAAGCGGTTAAGTTATTAATGGAGTTTTCGCCTGCGGCCTTATTTGAGTTTGGTATTGAACCGCAGATTTTCTTAGATTTTTTAATTAAAAATAATTTTAAATTACAGTTGGTAGAAGACCGTTTGCGCGACTTAGATTTCAATATATTGCAACAGCAATTGCCTGTGATAACAGAGATTACGGCACAGTTTATTGCTGAATTTAAAACAACAGCAGCGCGTGACAGTGCCCCTGAATTAGCTACGACTTTAATGCAGCGTTTGCAAGCCGCAGGCTACCCACGGCCTTTAACGGAAAATATTTTTGCCTCACGTGCTTAAGCTAAATTGAAAAGCGTGCATTTCAAAACAAAACCTTTTACCATCTAGCTATTTAGAGTCTATGGACTGCAAATTTAACGCATTACCACATCGATGATAAGGGGAAAATAATGCCAATTCTAATCATATCTGCATTTTTTCAAGTGCTTTTAATTGCGCATGTGATTAAAACAGGACGCGAGCGTTATTGGATTGCTTTAATTTTATTATTTCCATTTTTGGGCGGCATAGTTTATTTCGTTATGGAAGTATTGCCTGATATTAAAGCAGGCAGAGTCGGGCGCAAAGCCAGTCGGCAAATTTTAACTGCAATTGATCCACAACGAGACTTAAAGGAACGCGCTAGAGAATTGGCGTTATCTGATAATGTGCATAATAAAATTGAATTAGCACAAGAGTGCGTTCGATTTGGCATATATGAAGATGCGATTAAACTATATCGTGACAGCTTAACAGGGATTTATGCGCATGATCCGAATATTATGTTAGGCTTGGCAGATGCTTTATTTCAGCAAGAAGACTATGCCGCTTGCCGAGAAACTTTAGAGCAATTGATCGAACAAAATCCTGATTTTAAATCACAAGCCGGTCATTTATTGTACGCACGTACTTTAGAAGCTTTGCAAGATAGTGATGCTGCAATACAAGAGTATCGCGTGTTAAATGACTATTACTCCGGTTATGAAGCAAAATGTCGTTATGCATTATTGCTACGAAAACTAGGACGCTCTGAGCAAGCCGATCAATTATTTAATGAAATTCTCCAGCGTTCTGCTCAGTTAAGTAGCGACCGTAGAAAGCTGCAAAAAGAGTGGATTCAAATCGCCAAAGCACAATTGGCTTAACTTATAAACCATCGACTATAAAGAACACACCCTGCCCATGCCTTGGATTCAAATTACTTTACATACCACCGCGCAACATGTTGAACCTGTTTCGGATGCCTTAATGGCCATTGGTGCTTTGTCTGTCACCTGTGGTGATGATGCAGATGAGCCGTTATATGAGCCTGCGTTAAACACCACACCTGTGTGGCAACAAACGCATGTTGTCGGTTTGTTTGAAGAAGACACCGACCGCGATTTATTGCCTGTAGCCTTGCAAGCGGCGTTATCGCCCATTGAGTTGCCGAGTTATGAAATCACTGTTGTTGAAGATCAAGAATGGACACGGGTGTGGATGGATGAATTTCACCCCATGCAGTTTGGGCAAGGTTTATGGGTTTGTCCCAGTTGGCAAGAGCCACCAGAGCCTGAAGCCATTAACATTTTATTAGACCCTGGTTTAGCATTTGGAACCGGCACGCATGCCACAACCGCTTTATGTTTAGAATGGTTAGCCCAACAAGGCAACTTGAGCGGGCAAACATGGATTGATTATGGTTGCGGCTCAGGCATTTTAGCCATTGCAGCGGTGAAATTGGGCGCAACTCAAGTTTGGGGGGTTGATAACGACCCACAGGCACTGTTAGCGACACAAGACAACTCGGAAAAAAACCATATACCCAATCAAATCAGCACTTGTTTGCCAGAAGATTTTCCGAAGGTGTTAGCCGATGGCATGTTGGCGAATATTTTAGCCGCACCTTTAGTGTCTTTAGCCCCTGTATTAGCACAGCATGTACGGCCTGAAGGTTGGATTGTGTTATCCGGTATTTTGCAAGAACAAGCGCAAATGGTGGCGGACGCTTACGCGCCATTTTTCCAAATGGATGCGCCAACCGTGCAAGAAGATTGGGTACGTTTAGTGGGTCGTCGTTTATCTACTGCTGATTAAGGAATATGACCAATGTATGCAAAATGTCCTGAATGTGAAGCCGTTTTTCCGGTTAGCAAAATTGATCTAAAATCAGCCGATGGCCTGCTTTATTGTGAACACTGTGAAAGTGAATTTCCTGCCAAGGGGCATTTATATAAAAAGCCGCCTGCGCCAGTGACACCGTTGAAGACAACGGATGCCGATGAGGTAGATGAAGAAGAATTACCTGAAGTATTAAAAGCAGAAAAAGGCACGTCATGGGGTAGCCTGTTTCTGTGGACGGTGATTGCACTGTTGCTGGTCGCGGTTTTAGTCGGGCAGTATTTCTGGTTTATGCAACGCGACATGGTGTTGCAACATCCAACAGTGCGCCCACTGTTAACAGATGCTTGCACCTTAATTGGTTGCCGCCTGCCTGAAACACGTGATCCCGCCGCCTTCCGCATCGAAAACCTTGTGGTGCGCTCGCATCCTGAACAGGGACAAGCGTTACAATTTGATGCGACCTTTATTAATACGGCTAGCTTTGCGCAGCCCTATCCGGTTTTAAAATTAACCTTTGAAAATTTAGCCGGTAGTCCAACTGCACAACGCTACTTTAAGCCCAGTGAATATTTAGACTTACCCAATATTGAGCAGCAAACTGTTCCCGCAGGCGGTGCGGTGCATGCGCAAATGGAATTAGTGGATTTAGATGCCGGAGAGAGTGGCGAGAAGTTGTTGCAGGGGTATCAGGTTAGATTTTTCTAGGTTTGTGGCACAAATGTGAAATATTAATGTAGGGCGGATAAGGTGAAGCCGTCATCCGCCGTAAAGGTCGGATGAGGCTTCGCTTATGCGACCTACAATACTTTTAACTAAACAACGCCTTACGCAAATCCTTCAACTGCTCGCTTGCCTTCTTCGCTTCCGGCGTATCAACAATACTAAAAATCATTTGAAACTTATCAAACTGCTGAATTAACTGCTCTTCATCGTCTGCATAGCTGTCTTTAGAAGCAGCAAACAATTTACCTAATTGTTTAACTGTCTCTTGCTGATGTGCACCTTTAGGGAATAACTGCAAATAACGACCAATGCCTGTTTCAAACAGTGAGGTAAAGACACAATGTAAATCGTCTTCACATTCACCACCGACAGGGCTGTTGGCAGCCGCCCATGCAATTTCATCACTTAAACTATTTAACTTTGGATAGGTCTCATATAAAGTCCAAAGGGCTTGTGGATTTAACAACTGACGGTCGCTGATTTCATCATAAACAATGTCATCTTCAAGCGTGGTTTGTAAATAACGTAACCAAGCGCGATAGGGGTCTGCACGGCGTTGGCCAGCACTGGCTTGATTATAAAAACGTAAGGTTTTTTGCACAGAGCTTAAAAGCGCAAACTCTAATTCAGCAACTAAGGCTTGTGAAGGTTCGGTGCTTTCGTTGACTTCATCGATTAAGTTAGCAATCAAGCGGGTGACTTCCATTTGATCGGCAAAACTTAAGCTTTTCTGCATCCGCTCCTCAACTAATTTACGGTATAACTCTAAATGCTGTGAAGGGTGATAAGGGATGGTCAAGGAACCAAAAATCCAACCTTGTTTACCATTCTCTAATTTAACTTGATACCAATAATGTTCTTGGCCACCGCCTAATGAAATCGGCTCCGGTGTGCGCCCGATTTGCTTCATCAGTGTACCCAGCGTTAAAGTGGCAACTACACCGCTATTACTGTCTGGCTTTAAGCGCACCCGTCCACCTGAGACAATCGTTAAGCGCTCTGAGGCATCGATGTTATGTGTATTCTCGTTAGGTGTTAAAGGCTCTGGTGCTAACGGCGGAATAGGCTGTGGTTGCGCTGCCCATAACAACGGCGCAGTGAGGAGTAACAGCACAGTGCTGAGAGACAGTAATGCTTTTAACATGGTTATGTTCCTAATAAGTTACTTGAATATTCAAGGATGCCTGCCTGATTTATATAGATATTTTACTATATCTTATCCATTCTAACAGCCTTTAAGTGCCATTGAATACCTCACAGCCTTGTTTAAGACATGATTTTCGGTGGATCGTCCTCTTTTTCCTTCCCATTTTCATATTCTTCTTGGAAGGCTTCCACTTGTGCTGCCACCACTGCCACCTCTTTAGAACCCTCAAAACTGGCAATGTGGAATAAGGCATCCCCTTCATTGACTAAAGGCAAGCGCGTTAAACCGATAACAATGCCGCTGCAACTGGCCACTACATCAATTTCCTCTTGCCCGAACGGATCAGACACAATACCTAATAAATCACCTTTTTTCACCCGTTTACCCAATTTCGTGTGCATGCGCAAAATGCCACTGTGGGGCGCACGCACCCACTGACTTGCACGCGCAACAACAGGTTCAAAATTGATTTTACGACTGCGACTAGGTGACAACATACCTAAAACCCGCATCACCGATAAAATGCCTTGCACACCAGCATTAATACTCACTTCATCAAAGCGCAACGCCTCGCCTGCCTCATATAACAACATCGACACGCCTTTTTCCGCCGCCGCTTCACGCAATGAACCATCACGCAAATTAGAATTCAACAATACCGGCACGCCAAAGGCGCGAGCTAATTTCTCGGTTTCAGGATCATCTAAATTGGCGCGCACTTGTGGCAAGTTATCGCGGTGAAACGCAGCGGTGTGTAAGTCAATGCCATAAGTACATTGCTCAACAATTTCGGTCATGAAAATATAGGCTAAGCGAGCAGCGAGTGATCCCGTCTCTGAACCAGGGAAAGAGCGGTTTAAATCGCGACGGTCAGGCAGATAACGCGAGTGATTCAATAAACCAAAAATATTCACAATAGGAATTGCGATTAAAGTACCGCGTAAATGATTTAAAGCCGGTTGCTTTAACAAACGACGAATGATCTCCACTCCATTTAACTCATCGCCATGAATCGCGGCACTGATGAATAAACGTGGCCCTGCGCGTCTACCATTAATCACCTGCACGGGCAACTCAATAGGCGTGTGGGTGTATAAATGCGCAATGGGAATATCAATGATGGCTTGATTACCGGGGCGTATCACCTTGCCATTAATGACAATGTTCTCAGCCTTATAAACTTGTTTATTATTAGTCATATTGTTATGCGTTCCAGTCAATCATAAAAAATAAAGAAAAAATGATTCTGTTGTAGGATGGGTTGACGAAGGAAGCCCATCGTTTACCGCGCACTTGATTTAATCGGTTGGCGCGACTGATGGGCTTCGTGCCTCAGCCCATCCTGCGAGCGTGCATGTCTTGTTTTGCTAACAATGCAGTCTACCGCTAAAACACTTCTCCTGCTGTGCCAATGTGCGGCAGTATGCTACCCTACAGCCTTTTCAGATTTTGAGATGAATCCACCCTTATGGCTGTTTTAAGTTTTATCAAACGCTATTTATATGCGACATGGCTAGGTTTCTTAGGCCCTATAAAAGCCTCATGGCAACAACGTAATTTAGTCTTATTACTGGTAAAACGCGATATTGTCACCCGTACTTCGGGCACAGTTTTGGGCGATATTTGGTTATTATTGCAGCCTGCGTTACAAGTGGTGGGTTTTTGGTTTTTATTAGATGTAGTATTAAAAGTTAAACTACCTAACAAAGTGCCATTTGTAGATTACTTTTTATTAGGCATTTTAGCATGGTTATTTATTTCTGAAGTGTTAAACCGCAGTTTAAGCATTTTGCGTGAATTTGGCGGTTTATATCAGCGCACAGTATTTCCTATCGTCATTTTACCCTTAATGTCCTTGCTGTTACCGTGCATCCTCTATGCAGTGGTGATGGCGATTACAGTTTTTTTATTACATGGTTTTAGCGCAGTACGATTAGGTATGCTAGCAATTTTTATATTGGCAATTTGGCTGGTACCGATTTGTTATTTATTGTCCATTATTGGTTTATTCTTAAAAGACATCGCGCAATTTTTCCCGTTTTTAATCAGCATTACCTTATACCTCACCCCCGTCATGTATATGCCGCAATCATTGCCAGACAGCATGCACTGGCTATTAGTGGTTAATCCTGTTGCAGACATCATGGCGATGTTACATGGCATTGTCCAAGGTTTAGAGTGGAATTGGTTTAATTTATTACGGCCATTGCTGTTATGGCTACTGTTATTAGGCCCTGCGTGGATATTATTTCATCGGGCAGAACCGCATATTCGGGAGTCGTTATAAATGGCTGAAATTCAATTGACAAATACGTCAAGTGTTTGGCGCACGCCGCTTGCGTTGCTGGCTGCACAATTTGGCATTTTATTGCTTGCAGTCTTAATCATCTATGCACAAACGGTTGATGCCCCTTTTTATTTAGATGATTTCTCCTCTATTCAAGAGAATCCTGTTATTTATGACTGGCAAGGCACTTTTGCCGAATTATGGCGTTTTTCAGCAGCACGGATTATTGGTTATTTCAGCTTTGCTTTAAATTATCAAATTGGTCATTTTGATGTCTTTGGCTATCACATTGTCAATATTGTGGTGCACTTTCTCGCTGGTTTAGCTGTCTTTGCTTTTATCCGCAGTTTATTACGCACCCCTGCCCTTGCTGATCATCTCGATGATACTGCACAACGCTGGCTACCTTTTATGGTGGCTTTACTGTTTTTAGTGCATCCCTTACACATCCAAGCCGTGACTTATATCGTACAACGCTTAACCGCGATGACGGCTTTATTTTATATCGCCGCCTTAGCCTGTTTTGTTCAAGCACGCTTAGGGCAAAGTTATCGTCAATGGGTATTATGGGGCAGTGCCTGCGCTTTATTCACGATATTAGCGTTTTTCACCAAGCAAAACAGTGCCACCTTACCAATGGCAATGTTGTTGATTGAATGGATTTTTTTCCAGTGCAGCTTTCGCCGTTTAGCCATTACAGGCGGCAGTGCTTTCGGGATCATGTTGTTATTAGTGCTTGTGTTAGCGTGGTCGATGGGACAAAACCCATTTTCCCTAGAAGCCATGCAAAGCATGACCCGCGAGACCACAGAAATTTCGCGCACTTCCTACCTTGCGACACAAATGACCGTGTTATGGTGGTATTTACGCTTATTTTTCGTGCCTTTAGGCATGCACATCGACTATGACTACCCTTTAGCCGACGGCTTTTTTCAAGCGGATGTGTTATTAGCCTTAGTCGGTCACTTAGCCTTAATCAGTTTAGCGATTTACAACGTGCGCCGTGTGCCGGTGTTAGCGTTTGGCTTATTGTTTTATTACCTCGCGCATGCAGTGGAATCCAGCGTATTGCCAATTCGAGATGTGGTGTTTGAGCACCGGACTTATCTGCCCGATTTAGGTTTATGCTTTTTAATCGGCTGGGTATTAATTGGCGTAATTCCGCGCTGGGTGAATTGGCGTTCAGCACTGGTGGTGTCTCTTGCCTGTGTGCTGATTTTAAGCGGCTTAACATGGTGGCGGAATCAAATCTGGCGTGATCCCATTGCTTTATGGCAAGACAATGTGGAAAAAGCCCCGCAAAAACGCCGTGCATGGGTGATTTTAGGCAAGCATTTAATTCAAGCAGGGCGACCTACAGAAGGTTTAAAAGCCTTAGAACGCTCAGCAGATGTGGTGGTAAAAGCTGACGGCAGCACGTCACGCAGTTTCACCATTGAAGCTTTGTTAAATATGGTCGTTGCGATGCGCAAATTAGAGCGTCATCAAGAAGCGTTAGCCTTAATTGAACAAATCCTCGCGGGTGCCACTTTGCGAAATTTTGACCATGCTAAGTTCTTAGTCAATCGCGGCAATATTCAATATCAACTGCGCTTATATGCAGAAGCAGAAGCCAGTTACCGCGAAGCCATCCGTATTTATCCACAAAACATCGCGGCACGTGCCAATTTAGCCAGCGCATTAGCTGCCCGTGGCAATATTCCAGAAGCAATTCAATTGTATGAAGAAATCTTACAGCTTGATCCGAGCAATCAGGTGATTTTGGATAACTTAGCGCGTTTGAAGGGGCAGTAGAGAAGTTCACGGCTATGTAGGGTGGAATAGGCGTAAGCCGTATTCCACCATAAAGCTTATAATCTGCACTTTTTTAAGAATTTGTAGAGTTTTACGGTGGAATACGCTGCGCTATTCCACCCTACAAAATTGCTTATTTCTGCTTCCTACAACACATTATCCATTTTTCAAGTCTAGTGAATTTCTGAGTGTTTTCTTATAGTGTCTTGACCAACCAGACCAGCAATAAGGAAACAACATGAAACATTATTTCGTCACCACGACTGACGGCATTGATGCTATGCAACTGTTGGAACGCGATGTTCCAACGCCGAAACCCCATCAAGTTTTAGTCAAAATTCACGCAAACGCCTTAAACTTCCGTGATTTGCTGATTACACAAGGCGGTTATCCACGTAGCGACAAACGTCCTATCATTCCTGTCTCTGATGGAGCAGGGGAAGTGGTTGCGGTTGGTTCAGCGGTTACGGGTCTTGCAGTAGGAGATCGTGTTGCAGGTAATTTCTTCCAAGGCTGGAACACGGGTAACTTACCTGACCCTGCAATTGATACTGCTTTAGGGGGCGCAATTGATGGCACTTTGGCAGAATATATCACGTTAGACGCTGATGCGACTGTCATAATTCCTGAACATATGAGTTATGAAGAAGGCGCAACTTTACCCTGCGCAGCCGTGACAGCATGGCATGCGTTGCAAGCAGCACAGTTAAAAGCAGGTGACACGGTGTTGTTACTCGGCACTGGCGGCGTATCGCTGTTCGGTTTGCAATTTGCCAAAGCTCAAGGTGCTGAGGTCATTATCACCTCTTCTTCTGATGAAAAGTTAGAGAAAGCTAAAGCTTTGGGCGCGGATCATGTGATTAATTACAAACAATATCCAGAATGGTCGGCGCAAGTGATGGAGATTACCAACGGACGTGGTGTAGATAATGTGTTAGAAATTGGCGGGGCTGCAACCTTGCAACAGTCTATCGCTTCAGCCGGTTTATACGGAACAGTTTCGTTAATTGGTTTAGTGACAGGTTTTGAAATGCAAATGAATTTAATGCTTGCGTTGCGTATGCAGAAGATTCAAGGCATTTATGTCGGCAGTACTGAAATGTTCCGTGCTATGAATCGTGCGATGACACAGCACAAAATTAAACCGGTAATTGATAAAGTGTTTAGTTTTGATGAGGCTAAAGCGGCGTATCACTATTTGGCTCAAGCGGGGCATATGGGGAAAGTGGTGATTAAGCAGTAAAATCGCTATCGATGTTAACAGCGGATGATGGTTTATGCCTTATCCGCTCTGCAAAAATTAATATACCAAAATAATTACTAGCCCTACTTATACCCCACCACCAAATACCCCTCAGACCGATCCCCAGCATTAAACATGCTAGCAAGCCAATTCAGTGGCAAAAAGGTGTAAGGGTTCACTAACCAGCCCAATACATCCCACTGGCGCGGCACATGTAGCACCCCACTTTGCTGCGTTTGCTGCTGTGCATCCCATTGCTGTTTCTCACCTGCTTGACGCTTGGCATACAAGGCGCGTAATCGCCATAGCAAGTTGATCACTGGATAACCATAACTGATTACCTGCACTTGCTGAAAACCTGCACGCTGCATCAAGGCCAGTAAATCAGCTTTTTCATAACGGCGCACATGACCGGTAATCTCGTCGTGTAATGTCCAAAATTTCATATGTGCGGGTACGGATAGAATTACCTGCCCGTTCGTGGTTAACAAGCAATGCACGGTGTGTAAAAAGGCTAAATCATCTTCGATATGCTCCATCACTTCGCAAGCTACCACGCAATCATATTGCACATCGGTCGGCAAATCGGCGATGGATATGGAGTCAAAGCTTAAACGCTGTTGCACGGCTGGCGGCAATTGCTGATATAAATCCGCTACGGCTGGGGAAAAATCAATCGCTTGACCGCGTTTAAAATACGCGAGTAATTCTTGTGATAAAGCAAATTCACCCGCGCCAATTTCTAAAAAACAATGTGCTGGTCGTACCCGTTTTAAAATTTCATAACGGCGCAATAAATAACGCGGTGGAAAATATTTCATGACTAATATGGCTCTAAAATCAATTGCAAACCGTGCGCAATCTGTTCAATAGATAAACGTGATTGATATAACTGCAAACCGGCTTGTCCTAAACTTGGCAAAGTCGTGCGATGTTGAGAAGCCCATAAAATCGCTTCGGCTAAGGCAGTCACATTACCTTGTGGTACTAATAAACAATTTTGCTTATCAATAAAGCCCACCGCTTCATCAATTTGCCCGATCACGGTCGCCTTACCCAAGGCTAAAAATTGCGAAGTTTTACCTGTCACCACGCGCTGAGCCTGTGGCGTGTTGCCAAACGGCCCGCCTAAACCTAGGTCAGCTTGCGGGATGTAATGCTGAATCAACTCGTCAAACTCCACCCATTGAATATGCGTGACCGTCTCGCCTAAATCATAGTGCTGCCGTAATTGAGCAAATTGACGCAAATTCTGCCCCGTGCCGCCGATAAAGGTAAAATGAATCGGCTGATCGCGTAATTGGGCAGCGGCCTGCAACATGATGTCCATGCCGTGTAAAGGCAGAAACGAGCCATAAAACAATACTTCAAAGCGTGTATTGTCTACACGCGCTGGCAAACTGGGCAAACTTTCATCCGCGCCGACTGGCAAGGCTTGTACTTTAGCGGGTGGTAGCTGGAAACGCTGGCATAAAAAACGAACGTGTAATTGGGTATCGGTTAACACTAAATCCGCACGTTGCAAAATCGCACGCTCAAACGGCATTAGCCAGCGACCAATCTGCACGCCGAGTTTACCTTGCTTTTGTTCATCAATTAAGGCTGCGGTGGGAGAGAGTAAACTATCAAAAATCAGTGGTTTGCTGCGTGTTAACCAACGCACAGGCCAAAACAGTTCGTGACCACGAAAACCTAAAATATAAACATCGGGTTGCTCACATTGTCGGAGTTGCCATAACTGGCGCAACGTATCCCAATAGCGCAGCACGCCGCGACGACGATTAATCGCTGTCACCAGCTTAACCTGCGGCAAATGCTGCAAAGCCTGTAATAAAGTCTGGGTTCTGATGTAATTGGGTTGGCGATAAGCCAAGATGTAGCAAACCGTTAAACGTGGCGGTTGACTCATGATTGCTTGATGGCGTGGATTAAGCGAAACCAGCCACCGGCTAAGGCAGGATCATTGCGTGTGACGTGTAATTGAGCTAAATCTAAGCTGTCAAATTCAACATCGGTGCGGGTGGCAATGCGGCTAAATAAAGGATTAAGCAAACGGCGCACGGGGGCGAATTGCTGCGGACGGAGGAATTTATCTAAGATTAGAAGCTGACCATTCGGCTTTAACACACGCAAGGCTTCATTTAGTGCCTGCTGTGCATCGGGCACGACCGCTAAGATTAAATGCATGATCACACCATCAAAGCAGTGATCAGGATAAGGCAATTGCATCACATCTGCTTGATGTAAGTGGCAGGTTAAATCGTTGGGCAAACGCTGGCGGGCGCGTTGCAACATGGCGGCAGTAATGTCTACGCCGACATAATGCGCGGTTTTAGGCAAATAGGGAAAATCGAGACCGCTGCCGATGCCATCAATTAACCAACATTGACCGTCAATATTGTTTAACTGGGCTAAGCTATGCTGGCGAATTTGACGAGTAGGCCACGCCACAACGCTATCATACACAGGTGCTAACCATGTGTAACTGCGCTGCAAGGTGTGGCTGCGTTGCATTAGTGCAAGGTATGCGGTAAGGCCAAACGAAACACGGGGATATCAGCGTCAAATTCTTGACCGTCATCCGCTAACATTTGATAACTGCCTTGCATACTGCCAACAGGCGTTTCGATCATCGCTGCGCTGGTGTATTGGAAACCTTCGCCAGTGCGTAAAAACGGTTGCTCGCCGACTACGCCTTCGCCGCGTACTTCTTGTACTTTGCCATTAGCATCTGTGATAACCCAATGTCGAGACATTAAACGGGCAGCGACAGTGCCTACATTGCGAATAGTTACGGTATAAGCAAACACATAGCGGTTATGTTCAGGGCTTGATTGCTCATCCAGATAACGTGTTTCAACCTCGATGTTAATATCGTAAGGCAAGGCGGACATGCTGGTGATCCTATAGGATTATTGAGCGAAAGAGTTTGGATGTATTTAAGAAGAGAGGATGGGGTGAACGATGGGACTCGAACCCACGACAACCGGAATCACAATCCGGGGCTCTACCAACTGAGCTACGCCCACCATAACGAAAGTCTTGTCGCAGCAGACTGGCGCGCCTGGCAGGACTCGAACCTGCTACCCTCGGCTTAGAAGGCCGATGCTCTATCCAGATGAGCTACAGGCGCAAGTGTATATGACTTACAAAAAAATGGTCGGGGTAGAGGGATTTGAACCCCCGACCCACTGCTCCCAAAGCAGTTGCGCTACCAGGCTGCGCTATACCCCGAATTTGATGAGTTTCCTGCATCAAGACGCACTATATTAGTTAGTTAGTGCTAGTCTGTCAAGCTTTATTTGCATACTGTTTGTCGGTTGAATCTGTGTCAGCCATCAGTGCTGCAAAAGAAGCACGCATTATAGGGAGGCTTAAAAACAATGTCAACAGTTTTTTTTAATTTTTTTGCCTTAAATGCGTTTGTAGGTCGGATAAGGCGTAAGCCGTCATCCGACATAACACGCTCGAAACTTGAACCAAGCCACTAACGGCGGATGACGGCTAAAGCCTTATCCGCCCTACAAAGCATCGTTTTGTGCTTATTGGTTTGTGGTTGTTGACCCATTTTCCGCCACATGCACAGGCAAATAAACAATAAACGTCGAACCACGTCCTACTTCACTGGTGACGGTAATGCGCCCCCCCATCATACGAGCAAAGCGGTCACTAATGGTTAAGCCTAAGCCTGTGCCGCCATATTGGCGTGTGGTGGAGCTGTCTAATTGATAAAACGCTTCAAAAATATTTTGCAAATGTTCTCGTGGCATACCAATACCCGTATCAGCCACTTCAAACATAATCCAGTCAGCATTGCCATTACCTTGCGTTGCATCTGCTTGCTGGCGAGTAATGGTGAAAGTGATAGTACCTTGCTGAGTAAATTTTGCCGCGTTGCTCAGTAAATTCATCAGAATTTGCTGCACTTTGGTTTGATCGGCTGACATGCGTCCTATACCGGCTGCACAATTCACTTGTAGTTCGTTGTCATTCAGTACTGGATTGATCACTGTCACAACATCATTTACCAGTTTTTCCACTTCCAGCACGGTTAAATTCAAGCCCATGCGCTCAGCTTCAATTTTAGAAATGTCTAAGATATTGCTGATGATTTCTAGCAGTTGTTGGCTGGCGGTTTGGATTTTTTCCAAATCGGGCAGAATCTCGTTGTAATCACATTCTTCCGCTTCTTCACGCACTAAGTCGGCATAGCCCAAGATTGCATTCATCGGCGTGCGCAATTCATGACTCATATTCATTAAAAAGGCACTTTTCGCCCGACTGGCAGATTCTGCGAGGCTACGCGCCTGTTCTAATTGTTCATAGAACATGGCGTTGGCAATGGCAATCGCGATTTGGCTGGAGAGCAATTGCAGCATGTGCATGCGGTTAGTGGTAAACGCATTGGCAATTAAGTTGTTTTCCAAATACAACACGCCAATTAGCTTATCTTTATAAAACAGCGGATTACACAAAATTGACAGCGGTGCATTCGCCATGATGTAAGTATCATTAACAAATAAACCTTCTTTCGCTGCATCGTGTAGCATCAAGCTGTTATGGGTACGAATCGCATAATGGATCAAGCTAACGGGATATTGCTTTTGCTGCTCAGTATTTAAGCTGTCTAAGGGCAAAGATTGTAAAACGACGGTTTCGGTTTTTTCCGCCACAATTTCTGCTTCGATATACAGTTGTTCATCTCGATTTAACACTAAAATGCCTTGTTGCGCACCGAGATTTTCCATCACCACTTGCAACAATTTTTTGATTAAATCAGGCAACACCAGTTCGCTAGCAATGGCTTGAGAAACTTTAATCACGGTGATTAAGTCAAAGCTACTGCCATGTTGCGCTAAAGTGCTGGTAGAAGAAGTGTCTGACACCGTGGTTTGTGTCATGCTTACATTACTATTGGCTTGCCACTCTTTACGTGCATTGCGATAAGTCAAATAAGTATGGCGGGTTTCTAACTGCTTCACTTTACCGGTCGCGCCCCAAGACACATAAGCATAATGCGCATCAGCTAAATATAGACGCGCGGCTTTTTCTATGCCTAAGGATTGGTAAAACCACGCTGCTCGCTCATTTGCCACCGCCTCGATTTGAATATTGCTATTTACCCGTGCATGACTAATCGCTTGCTCATAAAAACGTAAGGCTTTTTCTGTTTGCTGGGTAATGCGCGCCCGTTCTGCTTGAATGAGTTCATATTGTGCTTGGAAGTTAACAGACGCGAATTGGCTCCAATGTGCTAATAAGGCTTCAAATTGGTCTAATTGTTTTTCTGCCGCTTGTTGTTGCTCTGAACTTAAGTTTATCCACGAAGCGCAGATAATAAGCGCGTGATAAAACACATAGAAAGCATGATGTAAGCTGGCAGGAGCACTGTCAGCTACAGACGCAGCACTTTCTAAATAAGGCAATGCTTTAATAGGTTCATCAAACCAATAAACTAACAAACCTTTGATAAAGTAATAACAGAATAAAGCATGTTTATTATGCTGTTCTTCTAAAATAGGTAATAAAATTTCTTCGTTACAACGTGTGCCTTTTAACTGGCAAGGATTACGGTTATCACCTTGTAGATTTAACGCCAGTTGATACCATAATTGCGTGATCTGCGTGTAATAAATTTGCTCACTGACTTTAAAGCGCGTCATGATGTCAATGACAAATTGGAAAGTTTCATTAGCACGATTTAAAGAGTCAGCCGTTAAAAAAGTATTGATAGAACAATACATTCCGCCATAACAAGCATACTCAATATTGCCATTTTCTAATGCCCATTCGCTGGCACTTAACAACGCAGCGGACGCATCGCGTGCAGGGTCTTTCCAATGACGTGCAAAGGCATTGACTAAGGTTAATACACGGGCGTGATATTCTTTACTTGGATATTTTTCTAAGACTTTTAACGCTAACTGACTGTAACGATAACCTAAGTTTAAATCACCTAAACTGCCACACAGCACTAAGGCGTAAGAGGCGTAGGCACTGGCAGCCATTGGAGAATTACCTGCTTGCACGCATAAGCGTACTTGCATGAAGCCAAAAATAGGGTATAGCTTAGGCTGAATAAAATACGCCGGTAAAGCAATGCTAATTAAAATACGCAAGGCAGATAACTTATGCTCATCGCGCATTACCGGTAAGTCCAGCAAGGACTCAACTTCACGCCCTTCAAGCAAAGTGTGAATTTCGCTGAATAATTCGCTTAAATCGCAGTCTTCCGCAGGCACTGGCATATTCAACATATGCAATACTTGTAAGCCCATATCTAAGGCTTTTTGTAATTGACTTTGTGCAATGAAAAACAAAATGCGAATTTCATAAATACGTGCTTGATCTAATAAGCTTTCGGCATTTTCTAATACGATAGAAAACAGCTTATCTGCCCGTTCTACATTACTATTGGCATATTCCATTTCCATCGCTTGCGTGTACAAGGACATGGTTAAATGGTATTGCGTTTCCCATGCACTCATCGGCAAGATATTTAAACCCATATTTAAATAGGTTAACGCAGTTTCATAAGCACCCGTATTGCGAGATTTTTTCGCCACGGCTAAATTCAGACGTGCTAAGTCAAACAAATCGACATCGCTGCTGATTTGCGAAATACCTTGATTTAAATGCCGCACAATATCAAACAAGGTTTCATCTAATTGACCTGGGACGGTTTTCTCCCGTAATAAGCGGCCTAATTGATAATGAATAACCTGTTTTTCTTCCTCAGATAACAAGGAATAGGCAGCTTGTTGAATACGGTCATGTAAGAAACGATACGCCGCCTCGCCTGTGTCAGCGTTGTTTAACTCTTGCGTTTCCATTGCGTTATAGAGCAATTGATAACTGTCGCTCAGCGGCGCAATTAAATTTTCCTCAACCGCTTCCCACAAGGCATTGGTGGTCACACTAATGCTTTGCTCATATAAGGTGGCTAAGGTTTTAATGTCAAAACTGGTGCCGATACACGCTGCCAGTTTTAATACTTCCTGACAGTTATCAGACAGACGTTGTAAACGCTCACTAATGACAGACACCACATTATCTGTCATGTCCATTTCGGTGATATGAGGTGTATCCCACTCCCAGCGTTTGCTATTGCGATTAAATTTCAAATGCCCACAGCGGTGCACTTTCTTTAAAAAGGCGTTAACAAAAAACGGATGACCTTCGGTTTTAGTCATCACCAGTTCTGCTAAAGGTCGTGCATAACTAAAAGAGCAATGCAGTGATTCAGCAATTAACTGATTGATATGTTCTAGCTTCATCGGCTTTAACACCAGTTGCTCCATTGGAATCAAATGATGATTCAAGGTTTCCAACATGGGGTAAAGCGGATGGCGTTCATTCAGTGGGCTGTGATCTCGATAACCTAATACCAAGAGGAAGGATTGCACGCCAACATCCGTCAGCATGGTTTGCAACAGTTTTAAACTGGCGGAATCTGCCCACTGTACATCGTCAATGAACATCACCAGCGGGTGTTCAGGGGTAGAAAACACCTGAATATATTTTTCAAAGGCTAATTTGAAATGATTATCTGCATCCTCTGAGGATAAATGCGTTTTGCTTAAACTTTTACCGTTACTACCAATAATAGATTCTAATTCAGGCACTACTGGTAATAACACGGTTGCATCATTGCCTAATACACTTAATACACGCTTGCGCCAATGCGCAATTTGGGTGGCAGACTCAGTTAAAATGTAACTGATAATTTCCCGTAATGCGCTAATTAAGGCACTATAAGGGTGTGGCTGCTCGGTTTCTTCAAAACGTCCACTGACAAAAAAACCATTTTTTTGAATAACGGGCTTTTGTAATTGCTGTACTAAAGTGGTTTTGCCCATGCCGGACTCGCCACAGACTAATAAAGCGGATTTACTGCCCTGACACACGTATTCAAAAGTATCTAATAAAGTCGTTAATTCAGCCGTGCGTCCGTATAATTTTTGCGGCAAGCGGAATTTGTCAACAATATCTTGTCGTGCTAAACGAAATGGCTCGATAAAACCATGTTTTTTATAAGCACGTAAACAGATTTGTAAATCAAAACGTAAACCTTCAGCACTTTGATAACGTTCTTCCGCATTTTTTGCCATTAATTTCATGATGATGTCAGAAACTGGACGCGGAATGTCAGGGTTTAATACATGCGGTTCTGGCGGAATACGGGCGATATGACAATGGATTAACTCCATTGGATCGGAACATTGATACGGCAACCAACCGACTAAAATTTCATAAAAAGTCACCCCTAGCGAATAAAAATCGGTGCGGTAATCGACCACCCGATTCATACGCCCTGTTTGCTCTGGCGACATATAAGCAATGGTGCCTTCTAATTTATCAATCGTACTTAAATGTTGGTTTTCTACCGCAAGACGCGTGGAAATACTGAAATCAGTAATTTTCAGTTGTCCTGTATCTAAATTAACGATGATATTAGAAGGTTTAATATCTTTGTGAATAATATTATGTTCATGCAATTCACCAATGGCAGTCGTCAACTGAATTGCAATCTTTAAAAAACTATTTAAGCTTAATTTGCGCCGAGAAATTAAATTTTTTAAGGATTCGCCACCAA
>QKBZ01000060.1 GCA_003245895.1 Beggiatoa sp.
AATTGTATGAAGTCGATTTATTTGAACAGTTGATTGTAAATAGTATTCAATATTTAAAGCAAAAAGAAGCCGATGCCTAAATTATCTTATTTCATCTCAAAGGTACGGGCGACTTCTTCATCTAATTGTGCATATAACTGTTGTTCTAAAGCACGAAAATCTTCCGATGCAGTATCACGCGGATAAGGCAGCTCCACACTGACTTCACTTTTAATCTGTGCGGGTCGCGCCGTCATAATGATAATGCGCGAACCCAATACGATAGCCTCTGGCACGGAATGGGTAATAAAAACAATGGTTTTTTGATGGCTGCGCCAAATGCGCAATAGCTCACCTTGTAAAAAGCGGCGTGTTAGCGCATCTAATGCGCCAAACGGTTCATCCATTAAAATAATGCTGGGATTAATGGCAAACGCCCGCGCAATCGCAACCCGTTGTTTCATCCCGCCTGACAGTTCATGAATACGTTTATCAGCAAACTCGCTTAAGCCTACCAACTGCAAATATTCTAAGGCTACTGCCCGCCGTTGTGTTTTATCTAAGCCGCGCTGTTCAAGGCCAAACTCCACATTGCCGCGCACAGATAGCCACGGGAATAAAGCATAACTTTGAAACACCATGCCGCGATCAATATCGGGTTGGGTGATCGGTTTGCCATAGGCTAACGCCTGTCCGCTAGAGCTTTGTTCTAAACCCGCTAAGATATTGAGCAAAGTGCTTTTACCGCAACCTGATGGCCCCACAATCACTACGAATTCGCCTGCGTGAATGTCTAAACTGACCTCTTGCAAGGCGGTGACTTGACTGCCTTCGCTAGAAGTATAAATTTTACTTAAATTTTCAATGCGTAACGGCTGATGCTGAGTGCTCATGCTTGCCATGTTAAGTAACGGTTAATAAAACGAAAGAAGGCATCAAAACAAACGCCTAATAAACCAATCATAATCATGCCGACTAAGACATGATCAGCGCGTAGAATTTCCATGCCATTGGCAATTAAATAGCCTAAGCCAGAACGGGCGGCGACTAATTCTGCGGCGATAATCGCTGCCCAGCCAGTGCCAAAGGAAATGCGTAAACCTACCATAATATTAGGTGTTGCAGCAGGGAAAATAACTTTACGAAATAAGCTGAAATGACTGCGACAGCCTAAGACTTTTCCAGCATTAATTAAAATGGGATCGATGCTTTTAACACCTGCCACAGTGCTTAATAAAATGGGGAAGAAAGTGCCAATAAAGACCACAAAAATTTTGCCTGCTTCTCCAATACCAAACCATAAAATAGCCAGCGGAATCCATGCTAAAGGTGATATAGGGCGAAATAATTCAATAATTGGGTCTAAAATTCTTTCTAATAAAATTGAACGTCCCATGATTAAGCCCAATGGCACAGCGACACAGGCAGATAATAACCATGCAGAAAATACCCGACCTAAACTAGCACCGGTATGTATAAATAAACTGCCATTTTCAATTAATGTAATGAAGTTTTTAGCGGTTGCCCACGGTGTAGGCAGAATGGAAGGATGTGGGTGAGTAAATACAATGACTAATTGCCAAACCACCGTAATCAAAGTGATTGCATAGACAAATGGCAAGAGTTTAAGCATTAGGTATTTTAAAATACGCATACTAAATCCTAATTTTAGCTCAAACAGTCATGTTTTTTTGGCTTAATAATTTGTATAACAATAGACTGTTTGCGAGTAACCTGCTGGCTAAACAGGAGATAATAGCTCTAAAGAAGCTGGATATTGCTAGCTAAGGAAGATGCAATAAGATTCTACAGGGTTTCTTAACTAAAATTAACCCTTGTCGTCTTTTGCTAGGGTATGGGGAAGATGTGAAATAAGTGTAGGTCGCATAAGCGAAGCGTCATGCGACGTTTTTTTAGGAAAGGCTGTCCGGCAAAAGTAATCTTGAACCAAAACGAAAGCCAAGTGTCGGATGACGGCTAACGCCTTATCCGACCTACAAGAAAATGCCTTGTCACTGTAAGAGACAAGGCATTACTGTTATGAAAACTACTCGTGTTTTGGTTCTGCTGTACCCATTTCAGCGTCTTCATCCATCATAGGTGGTGGTGGATACCCGCCTTCTTCGTCCATCATCGGCGGTGGTGGAAACCCGTCCTCATCCCCCATCATGTGTGGTGGTGGCGGACGATGCTCACCTTCAGCAGTTAACGCCCTTGCCATTTCTGCTGCGTCTAATGCCCCGTCTTTATTTTGATCTAAGAACTTAAAACGGAAGCTTAAACGCCGTTGCCGAAATGGCGGTGCATCTGCACTAAACTCTTCCCACGTCACTTTCCCATCATTATCTTGATCATACTCAGGCAATGGTTTCCAACGAGGATGTCTACCATCCCTTGGCGGTGGGTGACGGTGCTCTTCATCAGAACGCGGTGTATATTTGGCTAACTTGTTGCGTTCTTCGGGTGTTAAGGCATTTAACACTTCTAAAAACACTTTATGTGTGCCTTTTCGTAACTGATATTCCGTATCTGCTACTTGATTTAATGCTTGTTCTATCGCAGCAGGTTCAAAAGAGTCTGCTGATAATAACTGTCTAACTTGTATTTTCGCATTACGCACTGCATGCACTTTAGGGCGAATTTCTTCAAAATGTTGATGAAGAATTGGATGAACACGCGAATCAAGTTCAGGCATAGAATGCAAAGCATCAAACAAGTCTGCACTCACACGATCACTTTGATTAGGTTGGGGTAATTGAGGCAACTCTTGCCAATGAAAGCCAATAAACCAACCTGCCAAAAAGATATTGCAGATGAGCGAGCCTATTAAGGCAATGGCAACAATATGTCCTTTGTTCATCTTTACAGCCATTCTGACCACTCACTCGCCAAAGTTTGAACATCTTCACTGTTCTCATCGACTAATAAGCTAGATACCTCATCTTGGTTTAACTGAGCCATGACATATTGTTCGCTTAATTGCTGCTGTTGTTGCTGTGCAACCAAGCTGCCTAAGGCAATACCACACAAAGCAGGTAAACCTAAGGCCAGCGCAGGTCGCCACCAATGTTCAGCTTGAGAACTTCCCCATAACCAGTTCAACAACCATTGCATCGCATCACCCGCTGACTTACGTTGACGGGCATTGCTAACAATGCGTTGAGCCAATTGAGCAGGCACTTTCGGCACAGGTGCTGCGTCTAACAACATATCTAAGGCGCGTTCCTCTGCGTGTAAGCGTTGTGCTTCTACAGAACTGCTTAAAAGTTGTTCAGCCGCCACGCGCTCTGCCTCTGGCCAGCGTTGTGGATGGCTGCCGTAGGCGGCTAACAACTGGGCAAAACGTGATAATTCCATTACTACTCTCCACTTGACGCTTGCAACTGTTGACGCAAAGTGCGTCGGGCGCGGGCAAGCAAGGACTCTAAGGCACTCACATTGATGTCTAGCATCTCTGCTGCCTCTTGGTTACTAAAACCTTGGTAGTAGCACATCACCACAGCACTACGCTGCCGATCAGGTAATACTGACAAGGCTTTCTCCACTTGGTCAGACAACTCCAAGCGGTGTAAGTCGCTTTGTTCGGTCGGAATGCTTAATTCTTCTGTTTCGCTTAACTCCACCGTATCAAATTTTTTGCGGCGATGACTGTCTATACACAAATTGTGCGCAATACTGTGCATCCACGTTGATAATTTGGCTTGTCCAGCTTGCCACTGATTGGCACGATCCCAAACCCGCAAAAAGGTATCTTGTACAATATCCTCAGCTTCGCTATCGCTTCCAAGCAAACGCCGAGTAAAACGGTACAGCGGTGCTAAATGCTGATTAACCAAGGTTTTAAACGCTTGCTGATCCCCTTGTTGCACACGCTGCATTAATTGTTCATCTGAGAGTTCACTCATATGTTTAAAAACTTTAAAAGTAAAAGACAGGTTTGTCTTATCATGATGTGCCGTCGAACGGTCATTGCCCACGAAACCTGCTTGTGTTAACCATTATACGCAGCGCAATGACAGTATCTGTCGCTAAGTCATGATGTAGAATTAAATGCAGTTTAACGAAACTGAACTACAAATGCGATAAGTGGAAGGGGGTAGGGGCTGGTAGATTGGATAAGGCGTTGGCTGTTATTCAATATTAGACTTTTTCTCGTTCCCACGCGCTTTGCGTGGGAATGCATGCTGCGTCGCTCCAGCGGCGCGAGTCAAGCCCCAACGATAGTTTATACAACTATACGTGCCGCTGGAGCGACACGGCATGCATTCCCATCGGGACGATGGGAACGAGAAACAAATTATTTTTTATAAAGCCTTAACGCCGTTTGATAATTAAAAGCGTTAAATCATCATGGTAAGTACCACCAACCATATGTTTTTTCACATCTTTGATGATAGTTTGTTGAATATAGTTAGCAGGCGCAGACCAGTTTTTCTGCACGATTTGAATTAAGCGTTCCACGCCATACACATCTTTTTCAGCGTTCATCGCCTCGGTAATGCCATCGGTATACAACACAAGTCCATCACCCGTGTTTAAATAAACGTTTTTGTGTGAAACCATGTGCTCGATGTTATCAACAATACCAATGGGGAAACCTAAATCAAGCGTATCAATCCGTTCTATCATGCCATTTTTGCGCATCACCAATACTTCTTCATGTTGCCCGCTAATGGTGACTTCACCGCGACGATAATCGACAATAGATAAGGTAATGTTCTTATCTGAGTGCATACGCTGCAAATTATCAAAAATCGCCTTATTTAACGCAATTAAGCAAGTCTCAGGATGATACATGCCACTGGCATATAGAGTACGGATCGCAGTTTGCACCATCAGCATTAACATACCACTGGCTAAACCATGTCCAGTCACATCACCAATCGCTAATTTGATGCTGTCGCCATAACTCAGTACATCGTAATAGTCGCCGCCAACCTCTTCGGCAGGTTCCATAAAGCCTGCAATATCCAACTCTTGAATGGTCTTTAGCTCTGTTTGACTTGGTAAAATCAGACGCTGAAATTCTCGTGTCACGTCTAATTTGGCTGTCATGCGCATGTTATCGGCCTGCAAATAGTCGTTTAAGGCGCGGATTTCCTCATTTGCCTGCTCTAACTCGTGCGTGCGCTCCATCACTTTGGCCTCTAAATTATCAAACAAGTCCTTAAGCTGTTTGACCATATGCTCAAACGCCCGCGAGAGTTGACCGAATTCATCTTGCCGGTGATGGTAATTATTTAACTCATACTCCCAATCACCTACCGTCAACTTCTGTGCAGCACGGTTAAGCATTAATAACGGATGCGTCACCCAACTGACCAGCAAAACCCCCATTAAACCGGCAATGACAGACGTTAATATGATGAAAATCAGGGTAATGCGTTTGCTGTCGTTGATTTTGTCTAAATAATCCGCTGCGGGCACTACGACAAAAATCAGCCAATCGAGGCCAGCCGTTTGATAAGGCTGCACTTGTAAAAAATACTGCTCGCCGTGTAGGTTGAAATCTAGGCTCTGTGCGTTTTGCAAAACGGGCAATAATTGCACATTTTGATGTGTACCTAAGTAATCATGCACATAGTCTTCAGCATAATGAATAATTGAATTTTCATTATCATGCGCCGCCAGACGGCGAATTTTCTGAGTTTTTAAATCTAATTCAAACAGTTTATCCGGCGTAGAGGTTGCCACTAAGTGCATGTCACGCTCTAAGATAAAGGTGTTACCGGATTTGCCGATTTGCAGTGTTCGCAAAAACTCGCTGACTTTATCTAACACCACATCAGAAGAAATCACCGCCAATAATTCACCGTCTGGAGAGAAAATTGGCGTGCTGTAATTCAATGCCAGCCACGTATCACCTAAAAAGTTAAATACTTGACTCCATTGTGATTTACCTGCTTGAATATTCCAATGTGAGGCGTTTAAGGTCGCGGCTTTGCGATACCACTCTAACTCTCGTGGATCGTAACTAGGGATGACACGGATGGGCATTTCGCTGACGTACTCGCCTTTATCATCAATACGATAAACTTGTAATTTATGGCGTGTAGACTGATTAGCTAACTCTAAGCGGAAAAAACCATCTTTTCCGCGCTCTACCCCCACCATATCACCATTCGCCATACCAATTTGCATATGGCTCACCTGTGGATAGGCTTTAAGCTGATGAATGATATGCTGTATTATGTTATTTGGCTGTTGTAAGGTTTCTAATTGGGTATTTAGCTCACTAAGTGCATGCAAATTAATGGTTTGCGGAATCGAAAGGTAATAATCCAAGTGCTCTTTAATACGGGTGCTAATTTCTTTACGCAGTTGCAAGGTCACTTCATTAATTGCGTGGGAACTGTTTTGCAAAGATAACCAGCCCGTTAAGCCGATGCCCAGCACAATTAGTAATAAAAACGGCACAATTAACGCCACCCGTAAACTGAGGCGGCGATAAAGATAGGTAATGGCAGACAACATTATTCAGACTTTTGTTGATTAAGCTTTTGCTTAAACTCGCTTAACTGACGCACAAAAACGTAATCTTCGTCTTTAGACGGAATAAACTTAGAAATTGCCATATCTTTTAAGCCTTGCTCATCATCATAGTTGACTGCGGCTTGTACTAAGGCTTGTTTCAAAGCTTCTGGAACATCTTGGCGATAGGCCAACATATCATGTGGAATTAATTGTGATTCCCATAACACGTTAAAATTACCTTCATGCCATTGCCGCCCAGAATCACGCTCAATATCGACATTATTGGTGGCTGCTGCGTCAATTTCGCCATTTTTCACCATGAGAATGGAGTTTTGATGGCTACCAGAAAACACAACTTTGCTAAAAAATTCTTCGGGGACAATTTGTGCTTCGGCAGCAAAGTAAACACTGGGGATTAAGTTGCCACTGGTCGAGTTAGGATCGGTAAACGCCCAAGTTTTGCCTTTTAAATCAGCAATGGTTTTTAAGCCAGAGCCTTTTTTAGTGATGATCATGCCTTTGTAACCATCTTGCCCATCTTCACCGATGACGCGCACAGCGGTCATGGTATTCGCTTGTTTTGAGGCTTCGACGTAGGATTTAGGCCCTAGCAAGGCAAAATGTAATTTTTTCTGTTTTAAGCCTTCAATCACACCGGCATAGTCTGCTGGAATGACTAATTCAATTTTGCTATTGAGTTGTTTTTCTAGGTAACGCACGAAACGGTCGTAGCGTTCTTGGGTACGTGCTTCGGATTCGATAGGAATCACACCAAAGTATAGGGTTTCGTCCCAAGCGCGTGTTTGTGTAGAGGTGGGGGCTTCCTGTTTGTCCTTGTCGCAAGCGGTTAGGCTTAAGCCCAACAGCAAGACGCAGCAATAGGAAAAATACTGAATTGTTTTCATAACAACTGCCTTTGATAAAAATACAAACCATCGAAATGCAGCTATAGCCTAATGTAGAAATTTGGCAGGATTATGAAAGTTTTAATTTAAGTGGGATTGTTTTCTAATATTCTGGAATACGGTATTTTTTAGCGTTTACATTTACAAAATTTTTTAAATTTAATGATGTGTTGCTATTAGTTTTTTAGAGTGTAGTGATGTGTAAGAGTCAAGTTTTTTTGGTAGTCCTGTATTTATAGTGCCAATAAAAAATATTTATCATAATATTCTAGTTGTTAAAACTAAACTTACGAGGCACTCATGATTTGTCCAAAATGTAGTTGTGAACATATCAAAAGAAATGGCAGCACCTATAGTAAAAA
>QKBZ01000144.1 GCA_003245895.1 Beggiatoa sp.
GAAAAACTGGCGAAGCAAATTAAAACTATGCAAACGGTGTTAGCGCGTTTGCAAGACAGCAAAAGCGGTTTATCTGAAGAGGTTAAACGCGCTGAGGCGGAGAAAGTCGCCTTAGAAGCACGGATTGCACAAATTGAGCAAGAGCAGCAGCAAGCCCGTGAACAAATTAACCACTTATCACAAGCCAAGCTTGAATTAAAACGCTTAAAACAAGAAGTTGAAGATAATTTAGTTGAGCGCGAAAGTTTAAACGAGAATTTACAAATTCAACTTGAACAGTTAATGCACAAAACAGAAATTGAGCAAAAACAATTTCGTGAACAATTAGAAACTATTCGCAAACAAGCGGAAAAAGACACAGAAGTGTTGCGCGTTCAACGCGATACTGCACGTGCACAGCAAAAGATGGAACAAGAACGCTTAGAAGCGTATCAGGCACAATTAGGTGGGCGGCGTTTAGGTGTGATCTTGGTAGGTTTTCTGTTGGGTTTAATCATTGGCATAGCAGGTTTAGCCGCTATTTCCATGTTCACCCCATTATTGGAAGGTATCGTGCAGGTGACGCTGTAAAGCAGTGGACTGTCTTATTACAGTCCACTACTAATGCAACTTAGTTCACGAAAAACTGTTGCCGAAACTGCATTTCTTTGATCGCCCCTTCATATTCAGGCGTAACCATTACTTTAAAATCTAACACTTCCTCATTTGTGAATGAGAAGGTGCCGATGTAGTAAATAGAATCGCCACTTTCGATCATTTGCATGTCAATCGTTTTCAATTGTCCCGTTAAGTTGGTCGCAGTCACCTTTAAATTAGCGGGCACGGCTTGGCTAGAGGTCAAATCCGCTGCACTGCCTTTACGCACGGCAATGTTAATTAAGGCGCGGTTTTGACTGCGCGTCAGGTTATATTGCTGCGCGACTTCAGCCGGTAGCATGTCGGTATTCATGGTGTTGTAATGCACGACATAACCATCGAATTCTTGGAATTGTTCGGCGTGAGCAGTGATCAACAAACACCACAAGCCGACAACGGCAAGCCATTGATAGGATTGGGTTTTCATTTTATCCCCCTTCGGGTAAACAGGTGTCAATGCCATAGCTTATATTGGTCTGTAATTCAAAAAGTTCAATTAAATAAATGGTGTTCCTTGAGACAACACCACAAGTGATTGGGCTAAACAATGTGTGCTTTTTGCGCAAAATCAAATCCTATACACAGTTGCCCACAAAATTAACAAATAAAAGACGGGGACAGCCGTTAGATTTTGCGTAGGTTTTGCCACTTAAGCTCCAATCCGAGCAAGTTATCAGCCTTAACGCAAGTTGCGCGCTAAATCTGTCGGATATAAAGACAATTAGACAATTTTCTATAGTAGCTGCTTGTCTTTTTAGCTGTTGCCCATCATGATTTGGCGAGTTTTAGAGCAAAATGAATACCAAAGCGTGCGCAAGCAATAATAAGCATGCCATCTTGCGATTCGCTAACGGGTTCGCACTTATGTAGGATGGGCTGAGGCACGAAGCCCATCAGTCGTGCCAACATCACGGTAAACGAGGGGCTGTCCTTCGTCAGCCCATCCTATGAGAAGGCAATTGCATAACGCCTATTACGTTAGCTGTCATTATTTCATCATTTAAGAGTGGAACATCATGCCTGTTACGCAACAAACTTTTTCCCCCGTCAATGGCGAATTGTATGCAGAACGCACTTATGCGGATGCGAAAACCATTGAGGAAACGCTGATTCGTGCACAAAAGGCACAACAGGCATGGAAACAAGTGCCTATCGCAGAGCGAGCGGCATTTTGTCGTGCAGCGACGGAGGCATTTGTAGCAAAAACAGAAGTATTAGCCGAGGAGTTAAGCTGGCAAATGGGGCGACCGATTGCCTTTGCTGCCAGTGAAATGCGTGGATTTGCTGACCGTTCGCGTTATATGGTTGACATCGCGGCGCATAAATTAGCCGACATCATGTTGCCAGAGCAAAGTAATGTCACACGCTGGTTACGGCGTGAACCCTTGGGTGTAGTGTTCAGCGTCGTGCCTTGGAATTATCCTTATTTAACAGCGGTTAACTCGATTATCCCCGCCATCATGGCAGGCAACAGTGTGATTTTAAAACACTCCGCACAAACGCCTTTATGCGCCGAACGCATTGCCGAAGCCTTCGCTGAGGCAGGTCTACCGGAGGGGGTGTTCCAATTCTTGCATTTAACGCATGACGACACGACACAATTGATTCGTACCGCGCCAATTAACTTTGTTGCTTTTACCGGTTCGGTGGAAGGTGGTCGCGTGATCGAGCAAGCGGCGAGCGGTCGCTTTTTAGGCGTTGGCTTAGAGTTAGGGGGAAAAGACCCTGCTTATGTGCGTGCAGATGTGGATATACACCACGCGGCAACGAACTTGGTAGACGGCGCATTTTTTAATACGGGGCAAGCGTGTTGCGGCATTGAGCGCATTTATGTGCATGACACTGTATATGATGCGTTTGTAGAACAGTTTGTTGAGTTAACCCGTGGCTATGTATTAGGCAATCCTTTAGAGCAGAAAACGACCTTGGGGCCTATGGTGCGCTTGCAAGGGGCTGCATGGGTACGTCAACAAATCGCGGAAGCTGTCGCCGAAGGTGCAACAGCATGTATTGATCCAAAAGCTTTTCCTGCTGACGAACCGAATTCGCGTTATGTCGCGCCACAAGTGTTGCTCAATGTGAATCATGACATGAGTGTGATGCGAGAAGAAAGTTTCGGCCCCGTAGTCGGCATTATGAAAGTGTCATCGGACGCAGAAGCGGTACAATTAATGAATGACAGCCCTTATGGTTTAACGGCTTCGATTTGGACACAAGACAGCGTTGCTGCTGCTGAATTAGGCGATCAAATTGCAACGGGTACTTTGTATATGAACCGTTGTGATTATTTAGAACCGGCGTTGGCATGGACAGGCGTGAAGCATTCAGGGCGCGGTTGCACTTTATCTGAAGTTGGTTATGAAGTGTTAACGCGGCCTAAATCGTTTTATTTGCGCACCACTTCAGCGTAAACTGAAATGTATTGTAGGGTGGAATAGGCGTAAGCCGTATTCCACCATGACGCTTGTTGTCTGAATCAGAATTTTCAGAATTAAAGAATTTACAGAATGAGCAGTATAAAAATCTAAATGCGATTTCAAATATGCTTGTTCTAACAATATGCTGATATTTATGGTGGAATACGCTGCGCTATTCCACCCTACATAAACATAACTTCAACACCCACACTCTAAATATCCTTATGAAAATTGACGATATTTGGTATGGAACCAATCACCCTTTTAGCCTATTGATGGCACCGCTAGGCTGGCTATATTGTGGTGTGGCTTCCCTACGCCGCAAAGCCTATCTGCATGGTCTGTTACGCATGCACCCTGTGTCTGTGCCTGTGATTATCGTTGGCAACATCACCGTTGGCGGCACGGGCAAAACGCCCTTGGTCATTTGGCTAGCACGCTATTTAACACAACACGGTTTCCGACCAGGCATTGTCAGCCGTGGTTATGGCGGTAGTTTACCTAGCCGATTAGTGCAACAAGTCTTGCCAAATAGTGATCCTAAACGCATCGGCGATGAGCCGGTATTATTGGCTCGCCACAGTGGTTGCCCTGTTGCTGTGGGGGTGAATCGTTTGCAAGCAGTGCAAGAATTGCTAGAACATCATCAGTGTAACGTCATTATCAGTGATGACGGCTTGCAACATTATCGTTTAGACCGCGATATTGAAATTGCCGTGTTAGATGATGTGCGTCGTTATGGTAATCGCCGTTGTCTACCCGCTGGCCCTTTACGTGAACCAGTTAAGCGATTGGAAAGTATCGACTTTCTAGTGACCAAAGGCGCGACTTTAGAACACGAATTTACCATGCAGTACATGTTGCAGCCCTTAGTACGGGTTAATAACAAGAAAATTACCCAGCCACTTGATTTACTTCGTGGCGAAACCGTACACGCTGTGGCAGGTATCGGTCATCCTGCAAAATTTTTTAACCGTTTACGCGATCACGGTTTAAGACTGAAAGAACACGCTTTTCCTGATCATCATGCTTACCAAGCCTCAGACATACAGTTTAATGATGAGTTGCCGGTCATCATGACGGAAAAAGATGCGGTAAAATGTCAGCGCATTGCCACCAGTCGGCATTGGTGCTTACCGATAGAAGCCCGTTTATCCGAAGACTTTGGCAAACAATTATTGACTCAATTAAATAAAAGGATCGCGAATGGACAAAAAGCTGCTTGATATTTTGGTCTGTCCTGTCACTAAAGGTGCCTTGATTTACGATAAGGACAAACAAGAACTGCTGAGCAAAAGTGCGCGTTTAGCTTATCCTATCCGCGATGGTATTCCGGTGATGCTGCCAGAAGAAGCCCGCACCTTAAGTTTGGATGAAATAGACCGCTTATAACTTGAACAGTTGATTGGTGAGCACTGTCTCACCAAACTGTCTTGCCTGCCCCCATTTGACAGAGAATGCCTGTGAGCACAACCGATTTCTGGGTCATCATTCCCGCCCGCTATGCCTCTACCCGTTTACCTGCAAAACCTTTATTAGACATCAATGGTCAGCCGATGATTTGGCATGTTTATCAACAAGCCTGTGCCAGTGGTGCGGCAAGAGTGATGATTGCAACTGATGATGAGCGGATACAAACAGCAGCGCAACATTTTGGTGCAGAAGTGTGGTTAACACGAGCGGATCATGAATCCGGCACGGATCGGGTGGCAGAAGTTGCGCGTTTGGCAGGCGCGACACCAGAAACCATTATCGTCAATTTGCAAGGTGATGAACCGTTAATGCCGCCGAGCTTAATTCGCCAAGCGGCTTTGGCGTTAGCTGAGCAGCCTGAGGCAGACATTGCCACCTTATGTGAACCCATAACGCAACGCGCCGATATTTTCAATCCTAATATGGTGAAAGTGGTACGCGATCAACGTGGTTTTGCCTTGTACTTTAGCCGTGCGCCGATGCCGTGGCTACGCGGGGCATTTGCTGATGAATCTGCGGTGATTCCTGAAGGCTTACATTTTCGACATATCGGCATTTATGCTTATCGCGGGCAGTATTTGCAAACCTGCACTCAATTAGCCCCTTGTGCCTTAGAACAAGGTGAAGCCTTAGAGCAGTTGCGGGTGTTATATCACGGCGGGCGTATTTTAGTTGCGACGGCTGAGACAGATGCCGGTATTGGTGTGGATACTGAAGCAGATTTACAGCGGGTGCGGGCGCACTTAGCCGCGCGTGCATAAAAAAGATTCAGAATCCGTTATACTTTAAGGCTATTTAACGTGTGATTAAGGAGCTTGCTCTCATGCCTGATTATGATCCTAAAGTCATTCACCGGTCTAGCCAACGTTTATATTTCTCTGCCAAGATTACCAAAGTGTTATACCCTGCCACGGGTATTTTATTAGGTGCAGGCGTGGGATTTGGTTTATTTAAATTAGCCGGTGCGGTGCTCGGTGGAGCCAGCTTTGGCTATGTTGGTAAACGCTTAGGTGAACTGAAAGCCTTAGAACTAGAATCTCAAGCACAAACCGCGATTTGCTTCACGCGCATTGAGGAACATACGCGAGCCAGTGCCACTACAAATCAACCGGCTGATGTGCCAACCACTGTATAACTCACCTTACGCAAGAGTTGTAGGGTGGGCGAAATTCCGCGCAGTACATAGTTTGATAATTACTGTTGTTGCAGTGGGATTTTGTCCACCAAGCCCCGTCCGGTGGGCAAAACGCCGATTAAGGCCGAAAACAAAACTAGCCTCTCAACGGCGTTTCGCACACCCTACATCAGCGTTGTAATGAAAGCACAGCTTCCCGTTTAATGCCACCTCGCCATTATCCATCTTTGAATATGAGTACTAATGTGCTTTCATCACTATTTTTTTTAAAAAATGCGCGTACTTCATTACGCCGTATTTTAATTTTTGTGCTCATTTTACAGCTTGTTATTATTTTAAGCATTGTCGGCTTTCTATCTTTTCGTTATGGACAACAAGCCGTTTTATCTTTAGCGGATCAATTACGCAAAGAAATTAGTGCGCGTGTTGAACAAACGATTTTATCTCATTTATCAATTCCCTCGACTTTAAATTATACCCGTTTAAATGCCATCGAAAGCGGTTTATTAGACCCTATGAATTTGAAACCGTGGCGTGATTACGTCTGGCGACAAATTCAACATCATGACAGCGTGAGTTTCGCCATTATTGGCAATGAGCGTGGCGACTTTTTATCCGTAGGCGCAAAAGGGGCCGATGGCTATGGTGTAACGGGCGTAAATGTGCCGCGACTAAATGGTGAATATGATTTATACCGCTATCGAACAGATAAAAATGGTCATTTGACAGATTTTATTTCAGTTAACGAGTTTTATGACCCCAAACCAAGACCATGGTACAAAGCAGCAGTAGACGCAGGCAAAGCGACGTGGAGCGATATTTTTCAACGCACTGATGATCCTAATTTACTGCTGAGTGCAGCCCAGCCAATTTACGATGCACAACATCAATTGCAAGGGGTCTTGGCTACCAGTTTTCGCCTCTCGGCATTAAGTGAATTTTTGCAAAGCCTAGATATTGTGGAAGGCGGCGTGGTTTACATCGTCGAAAAAAATCATCAGTTAATTGCCTCTTCTATTCAAGAAAAACCTTATTTAATCGCTGAAGACAAAGAAACCAGTTTGCGCCGTCATGCTTATGAAAGCGAAAATCTTTTAATTAAAAATAGCTCCGCATTTTTACAACAACACACGCAATTAGAAGGCGAATTGACAACGTTATGGAATAGTAATTTTTTACTCAGTGAAGAAAATTATTTATTACAAGTCACGCCATTTTCACTGGATGAAAACCTTAATTGGTTAATTGTCGTTGCTATGCCTGAATTGGCCTTTATGGCACCGATTCACAACAGTACCCGCGACACGATTACCTTAGCTTTTTTTGCAACCTGTATCGCGCTTTTGTTTGCGTGGCTTATGGGACGTTGGATTAGCCATCCTTTACGCCAATTAACACAGCGTGCACACTGGTTAGCCGAATTAAACTGGGAGCAAAGTGCTGCTAATGCGAGTTTAAAAGCACCGACTCTTTTAGGCAGCCGTATTGAAGAAGTTGATAACTTAGCAAGCTCTTTCAACTTAATGGCACAACAATTACAACATTCCTTCAATACCATTGAAAAAGATTTATTAGCCTTACAACATGTTCAAACAGAGTTAAGAAAACTATCACGCGCAATAGAACAAAGCCCGATTGCCATTGCAATCATTGATCTCACTGGCTGTATTGAATATATCAACCCTACTTTTGAACAGCAAACTGGTTATAGCTTTGCAGAATTAAATACGCAATTACTACCTTTATTAACGCTAAAACATGTGAATCAAACACCACTTTGGCAAGCAGTTTCAAATGGTGACACATGGCAAAGTGAATTACAGAATTTTCATAAAACAGGCCGTTCTTATTGGGAATTAGTTTCCATCTCTCCTATTCGTAATCAAGATAATAGTGTTACCCATTATTTAGTCATTCAAGAAGATTTAACCGAGCGTCGGCAAGCAGAGCAAGCCTTACAAGAAAGCGAAGCGCGTTTTAATTTAGCCATGCAAGGCTCTAATGAAGGCTTGTGGGATTGGGACTTAAAAACAGAGCTTGTCTATTTCTCTCCACGTTGGCAGGAAATGCTGGGTTACGTTGCCGACGAGATTAGCCCAAATATTAAAGAGTGGCATCAGCGCGTACATCCCGATGACTTATCAGCCTTATTACAGAAAATTAATCATTATTGGCAGCAAAAAAGCTCCATTTTTGCGGCAACACACCGCATACAGCATCGAGATGGGCGTTATTTATGGGTGTTAGTGCGCGGTATTGCGGTTTGGGATGCGCAAGGCATACCACAACGCTTTGTCGGCACGCATATGGATTTAACCAGCCAAAAACAAGCGGAAGCCGCCTTACGCAACAGTGAAGCACGTTTCAAAGCGGTTTACGACAATGCGGCTTGCGGCATTATGTTATTTAATCGCCAAGGCCATGTGACGCAAATTAATAACTTGGGTTTAGAGTTATTTGGCTATAGCACAGATCATATTGAGCAATTATCAGTATTTGATTCCATGCCCGAAAAAGATGTGGCGCAACATCAACAAAAATTGCAGCAATTATTAAATAGTGCCATTGATAATTATCGATTAGAACAGCGTTTTACCCATCGTCAAGGTTTCTTATTCTGGGTGGAAATTTGGGTATCTAAAATTGTGTTGCCCGATGTCAACGAACCCATGTTTGTCGCAATTATGCTGGACATCGCAGAACGCAAGCGCATGTTACAAGCCTTAAATGAAAACAGACAACGCTTGCAATCAATTATTACAAATCTGCCAATTGTCTTATATAGCTTAAATGCACACGGTATTTTTACCTTAATAGAAGGTCGTGGCTTAAGTTTATTAGGCATGAACCCTAAAGATATTGTTGGGCAATCTATTTTCGCCGTTTATCGTGAGCAACCCACGGTCATTAAATCTATTCAACAAGGATTAATTGGCGAAGTCGTGCGCTATGAACTAGAAATCAACGATTTAGTTTTTGAATCACAGCAATTTCCGCTGACTAATGAGCAGTATGAAGTGGTAGGGGCGATTGGGGTTGCAATCGACATCACGCAACGCCGTCGCTCTGAGCAAGTCTTGCAACGCGCCCATGTCCAAGCAGAGCAAGCGCGCCAAGAGGCCGAGCAGGCTAACCGTGCCAAAAGCACGTTCTTAGCCAATATGAGTCATGAATTGCGCACGCCATTAAACGGTATTTTGGGCTATGCGCAATTATTATTGCAATCTTCACAATTAAGTGAACATCAAAAAGAATCCGTGCGCATTATTTTGCGCAGTGGTGAACATTTATTAACACTGATTAATGACGTTTTAGATATTTCTAAAATTGAAGCAGGTAAGCTAGAGCTATTCCCTTGTGATTTCTGCTTCCCTGATTTTCTAAAAGACATTGTGGATTTATTCCGCCTGCGTGCGGTGCAAAAAGGTTTAAGTTTCGGTTATGAGCAAATTCCTGTTGCGCCAACCTTAGATAAGGATCAAGGTTTTCCTGTCATGATCCACGCAGACGAAAAGCGTTTACGGCAAGTTTTGGTGAATTTACTCGGCAATGCGATTAAGTTTACTGAGCAAGGTCATGTGTCTTTAAAAATCATTTATCACAATGATCGCTTACGTTTTGAAATCGAGGATACAGGCTGTGGTATTCCGCCCGATCAATTAGAGAAAGTTTTTTTACCTTTCCAACAAGTCAACCGTCAAAGTCAGCAAACAGAAGGCACGGGCTTAGGTTTATCCATCACTCGCCGCTTAGTGGATACCATGGGCGGCTCACTGCAAGTGAATAGTTTAGAAGGAATAGGCAGTATCTTTTGGTTTGAAGCACAATTTCCAACCTTAAATTATGTGACTAAACCAAATGTAGATGATGATGTAGCAGATATTAAAGGCTATCGTCACGTCAGTTTGTCGAATCAAAATGTTAAGACATACCGTATTTTAGTTGTTGATGATATTGAACAAAACCGGCGTTTATTACGCAATTTATTAACACCACTGGGCTTTGACGTGATGGAAGCCGCTGATGGTGTGAAAGCATTTTTAGCTGCACGAAAATGGCGACCTGATGTGATTTTCATGGATTTAAAAATGCCAAAGTATGACGGTCTCACTGTGGTACGTCGCTTACGCAAACATGCTTGTTTTAGAGACACCGTGATCGTGGCTTTAACTGCGGATTTATTTGAATATAGCCGCGAAAACAGCTTAGCGGCGGGTTGCGATTTATTTTTAACCAAACCGATTAATACACAGAAGTTATTAAGTAGTTTGCAGCAAAGCCTAAATTTAGAATGGGTGTATAAAGATAGATCAACCGTGACAGATTTAGCTGCTTCAGTCTTAACCAGCTCTGTCAGTGTTTCCGAGCCAACGCACTTAGATGTAAATGACTTGGTTAACAATTTACCCGTTGCCGAACATTTAGCCGAGTTAATTCCTTTATGTCGTGCAGGTCGCATTACACAAGTCATTGACTACACCAAAGAATTACAAGTAAAAAAACCAGAATTAGCACCGTTTACAGGCGTAATTTTAGATCATGCCCGTACTTTTAATATTAGCAAGATACAAAGCTTTTTACGGGATTGTGAAACAGCACTGAGTAAGTAGTTTACTTAATGTGTGTTGCAAGCTATTTGTGCCAGACTCACAAGGCAAAACTAAAAAATTACTGCCAAATCCTGCTCTATCAGCGTTATAATAACAAGTTTATTTCTCTTAAAATCACAGTATGGGAGAGGCTCGTGCCAACAGTGTTCACCCCTCAACGCTTTTTGCTGCTTTGCTTATTACCGTTGTTATTACTCGCTTGTTCTAATTCAGAAGAAGCGCAAATTAATGAAATGCGCATCAGAGCGGAACGCGGAGATGTGGAGGCGCAATATGGTATGGCTGTATTGGCGTACAACGGACACGGTGTCCCACAAGATTTCACAGCGTCTGCAAAGTGGTTTACTTTAGCCGCAGAACAAAATCATGGTACAGCGCAATTTAACCTTGGCACTTTGTACGAGCAAGGCAAAGGTGTCACGCAAAACCTTGATCAAGCACTGTATTGGTACATGTTAGCCACACAGAATAATATAGAACTGGCACAAATGGCGGTGCAACGGGTTGCGGCGCAACTCACGTTAGAGCAACGTGCGGTAGTATTGGGCAACGTCACTGCATTTAGTCAGCAACATGAAAAACAGGATGAACTGGGCACGCCAAGCACGGTGGGAGCACAATAAAGAGTGTTTATTCAACGCCTTGTCATTATTGGTGTCGGTTTAATTGGTGGTTCATTAGCCAGCGTCTTACGCCAACGTGCAGCGTGTGGCGAGATTGTCGGCTGTGGGCGTAGCGTAGAAAATTTGCAAACAGCGGTGCAGTTAGGGGTTATTGATCGCTACGAAACTAATCCAGCCGCAGCCGTTGCAGATGCGGATATGGTCGTGATTTCCGTACCACTGGGCGAATTTGCCAGTATTTTTCGTGCAATTCGGGATCATGTGCCTGAAAACGTCATTTTAACGGATGTGGGTAGTGCTAAAGCCTGCGTAGTAAATGATGCGCGTGCCGAGTTGCCGCCTGCCTTGTTAAGTCGTTTTGTTGCCGGTCATCCGATTGCAGGCACCGAGAAAAGTGGTGTTACGGCAGCGTTTCCCGAATTGTTTGAAAACCGCAAAGTCATTTTAACCCCAACTGAAGAAACCGACGAACACGCCTGTGCGCAAGTGCAAGCGATGTGGGAAACCGCAGGTGCAGAAGTGGTATCGATGCCGGTTGAACATCATGATGAAGTGTTAGCCGCGACTAGCCATTTGCCGCATGTGTTAGCCTATAGTTTAGTGGATACCTTAGCGCGTATGGATGAGCGAGTGGAGGTGTTCCAATTTGCGGCGGGCGGTTTCCGAGATTTTACCCGTATTGCTTCCAGCCATCCCAAAATGTGGCATGACATCTGTCTCGCCAACCGCGATGCAGTATTATCGGTTTTAGAGCAGTTTAATCAAGATTTAGCCGTTTTAGCGAAAGCCTTAGAACAAGGTGATAGCGAGCAGATTTTAACCATTTTTAATCGCGCTAAAGCAGCGCGTGATAGTTTTTGCGGTTAAACAACGCATCTATGAAGTTACACAGTTGACAATGAGAACCGCTGTAGGTCGTATAAGCGCAGCGTCATACGACATATTGGCGGATGACGGCTAAAGCCTTATCCGCCCTACGAAAACCCATCTTGAACTGCGTAACGCTTAGCATTTTAAATCAAACCCTTTTGTGAATTGACCCAACCTGACGCAACGATATGACTAGCACAGCAATAGAATTTTTTGTCCAACCTGGTGGCACATTACAAGGGGCTGCACGGGTTGCGGGTGATAAATCCATTTCTCATCGCTCCATCATGCTGGGCGCATTAGCAGAAGGCACAACGCATATTCAAGGCTTCTTAGAAGGTGAAGATACTTTAGCCACTTTAGCCGCGTTTCGGGCAATGGGCGTTGAGATTGAACGCCCTAGCGAGCAAGCAGTGACCATTCACGGTGTTGGCTTACATGGCTTAAAAGCGCCTGAACAAGCCTTAGATTTAGGCAACTCTGGCACGTCTATGCGTTTATTGTCTGGCTTATTGTCGGGTCAATCATTTGATGTGACTTTAATCGGTGATGAATCTTTATCACGCCGTCCGATGCGCCGTGTCACCACACCGTTAGCCGATATGGGCGCAGAAATCGAAACCACAGAATCAGGTACGCCGCCGTTACATATTAAAGGTGCTGCGAAATTAACTGGCATTCATTATGAAATGCCGATTGCCAGTGCACAGGTTAAATCCTGCTTATTATTAGCCGGTTTATATGCCGAAGGTGAAACCAGTGTTACCGAACCTGCGCCGACCCGTGACCACACTGAGCGCATGTTACAAAGCTTTGGCTATCCGATTCAGATCGAGGGCAATCGCGTCAGTATTAAAAGTGGCGGGCGTTTGCAAGCGACTGATATTGATGTGCCTGCGGATATTTCTTCAGCGGCGTTTTTTATGGTCGGTGCTAGCATCGCCAGCGGTTCGGACGTGACCTTATTACATGTTGGCATTAATCCAACCCGTATTGGCGTGTTAAATATTCTGCGCTTAATGGGGGCTAATATTGAATTGCTGAATGAACGTGATGTGGGCGGCGAACCCGTGGCAGATATTCGCATCCGTGCCAGCCAATTAAAAGGTATTCGCATTCCTGAAGATCAAGTGCCGTTAGCGATTGATGAATTTCCAGTGTTATTTGTCGCCGCTGCCTGCGCGGAAGGTGAGACGGTGCTCACTGGCGCAGAAGAATTGCGCGTGAAAGAAAGCGACCGTATTCAAGTAATGGCAGATGGTTTACAAACTTTGGGCATTCAAGCTGATCCGACAGCGGATGGCATTGTGATCCAAGGTGGGCAATTACAAGGCGGCACTATTAACAGTCATGGTGATCACCGTATTGCGATGGCGTTTACCATTGCCGCATTACGCGCAAATGCCCCGATTCAAATTTTAGATTGCGCCAATGTTGCGACCTCGTTCCCGAATTTTGTCAGTTTGGCGCGGGAATTGGGGATTGAATTGCAGCAAGCGATTTAATGATCTTGTAGGGCGGATAAGGCGTAAGCCGTCATCCGCCGTCAGTGGTTTGGGACACTCCTCACTGAAATCATGTCGGATGACGGCTATCGCCTTATCCGACCTACAAAGCCGCCCAGACAACAAGCCTCCTACATTTCTTATATTTTAGCTATGACTCAAAAAATCCCCGTCATTACCATCGATGGCCCTAGCGGTGTTGGCAAAGGCACGGTGATGTTGCGCCTTGCACATTTTCTGGGCTGGCACACCTTAGACAGCGGTGCGATTTACCGCGTATTAGCCCTTGCCGCATTAAAACATCAAATTGCCTTAGATGATGTTGCCGGTTTAGTGAAGCTCGCCGCTGAATTAGATGTGGTGTTTCAAGCCGCGCCAGACTTAAGCGGTGTGCAAGTCATCTTAGAAAAAACCGATGTCACCTCAACCTTGCGCACCGAAGCCACAGGCGAAGCAGCTTCTCAAGTCGCTGTTATTCCTGAAGTTAGAGCCGCGCTTTTACAACGGCAACGCGATTTTCAGCAAGCACCCGGCCTTGTAGCAGATGGACGCGATATGGGCACGGTAGTATTTCCAGAAGCGGCATTAAAAATCTTTTTAACGGCAAGTGCAGAAGAAAGAGCGAAAAGACGTTATAAACAGTTGAAAGAAAAAGGAATAGATGCTAATCTAACTAATCTTGTCAAAGAGATTAGTACACGCGATCAACGAGACCGTGAGCGTGCCACTGCGCCGTTAAAACCCGCAGCAGATGCCACACAAATTGACACCACAGAATTGTCAATTGACGCTGTCATGGCGCAGCTCATGACTTTGGTCGCAACACACTTGGATGCTGTCGCAACTGATTAAGCCCAGTTTGCCAACAGTTTTTATTTACTAACCCGCTATTTTTCCCAAAAAGAGCGGCTTTACTGCAAAAGACTCAGAACAACTTAAGCTGTTTTACTGAGTCAGGGGTTTGGAATGATCGAAAGCTTTGCTGAGTTATTTGAACAAAGTCAATCCAGCAAAAACATGGTACCTGGTAGCATTGTTAAAGGTATCGTCGTTGAGATTCGTGCGGATGTTGTCATTGTTAACGCGGGTTTAAAATCGGAAGGCGTGATTCCGGTTGAGCAATTCCGTGATGAAAACGGCACGCTGGAAGTAAGCGTTGGCGATGAAGTTGATGTCGCATTAGACGCAGTAGAAGATGGCTGGGGCGAAACTCGTTTATCGCGTGAAAAAGCGAAACGGGCAGCCGCTTGGACTGAATTAGAACGGGCTTATGAAAACGGCGAAACCATCACCGGTATCATTACTGATAAAGTGAAAGGTGGCTTCACTGTCAACATGAACGAAATCCGTGCGTTCTTACCTGGTTCTTTAGTAGATGTACGTCCAGTACGTGACACTACTTACTTAGAAGGTAAACCGCTCGAATTCAAAGTTATTAAATTAGATCGTCGTCGTAACAACGTCGTGGTTTCTCGTCGTGCAGTGGTTGAGAAGGAAAACAGCCAAGAGCGCGAAGCGTTACTGGAATCTATGCAAGAAGGCATGGTATTACGCGGTATCGTGAAGAACTTAACCGACTACGGTGCATTCGTAGACTTAGGCGGTGTTGACGGTTTATTACACATCACTGACATGGCTTGGAAACGTGTTAAACACCCAAGCGAAGTAGTCAGCGTTGGTGACGAAATCGAAGTTAAAGTACTGAAATTCGACCGCGAGCGCGTGCGTGTTTCTTTAGGTCTGAAACAATTAGGCGAAGACCCATGGGTAGACATTTCTCGTCGTTACCCAGAAGGCACTCGTTTAGTCGGTAAAGTGACCAACTTAGCAGACTACGGTTGCTTCGTAGAAATCGAAGAAGGCGTAGAAGGCTTAGTACACGTTTCTGAAATGGATTGGACTAACAAAAACATCCATCCATCTAAAGTGGTACAAGTGGGCGACGAAGCCGAAGTCATGGTATTGGACATCGACGAAGAACGCCGCCGTATTTCTTTAGGCATCAAGCAATGTCATCCTAACCCTTGGGACGAATTTGCCGCAACTCACAACAAAAACGATAAAGTTGTGGGCAGCATCAAATCCATTACCGATTTCGGTATCTTTATCGGTTTAGACGGCGGCATTGACGGCTTAGTTCACTTATCTGATATTTCTTGGAATGTTGCTGGCGAAGAAGCCGTACGCAGCTACAAGAAAGGCGATGAGATCGAAACCGTTGTGTTAGCTGTTGATCCTGAACGTGAGCGTATCTCTTTAGGTATCAAACAACTGGATAAAGACCCCTTCTCACACTTCGTTGCTGAGCATCCAAAAGGCAGTATTGTCAATGGCTTAGTGAAAGAAGTTGATGCGAAAGGTGCTGTGATTCAGCTTGAAGATGGTGTTGAAGGTTACTTACGCGCTTCTGAATTAGCCCGTGACCGCATCGAAGATGCACGTAGCGTGTTAAAAGAAGGCGAAACCATCGAAGCCAAATTCATCGGTGTGGATCGCAAAAAACGCGTCATTTCTTTATCGATTAAAGCGAAAGAAACTGACGAAGAATCAGCCGCTATGCAAGACTACAGCCGTTCACAACCGGTTGCAGCTACTTTAGGCGACTTGATTAAAGAGCAGATGGAAAAAGACGACTAATTAGTTGATCTAACAGTCGTTTTGCAATGCCTGTTACCGAACAGTTAACAGGCATTGCCGTCTTAACCTTCCCGACCTTAGCAAGCCTCTCTCCCAAACGTGATGACTTATCTTACGGATCGTAAAATGACAAAATCAGAATTGATTGAAGCAATTGCTCAAAAACAAACTCAATTGGCACAAAAAGACATTGATCTGGCTGTCAAAACCCTGTTAGAGCATATGGCACAATCACTGGCAAATGGAGAGCGGATCGAAATCCGAGGATTCGGCAGTTTTTCTCTGCATTATCGTCCGCCACGGGTTGGACGTAATCCTAAAACGGGTGATGCCGTCTCACTACCTGCTAAGCATGTCCCCCACTTTAAACCGGGTAAAGAGTTGCGGGATCGCGTTAATCTCTGTGCTGCTGGCATGAGTAATTAATTTCAGTCCGCGCTTAACCATTCCTATGGGTGTAGGGCTAGTCTCATTGCTAGTCCTGCATACCTTCTCTACCTTCCCGCCTTGCATATGGGCACCATTTTTCCCCAGCATAATCTGTTATAGTGTGCTCCCGTGTTCCTTAAGGCGTGCAGCTCAGGGGGTCGTATGTTGAAGCTCGTTGCATGGTTTGTGCTCTCCCTTATCTTTTGCTTTACTATTATCTTGGCTGTCCCCAATGCAAGTTTGGTGACGGTGAATTATTATGTTGGTAGTGTAGAGATTAGCCTTGCCGTTTTGTTAGTGATAATGCTTGCAATAGGTATGTTATTCGGCATTATCTTTAATATAATGTGGGTTTGGCATTTGCGGCGACAACGCCAAGCGTGGCAGCAGCGCTATCAGCAAACCTATCAAGAACTACAACTGTTGCTTACCCGTCTCAATCAAGATAGTGTGTCTCAATGAATGAGTTGTTATGGCTGTTGTTACCTGTCGCGGCCGCCTCTGGCTGGTTAGCGGCTCGACACAGTTTGCTAACGAAAATGGGACATATCAGCAACACTTTGTCCCCTGATTATTTTCGCGGTTTAAATTATTTACTCAACGAGCAACCCGATAAAGCCATTGATGTGTTTATTAAACTCATCGATGTCGATAGCGATACCGTCGAAACGCATTTGGCGTTAGGGGCTTTATTTCGTCGTCGCGGCGAAGTGAATCGCGCCATTCGTATTCATCAAAATTTAATCGCTCGCCCCAATTTGATTGCAGAACAGCGCAATCAAGCCTTATTAGAATTAGGGCAAGACTATTTGTGTGCCGGTTTATTAGATCGCGCCGAAGATTTATTTTTACAATTAATTAACAGCCAAGCCTTACGCTTGCAGGCTTATTACCAATTATTAGATATTTACCAACAAGAACATGATTGGGACAAAGCGATACAAATCGCGGATAAATTAGCGCGGGTGTCTGGCGAGTCATTGCATCATGTCATCGCGCAATATCGCTGCGAACAAGCAGACACATGGCGACAACAACAGCAATTAGCGTTAACACATCAGGCGATTCAGCAAGCCTTGCAAGCTGATCCGGCCTGCGTGCGTGCCAGTTTGTTAGAAGGTGATTTAGCCTTACAAGCAGAAGATTATCCGGCTGCGATTCAAGCCTTTAAGCGCGTGGAACAGCAAGACCCCGATTATTTATCAGAAGTGATAGAGCCTTTGCAGCATTGCTATGAACAATTACAGCAAATGGCGCAATTCACTGACTACTTAAACACACTATTAAAACGCTATAACGGCATCACACCAATGCTAGTGATGGCAAAGATTTTAAAACAACAACAAGGTGATCAAGAAGCGGCTGATTTTATCGTAAAACAGTTGCATCGCCGCCCCTCAATACGCGGTTTAGATCATCTATTAGAGTTAGCCTTAATGCGGGCAGGTCACATCACTTACGATCATCTCTTGCTATTAAAAGATATGACCTCACAGTTATTACGCAACAAACCGATTTATAAATGTAGTCACTGTGGTTTTACCGGTAAAACCTTGCACTGGCAATGTCCAAGCTGCAAACAATGGAACACAATTAAACCAATACAAGGCATTGATGGTGAATAAATCCCCTTTACTTATCGCATTAGATTTCCCAACCACTGCTGCGGCATTAAAATTTGCACAGCAATTGGACAGCAAAACCTGTCGGGTTAAAGTTGGCTTAGAACTATTCACCCTTGGTGGCCCCGCTTTAGTGGAAGCCTTGCATAAATTAGGCTTTGAAATTTTCTTAGATTTAAAATTTCATGACATTCCTAACACCGTGGCGCGTGCTTGCACCTCAGCGGCAGATTTAGGGGTGTGGATGATGAATGTGCACGCGCTAGGCGGTCGAGAAATGTTGCTGGCAGCGCGTGAAGCGGTGGATAAGTTTCAAACCCGCCCGCTCTTGATTGCAGTGAGTATTTTAACCAGCTTAGATCAAGGTGATTTATACGGTATGGGCTTACACGGTTCTTTAGAAGAAAACGTGTTGCGCTTAGCCCGTTTGAGCAAAGCAAATTACTTAGATGGTTTAGTCTGTTCGCCGCATGAGTTAAAAGCGATTCGTCAGGCTTTGAACATGAATTACCATTTTATCGAAGGGCCTGAACGTCAGTTTGCTTTAGTCACCCCAGGCATTCGTCCTGAAGGCAGTGACACTCATGATCAAAAACGCATCATGACACCTAAAGAAGCGATGGACTTAGGTGCTAATTATTTAGTCGTCGGTCGTCCAGTGACTCAAGCCGATGATCCACAGGCTGCTTTACAGGCGATTCATGACACCTTAGTGTAATTCATACGCGCCGCATTTTGCGGTGTTGAATGATTACGAAAGGTTGGATTTATGTTAAAACATCTTTTGCCTCTGTTTGCGGTGTTGCCTGCTACAGTATTAGCAGCAACACCTACTCCCCTGTTAGATGCAGTTGCTACGCCTAGCACCAGCAGTGCCAGCACAACATTTACCTCTTCAGCGCAACTCTATCAGCAAGCCTTGCTGTTCTTAAACAACAATGAACTTAAGCAAGCAGTCCCCTTGTTGCAACAAGCTGCCGAAAAAGGCTCAGCAGAAGCGCAATATCAATTAGCCTTGCTATATGCCGGTGGTCGCGGTGTCAAACAAAGTCCACAATTAGCCGGAAAATGGTTGCAGAGTTCAGCAGAACAAGGTTTTGCTGAGGCACAATATCAACTAGGGGTCATGTATGCAGAGGGCAAAGGTGTTCCCGAAGACCCAAGCATGGCCTTGCAATGGCTCAAAGCCGCCGCACCTAGTTTGCCTGCTGCTGCTGAACGCTTAAAGCAGTTACAACATATGCTGCGCACGCGCTATACCAATGATTTTTATCAATCCTTGGGCGCAGCAGAGCAAGGTGATAAGCTGTCGATGTTTAAATTGGCAGTGATGTATCAAGAAGGTATTGGCACTGCACCGAATTTAAAATTGGCGCGTGAGTGGTTAATTAAGGCTGCTGAAGCCAATGTAGCAGATGCACAAGCGCGTTTAGGGGTGCAGTATTATCACGGTGGCGTTGTCGATCAAAATTATGAGCAAGCCGAATATTGGTTAACAAAAGCCGCTGAATTAGGCGAACCGGCTTCAATGGGTTTATTAGGGACTATGTTTCGAGATGGTACGGGCGTTAAAGCCAATGTTACCACAGCTATGCAATGGTTTATTTTGTCTGCCTATCATGGCAATGAACATGCTTTAGCCTCCTTAGATCGCTTAATAAAAGAAGGCAGCACACCTGTGCAACAGCAATCTGCTCAGCAAGCGGCTTTATTATGGATAATGGCAAAACGTGGTATATCGCCGCCAGCAGAACGGCCTTATCCAAAAGAGGCAGATTCTGAGGGATTGGAGACTCAGATTAAGCCTTAACACGATGGTGCATTGTAGGGCGGATAAGGCGTAAGCCGTCATCCGCCGATATGTCTAACGCCCGAGCTAGACAAAGATGCGCCAAAACATCTAGTCTCATAATTTAGTGCGACTCAGTAATGAGCTTGCGACATCAGATACATCTTGATTTTCTTTAGCAGACTGCTGTGCTGTCTCGTGTGGTAAGTTACGAATTCTTTCAGCACGGTGCTCAAAAATCTCTCGAAAATCTTCTAATGTCCAGTCTCTAAAATGTACATCTGAAAACCATAAGCCTTTGCTTGGAGACCAAATAACGCCGTTTTTCAAAGACCATCCTTTCTGAATCAGAGAATCAATGAAAAGGGTGTGTTCTGTTTCTGTCAGTTCCATATTTTGTCTAACTTTACTAGGCGTTATGCAGTTGATGATGAAAACGGTTGTAGGTCGTATAAGCATAGCGTCATACGACATAGTGGCGGATGACGGCTGTCGCCTTATCCGCCCTACAACACCTTATTCAATCTCTACCGCTACCAGTTCACTATTTTCCTTAGAAAACACCGGTTTTTGCCGCAAAAACACCTGAAACTGTGTCCATTCTCCCTGCTTGGAACTTACCCGAATATCACCGCCATAGCGTTGAATAATGCTATAACTCACCGATAAGCCCAATCCTGTACCCTCTTTGCGCGAAGTAAAAAAGGGATCAAAAATGCGGCCTAATTGATCTTCGGCAATGCCTTCACCGTTATCCGCAACAGTGATCACGACACCTAACACAGTTTGCTGATCAGACAACCAATCTTCCGTCATTAAAGTAATTTTGCCTTGTATCGGTGTTGACTGTATCGAATTGATAATTAAGTTAATTAATACTTGCTGCAAGGCTTGCCGATTAATGAGCACACAATGATGTTGTGCTTGAAACTGGGTTTCAATTTGTGTGGCTTTATTGGCTAACTCATGTTTAACCAGTAATAAAGTATCGCCTAACACCGTCTCAATATCCGTTTCACTCACATGGCTAATATCGCTAGAAGGTCGCGCATATTGCAGCAATTGGCTGACAATGGCTTGAATGCGGTACACCTGCTCGATGATTAAATCAATTTCCGTTTGCACAGGTGCGGCTTGCTGACCTAATACATGCATTAACACATCCATATTGCCCATGATTACCGCTGTCGGATTGTTAATTTCATGCGCCACACCTGCCGTTAATTCACCTAAGGCCGCTAACTTTTCCGCGAGAATTAATTGCTGTTGAGTTTGCTTTAACAACTCGATGGTTTTTTCTAAACGGTGGTTTTGTTCGCGCAAGGCTTGCGTGCGAGCGGTCACTTCGTGTTCTAAACCTTCCGCTGCCTTTTGAATTTGCTGATTACGCTGGTTGAGCAAATCCAGCATGTGGTCAAATTGATGCGCCAATTCGCCAATTTCATCATGAGAACTTAAGGCACCAATGCGCTGATCTTGCCCTGCTTGCGTGGCACGCACCACACGAGAAATTGCTTCAATCGGTTTGAAAATGGATTGCGCTCCGCGAATGGCTAAAAAGGCTGCGAAACCTGCACCGCAGAGCAGAAAAAACAGCAATAAGGAGATAAATTCATAAAAATCATTACGAAATGGCGTTTCTAAAAAGCCGGTATATAACATGCCCACCCGTTGCCCTTGTACATCGACTAAAGGTTCATAGGCGGAGATATACCAATCATTCACCACAAAGGCGCGATCTATCCACTTTTCCCCTTGTTGCAATACTTGATCTCGCACTTGCTGCGAAACGCGAGTACCTAAAGCACGTTCACCACGATCTAAAGGTACATTAGTGCTAATGCGTACATCTTCTAAAAACACCGTGACCGTGCCTAAGCTGTCTGCGGGCAAGCTGCCTGCGCCATAAACTAAATCTCTGATTTTATCGACAAAATCAAAATTATTATTCAATAAAATGCCGCCATCTAACACCGCAATAACATTGTTATGTAGATTTCTCACCGGATACACCATGCGCAACATTAAGCCCCGATCTTCTGTCGTGCGTTGCGTTGGACTGGCGCGTAAAGTATCTAGTAAAGGTAATTGCACTTGTTTGGCTAAATTTGGCGCAGTTTGCTTTAAATCCTCTTGTGAAAACAACTCGATACCCGTATGTGGCAAACCGTGATAAACCGCATCATGGAATAAATCAGAGGTTTTGCTAATGACATTAGGCAACTCCAAATCAGAAAAATAATCCTGACCTGAAATGGTAGAAAGATGCAAATAATCGAAACTGCCGCCGAGTTTTTGGGCAAGAAGCTGATTTTTTAACTTTATAAAATCGCGGCGCAATAAATTATCTCGAAACGCATAAGACCCCGCTAACTCTTTTAATAAGCCTAAGTGATCTTGTTGAATGCGCTGAAAAGCCGCATGTGCTACGGATAAATCAGTGTTAACCTTGAGCAGTAATTGCTCATAGCTAAAATACTGCACCATATACACAGCAAATAATAAAATTGCAGGTGTTACCAACAAAATGGGAAATAACACCAAACTTAACAATTTATACCGTAAACTGCTGCTAATCAGGTACAGTAAGCGAGAAAAAGAGAGTGTTTTAATGTGCATGGATAAATCTATTCAGTGGGGTTTAGCTTGCTCAGACGCGCAGACTGCATCAAACTGATGCCGTTTTAGGGTTACGCTTTTTGTTTGTAATAGGATATATCATGACCAAATTATGTGTATTTGATTTTGATTCTACGCTCATGGATGGTGAGACCATTGATGAAATCGCCGCCGCATGTGGCAAAAAAACTGAGGTAGCCGCCATTACCGAACGTGCGATGGCAGGTGAACTCGATTTTTTTGAAGCACTGACACAACGGGTTCGCTTATTAGCCGGTACGCCTTACGATCAAGTGCTGCACATTTGCCAAAACTTACCCTTAATGAATGGCGCGCAAGAGACCATTTCTGGCTTGCAACAACGGGGTTATAAAGTCGTGGTGTTTTCAGGCGGTTTTCGCCAAGCCACCAGCCATTTTGCTCAAGTATTAGGCTTAGATGGCGAATTTGCCAATATTTTGCATCAACGCGATGGACAGTTAAGCGGCTTGGTCGGCGGCGAAATGATGTTCAATGATGCTAAAGGCAATATGCTCAAACGCTTACAACATTTACTCGGGGTGAGTGTTGCCGACACCGTTGCCGTCGGAGACGGGGCTAACGATGCCTCCATGTTTCCGTATGCTGCGAAAAAAGTCGCGTTTTGTGCCAAACCTGTCTTGCAACAACAAGCCAACATTATTATTAACCAAAAAGACTTACGTTTGTTACTTGAACAAGTGTAAATCCTTCTTCTCGCGCCCAATTGCCTAAGCTCTTGCCATGATGATACGTCCCGCCAATACCAGTTTTGTGCTGTTGTTCATCTGTTTTCTATTTGCCCTGCTTGCGTTTTTCATACCGGATTTTGTGTGGTTATGGATTGGCTGTGGTGTGGTGTTTAGTTTTGTAGCGTTGTTAGACGCTTGGCGGGTATGGCAACAGCCTTCGCCGCAAATTGAACGGCAAGTGGCAGGATCGCTAGCATTGGGCGTGTGGAGTGAAGTGCAGTTACAGGTTTACAACGCCAGCCAGCGCGATTATCAATTGCACATTTTTGATGGCTATCCCTTAGCTTGTCAGTTACGCGGGCAGCCGCGTGTATTAGAGTTAGCCGCGCAAACCGGTTTAACGGTGTCTTATCAACTGAACCCACAACAGCGCGGCGATTTGCCATTTAATGGCGTGTATTTATCCCTTCGCTCACCGTGGGGTTGTTGGCAACAACCGCGCTTTATGCCTTTGCCCAAAACGGTGCGTGTATATCCCAATTTTGCTGCCATCACTAAATATGCTTTATTTGCCACTGAGAACCGTTTAGGACAATTGGGCATTCGCAAGCGGCAGCGGCGCGGCGAGGGTTTAGAGTTTCATCAGTTACGCGAGTATCAGCAAGGTGATGTGTTGCGTCAAGTGGATTGGAAGGCAACGGCACGTTATAACAAATTGATTTCACGGGAATATCAAGAAGAACGCGATCAACAAGTGATTTTTTTGATCGACTGCGGGCGGCGCATGTTAGCCAAAGATGGCGAGTTATCGCACTTTGATCATATGTTGAATGCGGTGTTATTGCTGTCGTATGTCGCATTACGGCAAGGCGATGCCTTAGGCTTAATGACCTTTAGCGGCGAAGCGCGTTGGTTGGCACCACGCAAAGGCGTGAACACGATTAATTTAATCTTGAATATGGTGTATGACTTACAGCCTTGTGTGCAAGCCAGCGATTATTTAACGGCTGCACATCAATTAATGCAGCGTCATCGGCGACGGGCGTTAGTGGTGTTAATTTCTAATTTACGCGATGAGGACAGCAGTGATTTAACGCCTGCGTTGGCCTTATTGCGCAAAAAACATTTAGTGTTGCTCGCCAGTTTGCAGGAGCAGTCTTTAGGCGAAGTGTTAGAAGCCCCCATTGAACGGTTTGAGGATGCCTTGCGTTATGCAGCAACGCATCAGTATTTGCAACAACGCACACAAGCGCATGAGCAGTTAGCCCATCAAGGCGGTTTATATTTGGATACGACTCCGGCTGAATTGCCAGTCAGGATGGTGAATCGCTATTTAGAGATTAAGCGCAGCGGGCGGTTGTAAGGGTTTAGCCTTCCCACTGTTGGGTCTTAAGCCGCTGCATAATTCAGGGGCTGGGGAAATTGGGTAGGGACTTTTTGCATTAGCTCAAAGCTGCGTAAAAACGCGCTGGCTAAACGAGGTGTGTGCAACATTTTGCGATAGTCCCCAACTTCAAAAATTAATTCTCGATTGGCTAACACATAGCCCATGCGTTCTAAGCGAAAACCTTCAATTAACCACCGCTTCCATGTTTCAGGGCGGGCGCGTAAATCCCAGCTTAACGCCTGCTCGTTAAACGCTTCTGCAGATTGAATGCGGCTATCTGTGACGATGATAACGCCGTTGGGTTGTGGGTTATCGGTAAAGCCATAACCAATCACGGCATTAAAATGTTGGTTAGATAATAAGCGGTTAATTTCAGAATCGTTAAACCAACATTGACCAAATGTCTGCATCCACGGCGCTGAAAACAATAACAAGTCTTTCATGGCATTTTCTCCCAAATACTTTGCGAGCGAGTACAGGCTCATTCTGCAAAATTGCTGCCATGGGGTTGGGAGGTGGTGAGGGTTTCTAACTCTCACGCGCCTTGCGTGGGAGCAAGTCTTGACGCGCCTGCGTCACGAATAAGTTTAGGCTTGTATCTAACACTTGGCACAGGCGCGTCATTGCCATTAAGTTAAGCATGTTTGTAGGGTGGAATAGGCGTAAGCCGTATTCCACCATGCGGTTTATAACCTGTTTTTGCTCAGCTTTTTTGCAGAAGTCTATGGTGGAATACACTGCGCTATTCCACCCTACAACGACAACACTTGCTTAACTTAATGGCAGTGACTCAAAGCGCGTGGGAACGAGAAAACGAGAAACTTGTCAAAAAACTGACGCTTATGCTTATTTAACAGCAGCTTTCACGCATAATGTTTACGCTCAGCGCGGCGACGGCCTGCACGCTGAGTTATCACGCCTTGTATCGCGTTTAAGCTATCAATTTGAATTGTAGAATACTGAGAATTTAGCGGTTTTAAATAAAAATGCGGCGGCTCGATTAATAATTGCCTAAATAAAAACTGTTCCCCCAGTTTGGCTAACACAAAGCTTTCATGCTGACACACTGCTTCAGGATCAATGATGATGATATGTTCTGCCATAAACTCAGGTGTCATACTATCGTCTAATACTTGCAAGGCAAACGGTTCACGACCACAACTGCTCATTGTGTATCCTCCACAATGTTGATATATGCCGTGAAAAAATACTGTGTGACACGGCTTGCACTGTGACTCAGATATACTTCAATTAAACGTAACAAGTCTCTTGTAGGTCGGATAAGGCGATAGCCGTCATCCGACATGGCTAGAATGCGGTATATCTGTCAGTTTTCTGTTTGGAAAGCAGGATATATTGGCTGATTTCAAACTGATCTCTAGCTATTGCGGCGGATGACGGCTACCGCCTTATCCGCCCTACGTGCAAATATAGCTTTGATTTATCAGCTATTTTATAACTTGTGTAGATACTGTTGCCTTACGGGGCTGGCGTGGCAATATAATTTTGCAACTTAGCCGCCTCATCTGGCGGTAATTTGGCTAACAGTGCGGCTAAGGGTGAATTAGGTGTTGCACTGGTTTCAGCAACAGGCGTTACCACAGGTTTTTGTAAAACAGGATAATCTTCCGTTTGATTACGATAAACCGGTGCGGTAGGGGGATACGACAAAGTATGTACAGGGGGTGGCAATTGCGATTTAAAAAAGGCACACCCAGACAACTCAACAATGCTGATCAGTGTTAAAAGCCGAGCTTTCATAACACATCCTTTTGTGATAGTTCTGTTGTCACATCCGCGCTGCCATTGACACATAAATGGCCAATACAGACATGATGAAATAGTTTATTAATGGATAACTTACACAAGTTAATGAAATTTAAATTGATTGTGTGTAAAAATGAGCACCCACACCAAGCTATATTACTGACTTTAAATACATCAAGCACTAGGCAAGCGATGGCTATCAGTTAAAATTGTAGTGTTTAAGAAACCATTGACGATTGGCTGACACAACACCTTGTTATCAACAGGTGTCAGCAATAACCCCATTATGTACATTTAAAAAGCAGTAAAAATGCCAGTTATTGTATGGTTAAGCCACAATGGCGATACACCCCACTTGGTAAGCATTTTAAATTTAACACAGTGTAAAAATAAAAATCATAATATACTAAGTAGTTTCGTATTATAAAATTGTCACACTGCTTGCAAAAGCGGGCTTATCAAACACGGATACGGGTCTAAAAATACGCTTGTGAAAAAAGTAGTCAGTCACTGGCGAGCTTGCTACTTTGGCATCTGACACAACAAGGATAACAACATGATTGCGCTGCGAGGATATACCATCACCGAAGAACTTTATAGTGATCTAAAAAGCAGTATTTATCGTGGGCACCGCGATAAAGACGGCCTTGAGGTCATTATAAAAACCTTGCGCTCTGAATATCCAACTCCCAAAGAACTCGCCCAAATCAGACACGAATTTGAATTAACCCGTGAACTGGGCTTAACAGGCTCCGTGCGTCCCTATGAGCTGCTTAAATATAATAATGGCTT
>QKBZ01000429.1 GCA_003245895.1 Beggiatoa sp.
ACATAATTGGCGAAAAGGACGGTCGGTCACGCCAGCCATTGGGGCTAGAATTAAATTATTAGTGAGCTGATAAGGGCCTATTTGCATAATATTGGGTAAAAGCTGTTTTAATAAGGTCAAAAAATGATTATAGAAGAAGCGAAACAGTCTGCAAAGTATGAATTGAAGAAAGCCGAGGTTTAGCGGATGCGCCGTTATTTTTATGCGTATTTTCAAACGGAATCGGCGTGGTATTGGTTCATTGCCGACACTTACCACACGCCTTTACCCACTTTATGCGAGCAAGCCGAGAGTGCGGCAGACTGTTTAAAAGCGGTGTTGGATTATCAAAAATCGCTGAAGTTTTTACGCGGCGCACATTTGGAATATGTGCCATTAGGCTATGGTGAATCGCCATTTCGTATTTTAGATGAACGCTTAATTCAACATTGCGTCGCGTTAATTCAAGGTGATTGCTCAGAATATAACTTTCGCCAAACCCAGCAGCACTGCGACGCAGATATGTTGGCGCGTTGGTTAAATGGTTTAAGCAAGCGGCGCAAATGGCGGCGACAACGGCAAGCCTATTTACAGCAACAAAGTCAGCAACGCGAGCAGTTAGACGAAACCATACGGCAAAATGCCCAGCAACGAGCGCAGTTTAAAGCGCAATGGCAGCAAGAATGTGCTGAACAGCAAGCGCGTTTACATGACTGGGCATATCAACACCGTCAGCAACAACGCTGGCAAGCCGATGCACAAGGCCGCGCCGTGTTAGCCTTTTTTGCTTTGCAACCGCCAGTACAGTTAGCCGAGTTAAAACAGGCTTATCGTCGTTTGGCGATGCAATGCCATCCTGATCGCGGTGGCTCGCCGCAGGCATTTCAGGAGTTGCAACAGCGATATCGCTTAGCGGTAGCGTGGTTGCAGGAGGAGGTGTAAGTTTTTGTTATAGGATTGTCCTATGCGTTGACAGTAAACTTTAGCAATTCCTTTCCCCCACCCTATCCCCAAAAACCAACATTCTTTATAATCAAACCGCCTGACTTTTCCTTGCTAATGCTAAGGTTATCAGTGACAGCTTTCCTAAAATAGCTCACATCAGCGTAAAACTAGCATGCTTGACATAGGCACAAAGATTGCCATTATGTCTAGTGCCCAGACAGGTTAGAATAGTCTTTTATTACTTTAAATAATAGGAATGCGAATGCCACAAGATGCCTCCCGTCTGATTTGGATTGATCTGGAAATGACTGGCCTTGATCCAAGTCGGGATACGATTATAGAAATCGCCACCGCTGTTACTGATGCGCGTTTAGAGCTAGTGGCAGAAGGGCCTATTATTGCTGTACATCAACCGGATACCATGCTGGCAAACATGGATGATTGGAATACCCGTCAACATGGGCAATCGGGCTTAACAGATCGGGTACGTTCTAGCCGTATCGACTTAGCCACTGCTGAACGCAACACCATTGCGTTTTTACAGCAACACATACCGCCCAACGCTTCGCCAATGTGTGGCAATAGCGTGTGTCAAGACCGTTTGTTTTTAAACCGCTACATGCCGAATTTGGAAAAATACTTTCATTACCGTCAAATCGATGTCAGTACCTTGAAAGAACTGGCGCGTCGTTGGCGGCCTTCCTTACCCGACTTTAGTAAACACGCACAGCATTTAGCAATGCAGGATATACACGAATCCATTGCTGAATTGAAATATTATCGTGAACGCTTTCTTAAACTGGACCTAAGCTAAATGGCTATTTTGACAGGTCTGAAGGACAGGTGTGCATGAGCTTACAAACTTCTCTGCCATTTGCCTTGTATCGCGCCAATCAAGTGCGGGAATTAGACCGCATTACGATTGAGGACATGGGCATTCCAGGCATTTGTTTAATGGAGCGAGCGGGGTCTACCGCTTTTAACTTATTACAACAACGCTGGCCTAAAGCCCGCCGCGTGATAGTGGTTTGCGGCCTTGGTAATAATGGCGGTGATGGTTATGTTATCGCACGGCTGGCGTATTTAGCTGGTTATGATGTCACCGTGTTGCAACTCGGTGAAACCGGTCGTTTACAAGGCGAAGCATTGGCGGCCTACGAAGCCATGACCGATGTCGGCTTGTTTCCACAAGTGTTTGCCGAGAAAAAACTCAGTATCGTTGATGTGATCGTTGATGCTTTGCTGGGTACTGGCTTAGACCGCGAAGTCAGCGGGCAATGGCGACAAGTGATAGAGGCCATTAACCGCTCCCGTAGCCCCGTGTTATCGCTAGATATTCCCTCTGGTTTGCATGCTGATACTGGCACGGTGATGGGGGTGGCGATCAAAGCTTCAATTACCGTGAGTTTTATCGGTTTAAAACAAGGTTTATTCACTGGCGAAGGCCCTGAGTTTACTGGTCAAGTCTATTTTGATGATTTGCAAACGCCGACTGCAACGTATAAGCACGTTAAAAGTACGGTTAGCCGGATTGATTATCACGAGGTCAAAGGCGCGTTAACCCGCCGCTCGCGCATTGCCCACAAAGGTAGCTATGGTCACGCCTTAGTCATCGGCGGCGCACCGGGGATGTTAGGCGCGGTGTGTATGGCGGCTGAGGCGGCGGCACGAGTGGGCGCGGGTAAAGTCAGCGTGGCGACGCATCCATCGCATGCGGCTTTAGTGTCGTTAAATCGGCCTGAGATTATGAGTCACGGCGTAGAAACTACTGAGGCGTTAATGCCGTTGGTGGATCAAGCCGATGTGGTCGCCATCGGGCCGGGTTTAGGTCAATCGATTTGGGCGCGTGCATTGTTAGACGCGGTAAAAGATTTGCAAAAACCTGTTGTTGCTGATGCCGATGCGCTGAACTTGATGGCACAAACGCCATTCCGCTTTCCTGAAAGCGTGATGACTCCCCACCCTGGTGAAGCGGCGCGTTTATTAGAAATGTCTACCGCGTATATTCAGTCGGATCGCTTTGCAGCAGCGAAGTCGCTGCAATTACGCTTTGGCGGCGTTTGCGTGTTAAAAGGCGCAGGCACTTTAATCGCCGATGAAGATGGCAAAATCAGCGTGTGTACTGATGGCAATCCGGGCATGGCAACTGGCGGCATGGGTGACGTGTTAACCGGCGTGATCGTCAGTTTGCTGGCGCAAGGTTTCACCATTAGCGAAGCGGCACGCATTGGCACTTGCTTACATGCACGCGCTGCGGATAAAGCAGCGGAATCTGGCGAGCGTGGTTTATTAGCCACCGATTTATTTTCATGGCTGCGTTATTACGCCAACCCTGAGTTATTGTTATGAAATGTTACGACTTGGCAGAAACCGAAGCGACGGAAGCTCTCGGCGCTGCCTTAGCGCAGGCGTGTCAGCGTCAAGGCGTGGTGCATTTAAGCGGTCAATTAGGCGCGGGTAAAACCACTTTTGCCCGTGGTTTTTTGCGTGCCTTGGGTCATCAAGGCGCGGTAAAAAGTCCGACTTATACGCTAGTCGAGCCGTATGAATTGCCAGCGGTGACGGTTTATCATTTTGATTTATATCGCTTAGGTGATCCTGAAGAACTAGAATATTTAGGTATCCGTGACTATTTTGCCCGCCCGCCTGTCGTTTGCTTAATCGAATGGCCGGAGCAAGGCGGTGATTATGTACCTGCTGCTGATGTGTTATTGCATTTGCGCTATGTACCGCCGATGTCGCGGCATGCAGAATTGTGGGCATTAACGCCACAAGGTGAGCAAATGTTAGCGCGTTTACCGGAAAGCTTGAGTTATCAAGTGAATGCTGAGGATTAACGCGCCAAGATTTGTTAAGGAGGCTAAGTGATGGCTAAAGCCTGTTTAATGGTATGTATCAATCGGCGTGAAAATCCACTGCATCCGTCTTGCGCAATGCGGGGCAGTTTGGATTTAGTCAGTGCTTGTTTGGCTGAGATTGAACGACATCACTTGCCTATCGAGTTAGAAACCTTCCACTGTTTTGGTCATTGCCAATATGCACCTGTGATGCGCTGCTTAACCTCAGGGCAGTTTTATCACCATGTGCGTTTGCAAGACATACCTTTCATTTTGCAGCAAACGCAAGCCTCTATCATGCAACCTGCTGTCACTACACCGTCAACTGCTTTACTGCATGTTAAATCCTAAACGCTGGTCTAATTGCTCAGGCGGTATGCGTTGTAGTTGGGCAAAGCTTAACGGCGTGGGTAGATTAAAGGTGACTGTCAGTTGATCGGGCTGGCGAATAAAGCGGTTTAGACTTTCCCAAACAAAGGCGGGGCTTTGATTGCGCTGCAAATCATTTTGCAACTGGGTTAATAAAGCATTGCGCAGTTCTGCGGCATTTTGTCCGGCGCGGCGTGCCATTTGCTCGAATAATAAGCCGACTAAGCCGTGATCTTGATAGCGAAATTGCAGTTTGACTAATTTCGCGTTTGCAAAATTGTAATTTTCCCATTGTGCAGGCGGTGGCACTGCATCCAAAGTCACCGCAAGCGACCAATCTCCCCATAATCCTGCGTTAAATTGCGTCTCAAGCTGCAATTGTTGCCCTTCTCCCTTCAAATTCACTTGCAAATGCCCATGAATTGCTTGCCCTATTTTGCGCAGTTCGGCGGGGCTGAGGAAGTAATTGGCATAGCCTAGCGCATTCATGATGACCGGCGGTTTTTCTTCAAGGTCAGGAATATCTAGGCGCAAAGTGGGTGCGTCTAGGGTGAATTGCTTGGGCAATTGTTGCGGGTCTAGCCATTGCGTGAGCGGGCTTAAGCTCAAGCTTTCTGCGTATAGTGGCGGCGTGTTGGGGGTGTTTAAGTGCAGTTGGTGAAATTGCAGGGCGGCGGGTAAGGCTAGGCTAAGTTTTTGGGCTTGCAGTTGAATGTTTTGCTGGGCAAGCGTTTGGCTGGCTTGGCGTAGGGCATATTGCAAGCCGTAGTCTATGCCTGCGAGGGCAGCACCGATAAGGAAAGCGATCAGGAGTACAAAGCCGAGCAGGAAGGGTTTTAAACGTGACACGGGTGATATTCTGTAGCGATGAAGCGGGTTAGGCGTAAGCCGTTCATTTATTTGGTATAAAGTTTGCTGAACTGGTTTTATCAGTATATTTGCTGATCACGAGTTGAGACAGGATAAGCAATGCGAGGTACACCTTATGAGACCGCTAGGACACCAAGGCAGTCGTTTGCTTGAGTTGAGTATTGTACTCATTTTATTAGGTTTATTAACCTTTATTTTCATGCCCGCCCCACCTTCTGTGCCTCAGCCGATTTTGCATTATAGCAATGTCGTTGAGGATAAAACGCCTCTGCATGTGTCTGATATTCATAACGAGGCGGTTGTGCATTTGAAATCCATGCCTGAGCCATCTGCTCGCTATTAACTTCTTAAGCTGTTCAGTATATTATTTTTTGCTCTCGTAATACTTTTGCTTGTGGCGACTCAACATCGAGGTTTGAGCATGAAAATAAAATACTGGGTTTTGATTTTGGGGTTATTGTGTGCCGTGAATGTGGCGGCGGAGAGTTTGACGGTTTTGGGGAGTGGTGGAGAGAAATATTATGTTTATGATGCCCTAGGACGGGATTATGTTAACAGTAAAAATACTAATGAATTTATAGAGCTGGCGGCGGGTGATTACCAAGTTAAATTCAATAGCGTATTTTTGCCAGTCACTTTAGCTGCTGGGCAAACTTTGCAAATTGCAACGGGGCAAGTAGCGGTTAATGGTGAAGGTTTTGAGCATTACTATGTTTATGATGAATTCAATCGCACTTTATATACAAATGCTTATACCCATGAGTCAGTTAGACTATTGACGGGGACTTATACCATCCGTGTTAATAACTCTCTTGTGCAAATCACTGTAAAAGCTAATGAGTTGACTATTGCTCAAGTAGGCAAACTGATTGTGCAAGGTACTGGCGATGATTATTACCAAACTTATGATGAATTTGGTCGAGAGTCCAGAGGCAACACACGTTACACCAATAAATCTATTGAGTTATTAGCAGGTGATTATGTTGTAAAACTGAATGGTACTGAGAAGATTGCAACAGTTATTGCTGGACAAACCACAACATTGCAAGCAAGTAAATTGGCAGTAACAGGTATTGGTTTGAGTAACTACCATTTATATGATGAGTTTGCGCGTGGTATGCTGACTTACTCCAGTAGAAAAACAAACGCATACTTTGAAGTTTTTGCAGGTACTTATCAAGTACGTTTAAACAATACTGGCAAAACTGTTACTGTTCAAACAGGAGAAAGTGTAACAGTCCCTTCTGCATTGTTAACATTTCCTAATTCCAACGCCATCAAATACACCTTACACGATGAACAGGGTGATTATTTAACTTATTCCTCCTTCTATGGCGGCGACCGCATCGAACTTTTCGCAGGCACTTACATCTTAAAAACCGGCGGCAATGAACAGCAAGTGACATTAACCACAGGCGCAACCACCAGCACAGGCGGTCAAACCACCGAAGTCACAGAAACCGAAACCACGCCGGAAACAGAGACAGATACCACGACTAGCACAGAAACTTACGAAGCAGGCATTGCTGCGGGTATCGCACAATGCAAACAAAATCCGAGTTCATGCGGTTTATATAACGGTACTGACATAGAAACTGCTAAAACCGCAGGCCGTACCTTTTGCACAGACAATCCGGCAGCGTGTGGCATCAGTGTTGTGGTGGAAACAGAAACGGATGAGACTGAGCAAACTTGCACCGTAGAAGCCAGCAGCGAAAGTGAAACCACCGAGGACGCATTAAGCGCAACCTTAAACATGCAATTAAATATCGACTTACCATTGTTAATTCATCAACCTTTAATCGGTGATCCCATTAGTTTATGGGCAAAATTAAAAGTGTATGAGGAAACAACAGCAGAAGGTAATTTGCTGTTTGAATTGGCGGATTTTGGGGTTTATGGTGAGGAGTAGCGTTTTGTAGGATGGGTAGAGGCGCGCCGATAATTCTGTTCTGGTCACACAATTCGCTCGCGCCGAAACCCATCATTTTGCAGAATGACATGATGGGTTTCGCTTCGCTCTACCCATCCTACGAGCTGTTTATACATTTTTGTTTTGTTTAAAGTAATACGGTTTTTAGTATAGCATTAAAGTTTTGTGGTGGATTGGTTTTTGTGAGTGATGGGAGGTTGATATGCAGTCACAGTTACAAGATGAAATTTTCAGCGCGTTGCATATTTCAAAAGCGCATTTTTTAGATGAAATGGGTTTATTGTTGATTCATCAGCAGGTGGCTGAGTATAAAATGGAGGTGGATTTTTTTGAGAAGAAGTATCAGCAGTCGTTTGCTGAGTTTGATGCGTGTTTTCAGCAGGATATGGCTGATTTAGCGTTGGAGGATGACTGGCTGGCGTGGCGGTTTGCGTGGGATAGTTTGGGGTATTGGCAGGGATTGTTAGCGCAGGCACGGCAATGATTTTTATAGCTGGATTTTTCTAAAAAATTATTTAATAATGTAATTTTTTAAATTGTATTTCAATATGACCATAAAATTTAATTTTCTAAAAGCTGGAAAGGGTGATGCCATACTAATTTCTGTAGATGGCAAAAATATCTTAATTGATGGGGGAGAGCCTGAGTCATCAGGTTTTAAAAAAAACTATTCCTATTTACACAATGAATTAGATAATATTTTAGATAAAAAAGAAAAACTCGATCTAGTTATATTGACACATT
>QKBZ01000330.1 GCA_003245895.1 Beggiatoa sp.
CGCTCACGACACTCGCTTTTAACGATAGCCGCACGGGGCGGTTTGATTCCAGCATCGGGTTGCCGAAACCGAGAGACCTTCTCTCATCTTTAATACAGCGGGGAAAGCCATTGCTTTCCTTCAGGACACACTAGGGTGGAATAGGCGTAAGCCGTATTCCACCATGCGGTTTATAACCTGTTTTTGCTTAGCTTTTTTGCAGAAGTCTATGGTGGAATACGCTGCGCTATTCCACCCTACAACGACAACGCTTGCTTAACTTAATGGTAGTGAAATGGCATTTGGGAACGAGAAGCATAACTTTGTTTTTAATGATAATTTTCGTCAAACTCAGGCCGTCCTGTGCTGAGTATAACTGCCACCTCTAATCTCATCAGCCTTGATAGGAGCTTTTCACTATGCAGCAACGCAGTGTGCTTTATTTGTTGTCCGGTTTATTACTGCTCAGTAGTTTAGCCTTAGCCTATTTAAGCGGTCGATTACACGCTGTAACCAACAATCCGCCTTCTCCTGTCGAAGCCAAAACACTAGCAACACCGACCAGCAATATATCAGCCGCTGAGTTACAACAGTTATTAACCCGTTTAGATCAAGTAAGTCAGCAATTAGCCCAATTGCCGCCGCAATTACAGCAAGCTGTGGCAACTGCTTTGGCTGAACAAAGTACCATCAACACGCCCGTTAACGCCGCTGCGACTTTACCAAAAACAGCAGGCACTACGCCTCAAATTGCAAGCACGCCACCTGTTACCGATACCACTTGGCAAAACTTCTTAGTGTCTTTGGGTTTAATCAATTATCGCGCTTTAGAAGCCACCGCCGAGCGACTGTTTTTAGGTGAAAATGCGGATCGTAGCAAGGCTATTAGTGCTTTGGCGGTAGTCGGTTCGCCTGAAGTAAAGGCAGAAATTCAGCGTTTGATTTTAGATGAGCAAGAGAGTGTAGACATTCGCACGGCGGCGATTGAAGCCTTCAATTGGCAAGGGCAAGTGGCCACTTTAGGCCAGCTATTACAAACACCACAGCCTGCCAGCATTCAAAGCTCCGCGATTTACGCCGCACGCAATACGCAATTTAGCGAGGCGGAGCAGCAGCAGTTGGAGCAAACCTTGTTTAGCCAGTTTCAGCAGACGCAAGATAATGGGGTTCGAGAAGCAATCATTGATTATTTTGTTACTGAGCCAACTAAACTAGAACAGCTATTAAATCAGTCTAATGTTCAGGGAATTAAGTACATTATTCGGCAGCATTATGACAATGGTGGTGTTTAATCGCTGTTTATCATCATAAAAAACCACTATCTTTATGGATAGTGGTTTGTAAGGGAATTTATTTATCTAGCAAAAACCGTTTACAATTTCCGTTAAATTATAGTGTAAATTGGCTAAGCACTTAACAAATGTTAACCTGAATGTACTTTAATATAGACGGTTGAGCACGCGCCCAAATACTGAGTTGCCTTGCGACTATGAGTCACAACATTGTTCAATGTTACATACAAATCAAAAATTTTCATTAGCAAAAATGAATATTAAAAAATCTAATGATTTTCCTAAGAAATCTCTTATTAAAGTAAAAACCCAAAAACTAATAAAATTTCCTTAAAATTTATAGATTTATAAATTTTGAGCATCTAGCTAAACGTAATCTTAATTGTGTGCTTAAAAAACTTGCCTCACTTGCTTGTTTTTTTGTATGTAGCAAGGCATTATAAGGTTCATAAGTAAGACAATCATGCACCTTCCTGATACTGAACTTACACGATTATCAGCTAAGCTTCAGTTTTTATATGCCATTTTGACGTATTGCAAAATATCTGTTTGATGTTTTCAAGATACCGATTAGCGGCCTGAGACACATTTCACAAGGCATGTTGTGAGCTTACTTATCTGCTTGATCATAGTCCTTATGATCAACTGTCATAATAAATTTAACAATTTTATAGATAGGCATAGTTCATTATGGAAAGTATTACAAAGGAGCTTGAAGAGCTTCTGATGCAACGTTCTCTAAGCGATGAACAACTTTTGGAAGCAGCTAGCAACGCTGCGGATTATCGAATTCTTCCTGATGTCAGCGTAATCAAAGTCGGTGGTCAAAGCATGATCGACCGTGGTCGCTCTGCGGTATATCCACTGCTTGAAGAAATCGTGGCAGTACGCAAACAGCACAAACTGTTGATCGGTACTGGCGCAGGCTCTCGCGCGCGTCATCTGTACTCTATCTCGGCTGGCTTAGGTTTACCTGCCGGTTTACTGTCTCAACTCGGTTCCTCTGTGGCTGAGCAAAACGCCAGTATGTTAGGTCAATTGCTCGCTAAACACGGCATTCCTTACGTTGATGGCGCAGGCATTCCGTCTGTGCCTTTAGCATTGGCAGAAGTGAACGCGGTGATTTTCAGCGGTATGCCGCCTTACCGTTTATGGATGCACCAAACATCTGGCTCGGTGATCCCGCCTTACCGTACTGATGCAGGCTGTTTCTTAGTGGCTGAACAGTTTGGCTGTAAACAAATGATTTTCGTGAAAGATGAAGATGGTTTATTTACCGCGAATCCAAAAACCGCGAAAAACCCCACCTTTATTCCTAAAATCTCAGTCAATGAGATGAAAGAGAAAAACTTGCACGACTCTATCCTTGAGTTCCCTGTACTTGACTTGATGCAATCTGCGCAACATGTGCGCGAAGTACAGATCATTAACGGTTTAGTGGCCGGTAACTTGACGCGCGCACTGGCGGGCGAACACGTTGGCACTATCATCACTGCGGACTAAGGACAAAGCCATGACTGCAAGCTCTAAAGAAAATATTAAACACGTTCTTTCGCCATTAGCGAGCCAAACTCTGTTAGATTCTGATCTGACGCGCCCAGTGGCCAGCAAACGCCCCGTGCGTTTATTGCCTTGGTTACAAGTGGTCAAAATTGGCGGTCGCATTATGGATCGCGGTGCTGAAGCGATCATTCCTTTGGTGCAAGAACTGCGTGCCTTATTACCTGAACACCGTTTATTATTCTTAACCGGTGCCGGTATCCGTGCGCGTCACATCTTCAGCGTTGGCTTAGATTTAGGTTTACCAGTTGGCTCTTTAGCTCCTTTAGCAGCGAGCGAAGCGGGTCAAAACGGTCAAATCTTAGCCGCGATGTTATCAGCGGATGGCGTGTCTTATGTAGATCATTCGACTATCGCCAACCAATTATCCGTGCATTTATCCGCCGCTCGCGCGGTTGTTGGTAGCGCATTCCCTCCATACAATCACCACGAGTTCCCTGGTTCTCGCATTCCGCCACACCGTGCAGATGTCGGCGCGTTCTTGTTAGCGGATGCGTTAGGTGCAGCGGGTTTGACCATCGTGGAAGATGTAGACGGTGTGTACAGCACTGATCCAAATGGTGCAGATGCGGCAAAAGCGCAATTAGTGCGTGAAACCACTTATGCAGAATTGGCCAGCGGTACAGGTAGCCTGCCAGTTGATCGCATGTTGTTAGAGGCAATGGCAAATGCTAACCACATCGAACGTGTACAAGTGGTTAACGGCTTAGTTGCTGGTCGTATCACGGCTGCGTTACGCGGCGAGCATGTGGGTACGATTATTCGTACTGGTGCAAGTGCGGCTTAATTAGTTAGTAGGGCGGATAAGGCGCAAGCCGTCATCCGCCATAAACTTCTGCACTTGGTTTGAATCAGATTTTTCAAGTTGAAAAAATAGGGTTTTTTATTTCATTCATCCTGAAAATTCTTCAATTCTGTAAATTCTGATTCAGACAACAAGCATCACGGCGGATGACGGCTAACGCCTTATCCGCCCTCGCATTATTCAAACACTGCGCTCCAAAATCGCCGCAGGCATGTGAATCATTAAATAATCAATCATACTCCGCACCGAAGGCAACATGCCTCTCGGTTTAGGATACGTTAGATGCACCACATGCTCCGCCGCACACCATTGCGGTAAAACCTGTTCTAAATCATTCGCCCTCAAGGCTGCTGAAACAAGCGGCTCCGGCATCAACGCCACGCCAATGCCATGAATCGCCGCCTCTAACTGCACCCGCAAATCGCCAGACACCAATCTAGGCACAAGCTGCACCACTTCTCGCTGTGTCTCTTGGAATAACGTCCAATAAGCGACCCGATCTTGTAACTCCGCTAAACCGCTAATGATTTGCAATTTGGCTAAATCAGCAAGCTGCTGCGGTCGTCCGAAATGCGCCAAATACACCGGACTGGCGACCAAAATTTGCCGCGCTTGGCCTAATTCTCTAGCGACTAAGCCCGCTGCATCATCAATTTTCGGAGTCGCTCTAATCGCAATATCAAAGCGTTCCTCTAGCAGATTCACCACCCGATCCGAGGCATCTAACATCACATTCACCTTGGGATAAGAAGCCATATAACCGGGTAAAATCGGTGCTAGATAACTTTGCGCCAAGATCAGCGCACAACTGATGCGTACATTGCCGCTTGGCTCGGTTTTCAGTTCGTGAATACTTTCATAAGCACTTTGCGCCCCTTCAATCACCACTTGGCAACGCTCATAAAAACGCGCCCCCGCTTCGGTCAAGGCAACCACTCGCGTTGATCGTTGCAGCAATAACACGCCTAAGCGTTGTTCCAAAGCGGCAACCCGTCTGCTCAGTCGTGTTTTTTCAATGCCCGTTGCCCGTGCGGCGGCAGAAAAGCCTTTATGCTGCACCACCGCCGCAAATAGAAAAAGGTCGTTTAAATCATCCATATCAATTGTTGCAAATATGCACTAATTAAATGTAATTTCGCTAGCTTATCAAGTGATTGGTGCGTGAGTAAACTAAACTCATTCGCACATCATGGGGAGACATTCAAATGGGCTTACAACTTTCTCCACTCGCTCACACCATTGAGACTAACCACTATGGCGCACATTTCTCCGCTTATCAGTTGGACACTCGTCAAGTGGGGGCGTTTATCGCGCCGGTTGTAAACTTTGACCATTTCACCATGAGCGGCCCCACCTTTTCACCGCATCCACATGCAGGCTTTTCCGCTGTCACCTATGTATTTGAAGATTCGCAAGGCGCGATAGTGAATCATGATTCTTTAGGTAATCACGTCGTGGTGCAGGCAGGCGAACTGGTTTGGACGCAAGCCGGTAGCGGTATGATTCATCACGAATTTCCGCAAGTGAACGGGCAAGCCATCCACGGTTTGCAATTGTTCGTGAACTCCAGCAAAGCGTTTAAACACATTGATCCGCAAATGTTTTACTTGCCTAAGACATCTGTGGCGAGTGTTGAGACGGCGGGCAATCGCATCCGTGTATTAAGCGGCAGTTTCGCCGATGTTGCGTCGCCTTTAGCACAAGCAGAACCATTTGATTTTCTGGATGTTACTTTATCCGCACCGTTTCAATACAACGTCCGTGCCGGTTGGAACGCGATGATTTATGTGTTGTCAGGACAAGTTTCTGTTAATGCTGACGGACAGCAACAAGTTGTCGGTTTGCGCGAAGTGTTGGGCATGCGGGCAGATGCAGAAGGCGGCGTGTTGCAGCTTGTGCCGCAAGGCGAGGCGCAAGTGTTAGTGTTTTCCGGCAAAGATGCCAAAGAACCGGTCGAAATTTACGGCCCTTTTATCATGAATACGCCTGAAGAATTGCAAGCCGCGATGACGCGCTATCGCACAGGTCAAATGGGACGGCTTTCAGCCTAATCACCTATTTTTGAAAAAGTTTATTAAGAGGAAATCAGTCATGTCACACAATGTTCTCTATGTTGAATCTAGCATTTTCGGTGCGCAAGGTGTTTCAAGTCAGTTAGCTGCCGATTTATTGCAACAATTGCGCAGCCAATCGCCAGATGTCGTAGTGACTGAACGCCAACTCCGTAGCGACACTATCCCGCATTTTGATGCCAGCACCATCGGCGCGATTACCGAAGGTAAAGCGACCTTAGCGGATGAATTAATTGCAGAAGTGCAAGCGGCAGATACTTTGATCATTGGTGCACCGATGTACAATTTTGGCGTGCCTACACAGTTAAAAGCATGGTTTGACCACATCGCGCGTGCTGGTGTGACTTTCCGCTACACAGCCAACGGTGCTGAGGGTTTATTGAAAAATAAACGCGCTTATGTGATTACCAGTCGCGGCGGTATTCATAAAGACAGCGTGAGCGATGCAGAAGTGCCATTTTTGCGCAATATTCTGGGTTTTGTTGGTATCACCGATGTCACGTTTATTTATGCTGAAGGTTTAAATATGGGTGATGAATATCGGGAAAATGGGATTTCAGCGGCTAAGGAGCAAATTGCAGTGTTGGCGGCTTAAATTTTAAATTATCTCGTTCCCACGCTCCGCGTGGGAATGCATGCCACGTCGCTCCAGCGGCGTGAGTAAATGCTGTCTAGGTGCTAGACGCGCCGCTGGAGCGACGCAGTATGCATTCCCATCGTGAGACGATGGGAACGAAAAAGCCTTATCAATCTACTTTTTCAATCAAAACACTACCACTCAAACCGCGAATATACTCCGCCCCAGCAGTCGCCTGACCCAACGCATACAACCCCGACGCTTTACCAAAATCTTCATAAAACATCACCACATCACCCCAAGGTGCATAATAAGCCAGATCGCCCGCCGCACTTTTTGCTAAAGGTGTGTTATCCGTGCTTAACTTTTTCGGCGGATAAAAGATTTTCTCGTTACTGCTATAATCTTCCACTTTGATTTCTAAAGGCAACTGTTCATACAAGGCTTTTGAAGCCGTGCTGTTATTTAATTGGAAGATAATCGTTTTATCGGCTGCTTTAACGCTAATTTTCATATTTTCTGCCTGTTCCGCTAATGCGATGTTGCTGCTTACGATGCCAAAGATGCTCATCGCTGCCAGTAATGACCGTATTTTCACTGGTTTTTCCTCCGAGACATTGCCATTGCCTGTTCTGAAAGTGAATTGATGCGTTTTCGTGGGGCGGATAAGGCATTAGCTATCATCCGCCGTCGAATGCGGGATAGGCTTTGCTGGCATCAAAATCTTTAGGTAAATACAAATCGCCTGCTAAGGTGATACCAAAACGATTTTGATAAGACACCGCTTGGCGTGTCACTTTATCGCTCAGGCTAAAAATATAATTGTCCATTTGAATACGTTACTCTGCTAATTTAAATTTGCTTAATCTTTTTTAGCCAGTGTGCCTAGATACTCCGCATCAGAGACAGGCTCTAACCAATCAACCGGTTTTCCGTCTAAATATTCATTAATCGCCACATGCTGCATCGCGCTTTTATCGGTTGCGCCATGCCAGTGACGGCGACCGCAGTTACACCAAATCAAGTCCCCTGGGCGAATTTCGGTTTTTTCGCCGCCTTCGCATTGTGTCCAGCCCACGCCGTCAGTGACTAATAACGCTTGTCCTAAAGGGTGGGTATGCCAGTTAGTGCGGGCATTTGGCTCGAAAGTGACCACCGCAACGCCAACTCGTGCCGGTGCAGGAGCGGTAAAAAGTTTGTCAATGCGAACATTGCCGGTAAACCATTCGCTAGGGCCTTTAATGGCTTCGGTAGACCCTGCGCGGATGACGAGCATGTCTTCAGTAGATTTGTCAGTTTCGCTCATGATGATCTCCTTTAATTCGATACCGTGT
>QKBZ01000026.1 GCA_003245895.1 Beggiatoa sp.
TACGGGAATTGGAAAATATTTTAGAACGTGCTTCTGCATTATGCGAACAGGATTTAATTGAACCTGATGATCTACAATTACCTGACGAAAAAAGTAGCTTATATTCAGCAGAAGCTATTATCCCCGCTGCACGGGATGGACATAATTTTATTGCCTTTGAAAATACAGCATTAGACCCATTATTAGAAGATATGGAAAAAGAACGGATATTATCGGCATTAGAACAAGCAAAAGGCAATAAAACTCAAGCGGCGAAATTATTGGGTATTAGTTTTGGTGCGTTACGTTATCGCCTGCAAAAATTCAAAGTCTCTTAAACTGTCTAAATGTTGAATTTCAGCAGGTTGCTGAAATTCAACACCTCCCACTGTCACTATGCTGTGTATACGCAGCACGTCAACTTACAACCGAAATACAGGCTTCAATTCATTGCTATTTAATCGCTGTCAATAATGGCATACAATATGCGATTAGAGATTCCGGCAAAAGCCGACTTGAATACTCTCTATCTTCTTATATGCTTATCAATATTGATTGCGGCAATATTTTTATGCAAATAAGTTGAATTTAATGGGCAAAAGCGTTTAGGAGAAAATGAATGAAGCAACAAAAAGGTATGTCTATTGTTGAATTAATGTTGGTGGTTTTAACAATTAGTATTTTAGCCAGCCTTGCTATCCCCTCTTATAATGATTATCAACGCCGTGCCAAAGTCGCGGAAGCCACTAATTTAATGGCAGGTTTAAAAATGCCAATGGTGGAATATTATGCAAATTGGGGCGTATGGCCAGAGGTTGAAGATGTAAAAGGTAAAACACAAGGCATTTATGTTGAATCAGTCGCCTCGGGTCAAACAGACGATTATTTTTATGTCGAGGCTACCATGCGCGGCCCAGACGTTGATTTAGGCGGTAAAAGCATTCGTATGGTGTATGATGAAAACAACACTTCTTGGGTATGTACTATTAATGATGTTGCAGACCCTATTCCTTTTTACTTACTGCCTTCGTCTTGTAAAGATTAACGACTATTGAGTAGCGTATTAGCGTAGAGATATTGATAAAAGAAAAATAAAGTCAAATACGTTGGTTTGCAGGCATCAACCTGCTCTCCATAACAGGTACCGCCTGCAAATAATAACAAGCAAAATTTAGCCTTGCTGCCCCCATTCTACAGCACACGGCCCACGTAACTCAGCAGGCACATTTGGTGGACATTCACCACATTCACGGTTACCTGGTACGGCAAAATCTATTTTGCGCGGATAACTCAACTCCAATCCGTCCATAATCTCAACAAACTCCGCCAAGGGTTTATCATTACCTAGGCGTGGGTTACGTTGTTTTTCTTGGCCAATGCTAGACACAAAACGGCCTTCATAGTCATGACCAGGATAGACTAAGGTTTCATCGGGTAGGCTGAAAAATTTATCGTGAATGCTGTGATATAAGGCATGTGCATCGCCTGATTGAAAGTCAGTGCGCCCACAGGCTTCAATTAAAAGCGCATCGCCTGTAAACAACATTTTTTGTGTGCCATTGTCGAATAAATAGGCATGATGTGAGTCTGTATGGCCTGGTGTGAATAAAGGATGTAGCGTTAACTGGCCAATTTGAATGGCAGTGCCTTCTTGAATACCAATGTCAGCACACGGCAGGGCTTCTTGCGCAGGCACAGCAATCTGACTCCCTACTAAGGCTTTTAATTTTTTCGCCCCAGTCAAATGATCTGCATGCACGTGGGTTTCTATGGTGTATTTCAGCGTCAGTCCCAGTTCTTTAATCACTGCAATATCACGCTCAACGGTTTCTAACACCGGATCAATTAAGGCACATTCCTTGGTTTCAGGGCAGCCAATTAAGTAAGTGTAAGAGGATGAATCTGGCTCGAATAATTGCCGAAAAATCATTTTATGCTACTCCAAGTTTAATTTATTATTTGTCATATATTAGCATATAATAATATTCAAGTGCGGTATTTCAAGTCTTGATATGAGGGCGCGTACCGAAGTGAGAGGCTGTGGCGAGAACGCGGAAAAGTCCGTTTTATGCCAGCATCTTGTCCGCGTGTATGAATTTACCGAGGTTTGGGGATCAAGCCTCGTTCCACCATGCTTTCCAAATGTGCAATCAAGCAATCATCCGAACGCAAACACATATCATGAAAACCGGCCTGACGTGCTTTTGTCACATCAAACACAGCATCTTGCTGCACATGGAAAATAAAATCGCCAAAACTGCCTAAGGCAATTTGACTAATATTCTGTTCTGCTAAACCTTCGCGCACGGCTAATTGTTGCCAAATGTCCGCAGAAGCTTCATTTAAACGGTTTTGCAGGCTGATCGGCTGTGGTTCTCCCACTTCTAAACCGAACCATGCCGCTAATTTAGGCCATACATGCTTCCAGCGGAATTGATCGCCGTTGGTGATATTGTACGCGCCGTCTTTTTCCTGTTCAGCCGCCCATAACACCGCTTTACCCAGCATATTGGCATCACAAATATTCACTAAAGTGTTATAAGCGGCTTCAGAGCCAGAAAACTGCATGGCTACGCCTAATTCACGGCATAAAGTGCCGTAAACACCAATTAAATTGCCTAAATTCATCGCTGAGCCTAGCGAATGCCCGATTACAACATCAGGTCGCAAGGCCGTCCAAGCCACACTGCGTGCGGGCAAACTGCGAGCGTAATCCTCATGGCGAAAATACAAATTTGGCGGAAAATGTCGGCTGTCATCTTCTCGTGCAGGTGTTTTATAAACGCCTAAATGCGCGCCGTACACCTTGCCACCTTGTAGAAAAATCACGCGCTTTAAGGGCGCACCTAATTCCAGCAAGGTTTCAATCAAGTTTTCAAACATGAGCGCGTTTTCATCTGCTTCCAATTTTGGATCAGGCGAAGGCTTTAACGCGGCATAAAACAGATGTGACACTGTTTTTAAAACGCTTGCATGTTGTGCAAGACTCGCCCGCGATAATAAATCCGCAGATAAATGTGCACCTTGACTGAAACCGTGCTGGGCGCGGGACAAGGTGCTGACTTTCCAGCCTGCTTGCTCAAGTACCGCCGTCGCACCACGTCCGGTAACACCATTAGCACCGGCAATTAACATATGCTGAGTCATTTGACCTCCTACAACTTGCGTTTAGGCAATGCGACCACCGCCATCAACATTTAACACCGTGCCATTAATGAAACCATTTTCTAAAATCGAAATGGCTGCATGCGCGAGGTCATCGGCATGACCAACACGGCCTACTGGCAAGCTGGCGGATACTTGTTGGAATAAGGCTTGGCGATCAGCATCTGATAACATATCCCATGTTGCAGTATCCACCACCCCTGGTGAGATGACGTTAAAGCGTTTCGGTTTTAGTTCAATAGCTAAATTTGCCACCAAACTTTCTAAGGCCATATTCACCACGCCGACCAGCGATGTGCCAACACCTTGGCGATAGGCGGCAAGTCCTGAAAAGAATAAGACGCTACCTTGTGGCGCAAGGTGTTTAGCCGCAGCACGAGCGACATTGATCGGCCCCCAAAATTTTGAATCTAACATGCGATGAATTTCATCATCTGTCAGCTCAACAAAGGGTTTAAAAGTTAAATTTGCCGCAGTGGTAATGATGTGATCATAAGGCGCGTGCTCGGCAATCGCACTGTCAACAGTGTGCTCATCGGCTAAATCTAAGGCATACAAGCCCAACACCGAATCGCCCAAAGAAGCAGCAACTTGTTCTAATTTTTCGATAGAACGCCCTGCCAAACTGACTTTTGCCCCACGTTCAACAGCCATGCGGGCGATGGCTTCACCCATGCCAGAACCAGCACCGACAATAAAAATTTTGCTACCAATCAAAGCCCCAATGCCGTCACCGCCACGGGTTTTTAAACTGCTCGTCATGATCAAACTCCTAAATGTAACGTGTTTTTTTACGTTATCATTCAAACTATCTTGAATAAATAAGCAAAATTTGAATGATTTATTCAACTGGAGTGAATAATGGATCGTTTAAGCTTGATGCAAATTTTTATTGATATTCATGAGCAAGGCAGCCTAGCAGCCGTTGCGCGTCTGCGCGGTGTCGTGCCTTCAGCCATCACCCAAGCGTTACAGCAATTAGAAGAGTTAGTCGGGGCTAATTTATTGATTCGCAGCACGCGCCGTATGTATTTGACAGCGGAAGGCGAGTGTTTCTTAGCAGATTGCAAGCGCATTGTGGCAGATGTAGAAGAGGCTTTTGAGCGGGTTGCGGATAAAGGTGTGTTAAAGGGCACGGTGCGGGTGACGACGACTAACGATTTTGGGCGGGCGCGGTTATCGCCGTTAATTGATCATTTTTTAGAAAAGCATCCACAAGTGCGGATTGAGCTAGTGTTATCCGATGAAGTCGCCAATTTAATCGAGGAACATTTTGATTTAGCGATTCGGACAGGACCACTCACGGACTCCCGTTTTAAGTCGAAATTATTGATTCGGCAACGTCGTTTAATCTGTGCTGCGCCGACTTATTGGGCGCGATATGGGAAACCGCGTTATCCCACTGAGTTAGTGCAACATAATTGTTTAGTATTAGCACGGGCAGGTGATCCGCAAAGTCATTGGGATTTTCGAGATCAAGGGCGTGCATTTAGTGTCAAAGTCAGTGGCAACCGCACCGCAAACGATGGCGAAGCGTTGCGAGCATGGGCGATTGCAGGGGCTGGCGTAGTGTTAAAGTCTTCGGTGGATGTGGCGGCTGATTTAGCGGCGCGTCGTTTAGAAAGTGTGCTCGATGATTACACACAAGATGAGGTGAATTTATACGCGGTTTATCCGTCATCTCGACATTTATCGCGGCGGGTTGAAGCTTTTTTAGCCTATTTGCAAACGCAACTTAGAAAAATGGAGAAGGTTTAGGAATAAACAGTACGACTGTATTTCATTTTTTGCTTTACATCGCTAGACGAAGTCAGATACAGTATACAATTGTATCACAAAGCTCTAGGTACATCACATGGCAAAAGCAACGGTTTTTACTTATTCCAATGTGGATAAGAAACTGGTTAATAAGTATGTATTTTTATTACCAATAGCTTGGTTAATACTTATTTTTAGTATAATTTATTTTAATTTTGTTGCAAATGAAAAGGTTAATATTGGTTTTCATGATCTGATTTTTACCTCGGTAGTATTTTTTATACTGCTTGTAGGTGCTGGCATACCCGGTTTCATTATTTATTGTCATAAAGTATTAATTGAAAAATCTGAGTTATCGTTAGATGCTGAAAAAATACAGCTTAATTCAGGTTTGTCCAAAAGATGGCAAAATTTATTATTTGATAATAGCAAACAGGTCATACAGAAACGACCAATAAGCTTTCAGGATTGGGAACTTAAGTGGTCAGAAATTAGCCATTTTGAGGTAAAACCTCATGCAAATAGATATTTGCTCTATATTTATAAAGCAAATCGAAAAACGGCGAGTTATCTCTTAGCACCAGAACATTGGTATGCCAGTGATGATAAAAGAGAACATCGCTGCGGTATGATGTGCCCTACCCATAAGCAAATTCCTAAAGAAGCGTTAATGAAGCTGCCATTAATGATGCATTTAAAAGTGCAGGGTATTCCCTTAACAGTGGAAGATAAAGCAACATGGCAGGAAAAATTGCAATTGATGGTAGCCGCTGTTGTGCTAGGTTTGATGATGTTAATCCCTATAAGCACTCTTTGGTCTAACTATCAAACTTTTCTTCCACATACAGCGGCTGATGAACCCAGCATGGTTCATCAAGCAAAAGCTAGCCAAGATTATGTGCTACCGACACAAGAACAATTTGTATTTCGCGAGCATGATAGTAATGTCATTGCCTTGGCATTTCACCCTGATGGAAAAACACTGATTTCAGGCGGTAAAGATCGTCAGATTAAGCATTGGCAAGTTGCTGATGGCAAAGTGTTACATTCATGGCAAGCGCATAACGATAAAGTACAAGCCTTGGCTTTTAGCCCTGATGGAGAACTGTTTGCCTCTGCCAGCGAAGATGCGACAGTAAAACTTTGGCGCACCGACACTGGTGAAGAATTGCACCGTTTCCGCCTGCAAGCTGAGGGCAATACACGCTATAACGGTTTCTTTGACGTGGCTTTCAGCCCCAATGGGCGCTTATTAGCCGCTGCCAGTTGGAATGGCAACACGGTGATTTGGGATGTGGCACAACGCAGCCAAGTACAACTACTGATCGCCAGTCATCGTACATGGTTTGGTTGGGGTAATCCCGATGGTCATGGTCACACCAATTCCGTGGATGGACTCAGCTTTAGTCCAGATGGCACTTATTTAGCTACATCAGGCTTTGACGATTTAGTCAAAATTTGGCATGTGGCAGATGGGCAATGGATACGCGATTTAGTTGGGCATCAAAAATGGGTTTATGGTGTCGCGTATAGCCCAGACGGTGAACGTATTGCTTCTTCAGGCATGGATAATACGGTGCGTTTATGGGATAGCAATACCGGCAAATTGCTTTACACCTTGCCAGCACACCGGAAGAGCATCTCTAGCGTGGCCTTTAGCCCTGATGGCAAAATCTTGGCCTCTAGCAGCGACGACTATGATGCTAAGTTGTGGGAAGTGAGCAGTGGTGCATTATTAGCGACCTTAAAAGGTCACAAAGATTTTGTGAATAAGGCGATTTTTAGTCCTGATGGGCAGTTATTTGCCACTGCGAGTGGTGATGATACGGTGAAGCTGTGGCACCGGCCTAATGTTGAGACGGCAGCGGCGATTAGTAAATGATGTAGGGTGGAATAGCGCAGCGTATTCCACCATAAAATTCTGCAAGTTGTTAAGTTGTGGCAGATGACAAACCGCATGGTGGAATACGGCTTACGCCTATTCCACCCTACACCATATTTCCACTTATATCGGATAAGGATTCTCCCAAACCCGATTCGCTTTCTCATAAATTAAGTGGTAAGCCATGCGCAGCACTACAGGCAAATTCAGTGGCTCTATATAACTTGATAAATCAGTGACTTTAGGCGCAAAGCCTTGTAATAATAAGGCCAATTTCTTCACCACATCAGTCACATTATTCTCTCCTACGCGCAATAACTGCCGCACTTTAACATCTAATTTTGGGTGATTTTGTAACTGCAAATACTGCTTGGTGGCGGAAAACACTTGTTTGATGTGATCGCGCAATTCACAGATTTTTTGCAACACATCTAAGGTGCTGGCGGTGAGAAATAACACGCGCAATTCATCGGGCAAGCGTTGCTCGGCGGGAATGTCGTGACCCGCATCATCTTCAATGCCCTCGTTTAATATTTCTGAAACGCCAATCACCAACAATAACTTATCGTTGAGCAAACCAATGAGTTTATCGCTGACATCGTTTAAATGCTCAAAATGTAAACTTTCGGTTTCCTTATCAACGCCTTGATGACTTAACATTGCTTTTAAACTGAGCAAAGGCGGATCAGTGATATTGTCTTGCAACAAGCGGCTGATTTCTAACAAAACCGGATCATGCCCTAAATCCTCTTGATCCGGCATTTGCAACAAAGTTTTAATGATAGGAATCAAATCTTTACAACGATTAATTTTGCGCACAATTTGCACGCTATGCGTGGCAATAATGTGTAATTGCTTGGTAAGTTCGTGTAAAAGCTGGACTTGAGGGGAAAAGGCTTTGCCGCGCAGATAATTTTTAACAACCGTATTTTTTTTATTGACATGTTGAGCGTAAGCCAACAACGCCTGTATATTTAAATGACGGGTGATATTGATTTCATAAATGTGATCGGCCGCAATGTTCAGCGTTTGTTCTAAGGCTAATAACATGCTGCATTCTTCATGAACGCGCATGTATTTTTTTAACTGCCGATATTCATCATTGCGCTCTTCGAGACTGTGGTAAATGCGCTCGAAATAAGACTCTAATGATGAATGCGCGCTGTTATTGCGGGCTTTGGGACGATGCTTCTGAGTCGATTTAGCCATAATCTCATTGCCAGCAACAGATTGTATGCTGTCTTTTGTAACCCCACTCCGCTTATAGGCTTAATGAAGGCGCGCCGCTTATTAAGCCTATACACGTCCCTTAACTGTCTGTGTTAACGCTTAGGCGGTTGCCAATCATGCGCAAACTCTTTAGCGTGATTTAGCAATTTTTGTATGTCTACCGAAGGTTTGACCCATAGTTGATTTAATAACTCTGCTGCAACACCTTCAACGTTGTTTAATTGGCTTAATAAACGCGGGGCGGCACGTTGTAAGGCATCCGCAATCAAAGCAATATCTTGATCTGACTCTTGTAACCATGCATAGTCATTTAATAAACTATGCAAGCCACAATAGGCGAGCTTGGTTCTAATCCAATCAAAATCTAATAATAAATTTTTGAGTTCACGTTGCCGTTGTGTAGTATGCAAGTGCATGACCAAATACTCAAAAAAGTAGCCATCTTTTGGCCCTGTCGCCCAGCCATGCTGCCCACATAAGCGACGGTAAGCTGCCAATAAGTGTTCATGCAGTTTGTCAAATTCAGCTTCGGCGCAAATATAATCATAATGCGCCACTTGTAAACTCAAATAGCCTGTTTTTAAATCACCCACTAACTCGAGCAAACCTTGTTCCGAGAGTTCAATAATAAACTCGCGGGCTTGCTCAGCCGTTAAATGATATAAGTATTGCCATAACATTAATACTGCTTGCACTGGAATGCGGTTATGTTCGGCAAAGATCGCTAAGGCAATATAGTGCTCACTGGCATCACCTAAACTGTCCACATTCACGCGCATGGCACGCATTAAAGGGCAAGCTTGTGTATCGGGCAAATCTTCGCAAGCATGACTGTTTAGCTGCTCTAATAATTTGGGGATAGTATAAACTTGTTGTTTTAATAACGCCCCTGTCAGCTTTAACGCGCTTGGAATGCCACGGCAGAAATCGCTTAAGGTTTCACCATGTTCTGCAAATTGCGCATCGTCATCCTTCATCCCTGCATAATGTTTTAACAAGTCTAAAGATTGCGCCGTATTGAGCATTTTAACGGTGTAATGCTGGGTAGCTGCCATAAAGTGGCTGACATATTCCACCAATTCTTTTTGGTTAGTGGTCACGACTAACTGACAATACTGCCCTAAACCACTAAAGGCGAGAATATCCCTCACGTCCCACGCATTATCTAACACCACTAAACACGCACGTTTACTACAATACGCTTGTAAAGTGCTTAAACCTTCTTCGCTATCTAAAAAGTTTGCATTTTGTCCGGTTAAATTGCGCATCATCTCCATTTGTAAGCCAGTAATATCGGGTTCTGAGCCTAAGCTGATCCAAAAAATACCGCTGACATAGTTGCGCCGAATTAATTCATCATGTGCGATGACACTGGCTAATAAAGATTTACCCATACCGCTAGGCGCATATAACACCAAGGGATTTTTCTGGTTATTGTTGACTTCTGAAGGGCTGGGCTTAGCGACTAATTGCGCCCGCATTTCTTTGAGTTGTGCAGGCACATTCTCTAAAAAACTGGGTAAAGGGGGGACTTGATGTAATTTAGCAGGTGTAGTTTTCTGTTCTATCTCTACTAAACCCGCCTCAATTTTTAAGCTTTCTAAACGGCTGCGGGTTTCTTGCAACTCGCGCTCAGTTTCTTGAATTTGTGCTTTTAAGGCGACTTTAGCTTTATCTGCGGCAGAGGCGAATTTGGCGCGTTGCTCGCTCAGTGTTTCTTTTAACAGTGCTTGATCTTGTTCTAACAGGGTAATTTCCTGTTCTAAGGTATATTCATCAGACATCGTGTAGCATCCCCATTTTATTGTTATCAGTCAATCACCCCTAACCCCCTACGGAACCCCGATCCGTTATTTGAGTCAATAAAGCGACTGCCGAAATAGACTTCCTGTTATCAGTGCAATAGCTTAAACGTAAAACCGCGCTATCTCCAAATCCTGATTGCGATGAGTCGGTCAGGGCTGCGGTAATGTGAGGTACTGATTTTATGTTACATTCGTTTTGTGTGCTGCACTAATGAGGATTCTTCCCGTCATCAGTGCGCACCGTCACACAATGTCTTTAGCCTTGAGCATCCTGCTGTTTGGCAAACCTAACCTGTCTGCGAGCCTGACAACGCACGCTTTCCAAACACGCATGTGTTTAGAATTCAATTGGAGATTTAAAACCATCTGGTTTTAAGGTTAAAACCGAGCAGTCTACCACTTGTAACACGGTTTCGGCGGTATTACCCATAATTAAACCCGGTAAACCACTGCGGCCAATGGTGCCCATAATCAGCAAATCTACATTTTTTTCGCGTGCCACTGTTGGTAACACTTGTCCTGCTGGGCCTTTAATCATTTCGATATTCGGCTGAATATCTTCTAAATTATATTTCGCCAGCAAGGCGTTTAAATTAGTTTCGTGATGGCGACATTCTTCTTCCAATAATCGATCCACTTCTTCTTCTGGCAAACGTACAAAGGCACTGCAACGCAGTTCCGTTTCACCTTTTAAACGCCACGCATGCACGATATTTAACTCAGCATTATCCATGCGGCTTAATGAAGTGGCTAAATCCATGATTAAGGTGTTTAAAGTATTGCGTTCGCTGTCTTGCAAGTCGGGATCAACCGCTGCCATCACGCGATTAACCTGATCAGGATAATCTGGTCGAATCACCCACAAAGGCACTGGACACTTGCGCATTAACTGCATGTCTAAACCCGAAAACCGACGTGCGGCACCGTCTGGCTGTGCATCTTTTAACACCATGTCGATTTTAGACTGTAAAACTTTTTGCACGATAGAGACTACGGGTGTTTCACCAGATAACACTTCCGTTTCAATATTCAGCCCGTCTGTGCGATAAGGTGCCACTAATTCTTCTAATTGCGCTTTGCAACCTTCTACTAATAAGTCTTGATAATCTTGGCTACGTGCACTGTTTGGCAAGGATTCAAGTAAATCCACCACCGTTAAGCGGGCTTGATTTTGACGGGCTAACCACACCGCCCGCTGTAAGGCGGTTAAAGCACTTTGCTCACGGACAGACTGAATTAACAATAAGTTTTTAAAGCGATTCATAAGCTTGGCTCTCTGCACAGTCAGGTCATGGCCTGACAAGTTAAACTTTTAAGCGAATTTCGTGGGTCGGATAAGGCGTAGGCCGTCATCCGACTTTTGTTCTGGAACAAGCGAGGTTGTAGGGTGGAATAGGCGTAAGCCGTATTCCACCATGAGGGTTGTAATCTTTTACTACCCAACTACTTGCAGAGTTTTATGGTGGAATACGCTGCGCTATTCCACCCTACAACACTTGCTAACCCGCGCTTACTCAGCAGCTTGCTGCACAACTAATTGTGCAGGCTTGCTTAAGCCATAAATGTCAGGCTCGTACATTTCCTCGGCTTTGGTCGGCATGGCAAGGAACTCACCTGCGGCAATCGCTTGTGCGGTGTACGCTAAGTGATAACGTCCTGCGGGTAAATAATGGGAATAGAAAATAGCCGCATGATGACGTAACTCTTTATGGTAGAAACTCCAGAAAGAAAAGGCATATTCACGCCAGTCTTCAAACTGGAACCAGATAGAGCCACCGGCATACGTGCCTTCAGCTTTATCTGCGTCTACTTCTGAGCTAGTGGCTAAATCGCGGTTAACTGGCTCTAAACCACCTGCAACCGGATCATCAACTACCACAAAGTAACGTGCCGTTGGCAAAGACAGATATAAATCCACCCGCACTAATTCGCCAGTTTCAATTTGCATTGGACTTTCTAGCAACTGCCACTTGCCATCGCGCTCTACATGATATTCACGCTCAATGCTCATGCCTGCGTTCACGGAGTCTGCTTTATCCACTTGCGTGGCGTAATTTAAGCGCAGCGCATAATAAACACGGCCTTCACCTTCTCGATTAATAGTGACACTGGCTTTACGTCCAACATCGGCTTCTGCAATGTCGTGGCGAAAAGTCACAGGCGGCGCGGTGAATTTGTTAAATTCCGCGTGCGTACTTGGCGTTGCCGTCGCATCTTCCATCACCACCGGCAAGGCTTCATCGTCTAACAACACGCTGACTGTCATCGCAGGATCGACTGCTTCATACACCCGCGCATAGTCAATTAACGCATTCATACAGAACATATTTTCTTGCGTATTTGACCAACCACCACGGCCTTTGCGTGCTGCTGTGATGGCGCGTACCAATTTAAATGGAATATCGGCGACCAATTGGTCTTGTGTCATCTCGTCATAAGTTAACAAGGCCGATAACACCACACATTGCGTGCGCAAGCTAGAAGATAGAATGTGTTTGTAACTATCGTCTAAGGTTTCCGTTAACGTGATTTTGCCGCCAGATTGATTAACATGGCTTAGCAAATCCTCTACTACCGTTGTGCGCAAGCGTTCTGTTTGCGGCACGCGCATCGCGGCTTGCAAGTAAGCTGCTTTACCGAATAAGTCCATTTGCGGCACATGCGTTTCATAGCGTTGTAAATCAGCGCGAGTCACTTTGTCGCGCATGGCTAAAGCTTGCAAGGCGACAGCACGCACAGAGGAAGACATGCCTTTACTGTAAAAATCAGGCAACACATCGCGCCGTAACAATACAGTTAAATACTCGTGCAATTGGTTTTCGACTTTATCGGGTATTGCATAACCGCCATCACGTAACCAGTTAAATGCTAACGCAGTATAGGCACTTAAGTACGGACTGGCGCGATTATCGAGCGCGACATAATAAGCCATGCCCCCGTTAGGTGCTTGGAAATCCTTCGCCTGTCCTAACATGGTGTCCGTCAAGCCTTCGCTTTGCGGCCATAACCCCGTTTTTGTCATATACGGTTTCAAATGTTGGTAATGCGCCGCCATGGTGCCTTTGCTCAAGCGTTGCTCCCAACAGTAGTAAGGATAATCACGCATGTATTCAAAGGGGCCATCAACACCGCTGATCACTGTTGGTGAAGCCAACACCGACAAATCGCCCACATTCGGAATACTGTTAGCAGGGAATAACACCGACTCTGTGACTTTATCCGATACCGTCGTGCCATAAGTCGCCGCAGTTTCTGAAACCTTGCGCATCCGCACTGGCACACTGTGCGTTAAGCTGTCGGCCTCTTTTTCACTATTGGCTTGTGCAGTGAATTGAATGTCACCAGCAGTCGTCGTTTGCACAGGCAACCAAACGGTGTAGCGTTTATATGGCTCCGCTTGCACGGTTTTGCTAATGCTAACCGCTTGCCCGTTGGTGGTTTCGACAGGTGTACCAGTTGCTGTGAGTTGCACTTTAATTGCCTGCGCTTTTTCCGTGCGATTCATCACATTGATACCGGCTTGGAAACGGTCGCCGCTGGTGACTTGGTTCGGCATTACAGGGCGTAATTCCAGCGGTAAATTCACTTTGAAATTATTGTCGCCTAAGCCCATGCGATCCGATGGAGTCATGGCAATCGCCAATACGCGCCAACCAGTCAAATTATCCGGTACATCAAACGAGACTGAAGCGCGGCCTTGTTCATCGGTTTTTAAGCCGCTGTTCCAATAGCTGACGAACTTAAACAAAGAACGCATGTTAGGGCCTAAACCGCCGTCACCGCCTGCGCTCGCGCCTTTTTTCTCAAACTTCTGCCGTCCAACTAAGCGCAATAACAAGCTGTAATTCGATAAGTCTAAATTGTCTAAGCTGTAAAAACCGCGATACGGGTCAAAATAGCTGCGGCCTTGGCGTAATAAATCAAACACCGACTCATCTAATACCGCAATGGTCAATTCAACTGGCTCAGTAATCGGTAAATCCGCCACTTGCGACTGTACCTGTAAATTCAGCGTCACTTTATCGCGTGGTCGATATACCGGCTTATCGGATTGAATAGCAACCTTCAATTCTTTGTAAGGATCGCTCACCATGGTGCGCACATAACCCATGCGGAACGACGGTTTACCTAAATCCACGCCATCTTCACTTAACGGCTGATTTTGGCGCGGTGACATTAAGGTAATGGACACAAAGAAACCCGGTTCATAATCGGCTAACACCGGCACTTCGATAATCTCAACACTGTTTTTCAGCGTAGTAAGCCAATGTGTTAACACGCCAAAGCGTTCAACGGTGACTAAGGCTTGCGCATTTTGATAAGGGTTTTTCACCAAGTAACGCGCTGTTTCACCGACTTTATAAGTATTTTGCTCTGGAATGATTTCGATACCATTGCCATCGATGTTATCCCACACCACGGCATCACTACCGGAAACCCATTGATAAGACTCGGTGCTGTGTGGGCGATCTTGACTGTCTTTGATAGTCGCTGTGATGCGATAAGTGCCCGCTTTAGGCGGTACATAGTCGCAAGCTAAGGCTTGTTCTGCACTAGAGCTTAACTGACATGCCCCCGCTTTCACCCATTCATGCTCAAATTGGGTTAAATAAGCATTCCCTGCACCTTTAACGCGAGCGGCTTTGGTTTCACGATATTCCACTAAGACATCGACGGGCACATCAGCAACTGGATTGCCTGCGCCATCGACCACTAGCGTTAAAATATTAGCGGTTTGCTTAGCAGGCACTACCCAAGACGTTTGCTTCAAGCCAACAAAGCGGTCTCGCCCCACATATTGCGCTGTTGTGGTATTGGCGATGTTTTTACCGCGATCATCGCGCACCGCACTTTCTACCCGTAACTGCCCATATAACACAGGCGATTCTTCCACTTTAAACGTGGTTTGCAATTGGCCTTGATTATCGACTTTGCTTTCGGTTTGAAACACCGTGTCGTCATAAGCATCTTCGACGTGGGTATCAAATTGGAAACCTTTGCTAATAAGTGTACTGGGTGAAAAAGGCTCTTGGCTTAACATCGCGGTAATGCGGGTTTGTGCATCGACGTAAGGGCCACCCGCATGCAATTGTGCACTGGTATCCACTTGGACATCTTGGCCTTGGGTGAATAACTCACCGTTTAAGCTGGTGCGCACGCGGAAAGGCGATGGCGTAAAATCGCTGACCAAGACTTGCATAGGCCACCAGTCTTGATCGGTGAAATCAGCCGATAACTGGAAGCTATACCAACCGACAGGCGCGGTTTTAGGAATTTCAAACTCACCGGCTAAACCGCCAAATTCTGACAGTTTGACCTCCTTAACTTCATGCACCGTGTTATTCATCGGGTCAGTGACGGTTAAGGTATATAACCCCTCTGGCGCAGCTACAAAGCGTTTATTGTCTTGGTTACGCACGAACAATTTATATTGCACAGTGTCGCCGACTTTATAAATACCTTGCGCAGTCGTGCCCCAACTATGCACATGACCAAATTGCTGCTGTAGATAAGGATAAGTGTCGTAATCAACACTTAAATCGTAAAAAGACACCTGAAAATTATAATCTAGCGGTAATAAAGCGACTGATTCGCCTTGTGTCACCTTCAAGAAGAAGGCAGGTGCTTCATCGTTATAACTGTTTAATACTGCTAAGTTAGGGTCGAACTGGCTCGTACCAGCTAAAGTTGCCACCCCATACGCATCTGTTTCCGCACTGCCTTCAATTTCGGGTGTTGCGGAAGGTAAGGCATCATAAGTGCTGCGGAATAACTCGACTTTCGCGCCTTTGATGGGCTGTCCTGTGGCGAAGTCCATCACCCAAATTAAGCTGTTAAAATGTCCAACTTTGGCTTGCACATAAAACGGCGTAACTTGGCTAAAAAACCAATTAGCCCGTCTATAATTATCATCTCGCACTGGAGGTGTCGGTGCAAAAGACCCCATCACCACCCCGCTTTGGGTGTCTGCGCCCAATAACTCACGCACCCCAAATGGAATTTTCATCGACACATCTTTGATTTTTGGCGGTGTTAAGCTGAGTTTTAAATCCTGTTGCCAGTCTTGACCGGCAGGCATGCGATGATAATAAAAATCCAATTTATCTAAATTGGTGACATAAATAGGTACTTCGCTATCAATACCACTTTCTAACACCGAGATTTGATGCTCAAAAGTGCGCGAAGGTGCGCGGTGTGCTGTGGCAAATTGCATGCGAATGGGGCGCACTAAAGGGCGACCAAACTCATCGCGGAAATTTAGGTTACTGGCTTGTAATTGATAGCTTTGATAGGCTTTGAGCAGTTCAGGCAACCAAACGGTATATTCTTCATCCGCTTGATGACGTGAACCTAAATAAGAATAATCGCTGACCCGCTCCCAAGGATTGTAATCAGTGCGACCACCTGCTAAATCAGGCGTTAATAAAATGTTATCGCGCACAATTGATGGCAAAACAGGACTGCTAAAACGCAGAGCAACGCGCTCTAGCGGATCACAACGTCTCATCACCGCTCGGCTTTCATCTGTATCCGGCTCAATATATACCGTATCGCCACTGGCGTTATAACACTGTAAACCTAAGAACTTGAACTGTGGAAACGTGCTGAAACTGGTAACGGTACGCGCTTCAATGCCGCGTTCAGGGCCATTTTGTGATTGTAAACCGGCTTCAACATTCAATAATATTTTGCTATCCAGCGGCATTAACTGCTTAGGTGAAATCATCCACACTCTGCGGAAGGCTGGATTATTGGCTGCTGCTTTATCGTTTGATGTGCTGTCGTCGTCCGCCTCGTTTTCTTCATCAGCTTCTTTTTCAGGCCAAAACACACGGGCATCTATTCGTTGACCATTTGGTTTTTGGAAATAAATATGTTGTGCCACAGAATTTTGCGACACCGATTGATTAAAGCTCAGACGAATTTCAGGAATGCTGGGAGCGCGCCATGTTTGAAACGAGGCGTAACTGACTTGAGGCCGTTTGGTGACAAATTCATGTTTAACCGGCTTTTCTAAGGTTTTGCCATTTTCCGTGGTAATGCCTTTAGACATTAAAATGCGGTAACGGGTGGCAAACTGCATCGCCGTTTTATCAGTGAGTTGACAGGCCAGCGCAGAACTATCTAACCAACGCCACTCGCAGGCTAATGCCGGTGTGATAGTGACAGGAATTTCATCTGCACTGCGTGCCATTTCGCCAATAGGCACCACAGATTGGTTAAATTGAAAAACGATTTGACGAGTTTGCTCAACGTCACGACCCGTTGGCGTAATGCGTACAACCTTTAATGGTTTATCCGCATTCATCGTTTTTGAGTCAAACGCCGCATACAGTGACGGACTCAAAAGGTAACAGAGGCATAAAAGCAAGAACGACAACGAGCGCGTAGTCATAAGTTAACTGTCCCTGTGGTGGTATGAACAATAACAAGGTAGCCTGCAATACATCAACATCATAAGCAAGGCTTATGCACGGTTTTTCAGTATATCAAGATTCATGGGGACTGTTGCGAACAGCAGTGGATTAGTCTCGCCTTTTCTTAGTACTATTTTTTAAGCGATTCATGCGCATAAATGGAACTTTCAAGCCTGCTTTACAAGTGTTATGCCTGAGTTAAAACCGGAGATCGTGCATAAGGCGCATAATTTTGTATGATTGTTTAACTTTTTGAGGAAAAGTAGGAAATAGCGTGTTGATAGGGGGAGGGCTGTGACTTTATTACGGCCATTAAGTTAAGGGTTTGCACCGTCTTGTAGGGCGGATAAGGCGTAAGCCGTCATCCGCCGCAAGTGGCTTAGTTCAAGCTTTAAGCGCGTGATGTCGGATGACGGCTAAAGCCTTATCCGACCTACGAAAGACCATCAATTCACTTTGAACTGCGTAATGCCTATCGCGTATACTTAAGCCAGTTCGATTCAGGCTCCCACATCACCATGACTTTACGCCCACTTCCGCCGTGGTTAATCCCTTATTGGCAACAGTTAATCACTGCCCACCAGCAGCAACGCTTGCCGCATGCTTTGTTATTAGGTGGCAATCTCGGTATGGGCAAAACACAATTGGCGCAACACCTTGCCGCTGCTTTACTGTGCATGCAGCCTACACCTACAGGTGAAAGCTGTGGTCAATGCCAAGCCTGTCATTTATTGCGGGCGGGCAATCATCCCGACTTTAGTCAATTAATGCCTTTAGAAAAAAGCACACAGATTTTAATTGACCAAGTGCGCGGATTAATTCAATTCTGCTCGCTGACGGCAAATTATGGACGTTATCAAGTGGCGATCATCGAACCAGCAGAGGCGATGAACGTCAATGCGGCTAACAGTTTGCTAAAACTGTTAGAAGAACCGCCGGATAACACTTTGCTGTTATTAATCAGCCATCATCCGATGCAATTACTGCCCACCATTCGCAGTCGTTGCCAACGCTTGGATTTAAACCGCACTGATCCGCATGTGATTCACTCGTGGCTAAAAGAACAATTAGGGGCTGGGCATGATATTGAGTTGCTATTAACGCTGACTGCAAATGCACCTTTGGCAGCGATACAATTGGCGCAGCAAGAGGGTTTAAACCAACGTCAAAGCCTATTTAGCAGTCTTGCCGATTTGAGCAATGGCAAACTTGATCCGATTAAAACCGCCGCGCAGTGGGCGCAGCACGAAGTGGGACAAGTTTTATACTGGCTTATCAGTTGGATGATGGATGTAATTCGATTTGCCCAAACCCAGCAAAATCAGCATATACTTAACCAAGATCAACAGACAGCTATTCAACAATTAGCGCAACGCCTCTCTTTAATTCAAGCCTTTGAATTTTTAGATTTGTTAACGGAACATTACCGCCTAGCACAAGGCACAGTGGCCTTAAAACCGAATAGTTTGTTAGAACCGATTACCCTAGCATGGGTAGCGTTAACCGCACCGATGAGGAAAACTGCATGAAACGGCCAGGTGGCATGAAACGGAATATGCTGTCATTGCATATCACCGATGAACTCACGTTATATTTGTCTTATTTACCGTTTTTAAAACAAGGCGGCTTATTTGTACCGACTGAGAAAACGTATCGTTTAGGCGATGAGGTGTTTTTATTATTAACGCTGATGAATGATGGCGATAAAACACCGGTTGCGGGTAAAGTGGTTTGGATTAATCCTAAAGGTGCGCAAGGTAGTCGTCCGGCAGGCATTGGCATTCACTTTGGTGAAGTGGATAAAGGTGCGACACGGGAAAAAATTGAAAAATTATTAGTCAATTATTCACGTTCTGAAAAACATACCTACAGTATGTGAAATTTTGTTGAAATGTTTTCTGTCCCCTTGAGGTCAACGGCGATGTGCTGTACAGTCATCGCCTGTTTACCCATACAGACACTAAATACTTAACATATTGACTAATAAAGGAAATATCAAAACTATGTTAGTTGACTCACATTGTCATATTGATCAAGTAAATGAAGCGTTAAACGAAACAGCCGCCAATTTAGTCGCTGCCGCAGAAGCCGAAGCGGTGAGCCATTTCTTATGTGTGTGCATTGATATGCCTAATTATCCGGTGGTGTTGGAGTTAGCACGCCAATTTGACAATGTATCTGCCTCAGTAGGGGTACATCCAACAACGGAATGTTTGCCTGAAGAAGAAGTCAGTACCGCGCAATTAATCGAATATGCACAAGATGAAAAAATTGTTGCGATTGGTGAAACTGGTTTAGATTATTTTCACCATAAAGGTGATATGACATGGCAACAAGACCGTTTTCGTGCGCATATTGCAGCGGCGAAAGAAACGGGCAAACCGTTGATCATCCACATGCGCGATGCGAAAGAAGACACGTTAGCCATTTTAGCAGAAGAAAAAGCGGACACGGTAGGCGGTGTTATGCACTGTTTTGTGGAAGACTGGGAAACCGCAGAAAAAGCGATGGAGCTAGGCTTTTACATCTCCTTTTCTGGCATTGTTACGTTTAAAAATGCCAAAGTGTTGCAAGATGTGGCGAAGCGTATGCCTTTAGACCGTATGTTAGTGGAAACCGATGCGCCGTATTTAGCACCCGCGCCTCATCGTGGCAAAACCAACCAACCGGCTTATGTACGCCACGTCGCGGAATTTATCGCAGACTTACGTGAAGACTCTTTTGAACACATCGCGCAAGTGACTACAGATAACTTTTTCCGTTTATTTCATCATGCGCAGGCCGCTAAGTTGAATTAAGTTTAATGAGCTTAGAAGCTACGCAGTTAGTAATAAGAACGGTTGTAGGTCGTATAAGCGTAGCGTCATACGACATCTCGGCGGATGACGGCTAACGCCTTATCCGCCCTACGAAAAACCATTTATTTGCTTTGAACTGCGTAACACCTAGAACTCAGTACGGACTAGCACTCAGCAGCACTCAAGGTTACTAAATGCCGTTCACCGGTTAAAAACGGTACTGTTAAGCGCACGACTTCAGACTTTAAACCTAAATCCGCTAACGCTGCTAACTCCTCATGCGGGTAAACGCCTTTCATGGCTAATAAACAGCCCTCTGGCGTGCGTAAATGCTGCGTTTGTTGGCAAAATAAGCGCAATTCGCTGTAAGCGCGTGAGGTAATTTGCTGAAACAGTTCATCTGGCTGATACTGTTCCACACGTTTATGCACTACAGTGACGTTTTTTAATTGTAGTTCTAATACCGCCTGCTGCATAAAGCGGGTTTTTTTGCCATTACTGTCTAGCAATACCCATTGCACATCGGGTTGAGTAATTGCCAATACCAAGCCCGGTAAGCCTGCGCCACTGCCCACATCTAACACGCGCTGCGCCTGAATGTAAGGCCGTAACACCAAACTGTCTAACAAATGGCGACTGATCATCTCTTGCTTGTCACGTATTGCAGTTAAGTTATACGCTGTATTCCAACGGGCGAGTAATTCGACATAGGCTAATAAGGGTTGTTGCACCGATGTCGGCAGAGAAAACGAAAGTTGTGCTAGCCCCTCGGCTAATTGGCTTGCTAAGTTGGTCATAGTTTGTTAAATCTAATAGGGCACGTCGTGAGGGAAAGCATTACGCTAATGTAATGCGCAAACGATGTAAATAGGCAAGCTAACCAAAGTCTACAAGACCTCCTCCTATTGTAAATCGCGTGTCATACTATATCCCCTTGACACTAATGCTACCGTAAGCACTCAAGCCTGTTGTGTCGTACATTATGCTTACGAAGTAGGAGACAGCAAAACACGTCAAAATGCCTAAAAATTAAAGAATAGATATGGCTTACCACCATGTTGTTCTCAATCCAGCAAACATACACTGAAGGAACACTGTTATGAAAGTACTCGTCGCAGTCAAACGAGTGGTGGATTATAACGTTAAAGTTCGCGTTAAAGCCGACGGCTCTGGCGTTGAGTTGGCGAACGTAAAAATGTCGATGAACCCTTTTGATGAAATCGCCGTGGAAGAAGCCATCCGGTTAAAAGAAGCCGGTAGTGCGAGTGAAATTGTTTTAGTCTCTATCGGGGTTGCTGCTTGCCAAGAAACCTTACGCACAGGCTTGGCAATGGGCGCAGACCGCGCAATTTTAATTGAAACTGATAGCGAAATTCAGCCCTTAGCGGCAGCGAAATTGTTACAAGCTGTAGTGGCAAAAGAACAGCCACAATTAGTAATTTTAGGTAAACAAGCCATTGATGATGATGCAAACCAAACTGGCCAAATGCTGGCAGGCTTGCTGAATTGGGCGCAAGGCACTTTTGCTTCTGAGGTGAAAGTGAGTGCGGATGCCGTAGAAGTGACCCGTGAAATCGATGGTGGTTTAGAAACGATTGCCCTGACCTTGCCTGCCATTGTAACCACTGACTTACGCTTAAATGAGCCACGTTATGTAAAATTGCCTAACATCATGAAAGCGAAGAAAAAACCGTTAGATACCTTAACGCCTGCTGAGTTAGGGGTTGATACTGCACCACGTTTAACCACGGTCAAAGTAGCAGAACCACCTGTACGCCAAGGCGGTATTAAAGTCGGTGATGTGCAAACATTAGTGGATAAATTGAAAAACGAAGCGAAGGTGATCTAACTATGCGGGCTTTAGTTATTGCAGAACATGACAATCAACAATTAAAAAGCAGCACTTTAAACACTATTACCGCAGCCACTGAAGTAGCGAGCGAAGTGGTGGTATTAGTCGCGGGTGATCAATGCCAAGCGGTTGCAGATGCCTGTGCACAAGTGGCTGGTGTCACCAGTGTATTGTTAAGCACTGCACCTTATTACGCACATCCACTGGCGGAAAACTTTGCCCCGTTAGCCATCGCGGTTGCTAAAGAACAATCAGCAGATTATGTGTTAGCCCCTGCAACCACCTTTGGTAAAAACTTATTGCCGCGTGTGGCAGTGGCCTTAGACGTGGCGCAAATTTCTGATGTGATTCAAATCGTTGATGCTTCAACTTTCGTGCGCCCTATTTATGCCGGTAATGCCTTAGCCACCGTGCAAACACAAGATGCCTGCAAAGTGTTAACCGTGCGTACTACTGCATTCGCGCCAGCAGCTACAAGCGGTGGCAGTGCTAGCGTCAGCGAGCGTGCAGCGGAAGCAGAAAGCGGTTTATCCAGCTTTGTCAGCCAATCTTTAACCAAGTCTGATCGCCCAGAATTAAGCAGTGCCCGCGTGGTAATTTCGGGTGGTCGTGGCATGGGTAATGGCGATAACTTCAAGTTGTTAGAAACCATTGCTGATAAATTAGGCGCGGCTATCGGTGCCTCACGCGCTGCGGTCGATGCGGGTTTTGTACCGAATGATTACCAAGTGGGACAAACCGGCAAAATCGTTGCGCCTGAGTTATACATTGCGGTGGGCATTTCCGGTGCTATCCAGCATTTAGCCGGTATGAAAGACAGTAAAGTCATTGTTGCCATTAACAAAGACGAAGAAGCACCGATTTTCCAAGTAGCGGATTACGGCTTGGTCGGTGACTTATTCACTGTGTTACCTGAGTTAGAAGCGGCGTTAAACGCTTAAGCGACGTATGCCTCTGCCTCGCCTGACGGGTGTTCGCTCGTCGGGCGATGTTATTTTCAGCCATTGCAAGGAGCCTTTGTATGATGAGCGTTGCTTTAAATCATCATCAAGTTGTGGTGAATGAGATACGTCTACATTATGTGTCAGCCGGTCAAGGTGATCCGTTGGTGTTGTTACATGGCTGGCCGCAAACATGGTACGCATGGCGGCATTTAATTCCTTTATTAGCCGAAAAATATTGTGTCATTGTGCCTGACTTGCGTGGCATGGGTGATTCTGAAAAGCCCGTGACAGGTTATGAAAAGCAAACAGTGGCGGAAGATATTTATGCTTTAGTCAATCATTTGCAGTTAGAGCAACCAGTATTAGTCGGGCATGGTTTAGGCGCGACGGTGGCTTATGCTTACGCCTCACAATATCCGCAAGAAGTGCGCGGATTGGTGATGTTAGATGCCTTATTACCCGGCTTTGGCTTAGAGCAAATGCTTAATTTCACTGAGCAAGAAGGTTTATGGCATTTAAATTTTTTATCTGTCTCCGATTTACCCGAATTATTAATTAAAGATCGAGAACGCGATTATTTTACGTGGTTATTCCGTTTGTATGCGTATAACCCAGACGCGATAGAGCCTGAGGCTATTACCGAATATGTAAACCGTTACCGTGCACCTGGTGCCTTGCGGGCGAGCTTGCTGTATTTTCGCACGCTGTTTGCTGATGCGCGACGCAATCAACAGGTGGCTAATGATGTGCGTTTAATCATGCCAGTGTTGGCCTTAGGTGGCGAATATGGTTTAGGCGAGAAAACGCTGACTTGTTTGCAGCAAGTGGCGGAAAATGTACAAGGTGGCAGTATCGCTAATTGCGGTCATTGGATTGCCGAAGAACAGCCGATTAGTTTATTTGAACAATTAGATCATTTTGTGACGCGGGTATTTGCCAGTTGGTAATGGGTGCAGGGCAAGCAAACCGCGTTCAATAAATTTACACTTTCACTCAACAGAGCCTTCCTCATGCACAATCGAATTATCTCTATTATTGGCTTAGGCTATGTTGGTTTGCCTGCGGCGGTTGCGTTTGCCAGTCAAGGGCGCGTGATTGGGTTTGATATTAATGCACATCGTATTGCTGAGCTAAACGAAGGCATGGACATGACCCGCGAATTAGACGGCAGTTTGTTGCGCCATCCTAATTTGCAATTCACCTATAATCCTGAAAATTTACGCCAAGCAGATTTCCACATCATCGCTGTGCCCACACCGGTTGATGATGACAAACACCCTGATTTAGCCCCTGTGCTCAGTGCTTCTAAAACCTTGGGTAATCATTTAAAAGTCGGTGATATTGTGGTGTATGAGTCCACCGTCTACCCTGGTGCAACCGAGGAACGCTGTATTCCTGTATTAGAGCGACAATCCGGTTTACGCTGCGGCATTGATTTTACTGTCGGCTATTCACCAGAACGTATTAACCCTGGGGATCAAGTACATACCTTTAGCAACGTGGTGAAAGTGGTCTCAGGGCAAGACCCGCAAACCTTAGATATTATTGCGCAAGTGTATGAGTCTGTGGTGACTGCGGGTGTTCACCGTGCGCCTAGCATTCGTGTTGCAGAAGCCGCCAAGGTGATCGAAAACACCCAACGCGATGTAAATATCGCCTTAATGAATGAGTTAGCGATCATTTTTGACCGTTTAGGCATTGATACCCATGATGTGTTAGCCGCCGCTGGCACTAAATGGAATTTTCTGCCCTTCAGCCCAGGTTTAGTCGGGGGGCATTGTATCGGTATTGATCCGTATTATCTGGTGCATAAAGCGGAGCAAGTCGGTTGTCAGCCTGCCATTATCCCCTCTGCACGCGCAATCAACGATGGCATGGGCGAATTTATCGCACAACAGGTGTTAGCACAGCTCGCCTGCTTAGGTTGCTTGCCCAAAGAAAGCATTGTGTTAGTGCTGGGTTTAGCCTTTAAAGAAAATGTATCTGACTTGCGCAATACCCGTGTGGTGGACATTGTACGCACCTTAAATGCGGCAGGGGTTAATGTGCAAGTGCATGATCCACTGGTTGATGTGCAGCAAGCTCGCCACGAACACCAAATTGCCTTGCGTTCTGAAGAACGCTTACAAAAAGCACATTGCGTGATTTTAGCTGTTCCCCATCACTATTATGTCGAGCGCGGTTGGCCTTGGATAACGCAACTGCTGACGCAACATGGTAAAAGCTTAGTGGTTGATATTAAAGGTATCTTAAACCGCGACGCTTGTCCTGATAATGTTGTGTTATGGCGTTTATGAGGCAGGTGACATGAGCTTAATTGATACCACACGCTGCATTGAAACACCGGAAGGGATTGAACTGCATTTACACGTCGCAGGCCCTGTGGTGCGAGCTTTGGCGTGGGTATTAGATTTTATCATTCGCTTAATACTGTATATCGGCCTTGCCTATTTCAGCGACCCGTTAGGCGACTTTGGCACAGGTCTGATGTTAATCAGCATTTTTCTACTGGAGTGGTTTTATCCGGTATTATTTGAAGTGTATAACCACGGGGCTACTCCGGGTAAGCACTTGTTAAAACTGAGAGTATTGCGTGATGTGGGCTTGCCTGTCGATTGGTCGGCTTCGATGTTACGCAATATTTTACGCGCAGCAGACTTTTTACCTTTTTTTTATGGTTTTGGCTTGCTTAGTATGTTTTTAAATCAGGATTTTAAGCGCTTAGGTGATATTGCCGCAGGTACAGTCGTCGTATATCAAGATGAGCCGCTTAAAACCAGCAGTTTACCTAATGTACCGCCACAAGCTTTACACTTTCCACTGCCCTTACAAGAACAACGCGCCATTATTGCCTTTGCTGAACGTGCACCTAAAGCATTTTCCTTAGAACGGGCGGAAGAATTAGCCGATATTGTGCAACCTTTGACGGGACGCAGTGGCAAAGCAGGTGTTGAAACTTTGTATCAATTAGCCAATGGCTTGGTTGGTGAAAAACTGCTAGATGACTCAGCGGACGGGATGCCGGAAAAACCGCAGTAAGCGTTCACTGTCATAGTGATCACCTTGCCAAAACACGGCACTACTTTTACTGGCCAGCAAATTACCACGCGCATCAAACACACAAAAATAGGGTAGTCCAATCACTTGCCCGCAGCGTTGCATAAACTGCGCGTTTGGCTCTCCTTCTCCGCTATACACTTTCACTAACACGAAATTTTGCGTTAGCTGGCGTTTGACCGCAGGCTGCTCCGCAAGATAGCGAGCAAAAATGTGACACCAATTACACCATTCTCCACCAAAGATAACCATTACTTGCCGTTGACTGGCTTTAGCGTATTGTAGTGCGGCGGTAAAATCGGATTCAGGGGAGCGATTAGGATCATAAGTTTGCGCAAATTCGTATTGAACATGGCTTCGCCAACTGCGCTTAATGTCATCGCCAAAGGCCAGACCTAACCCTGTAAGCAAAAATGCTAAACCACCAATTAACAGCGGATGTGTACAGATTTCACAGCGTTGTAGCCAATGCATTGTCATTGTATGTCACCTTATCGCCTTAAAATAAGGGAGATAGAGTGCCATATTGTGCAAGTGGGTTGCATTAACTTGGATGCCAAAAAAGAGGGGAATGTTTTCTCGTTCCCATCGTCTTATGATGGGAATGCATACCGCGTCGCTCTAGCGGCGCGTGTAGATTGCGGCGTAAACGTGGAAAATAAGGAGGAGATTCCCTGTGTTGTAGTCTTTCCACATTCGTACAGCCAAAAAACATGGAACAAACCACAATGCGCACTTTGATTCGCGCCGCTGGAGCGAC
>QKBZ01000318.1 GCA_003245895.1 Beggiatoa sp.
TATATCTGGTTTTACAACTACCGCAGATTACACTCTGCTATTGACTACATGACTCCACATCAGAAAAACTTATCTTTTCTAAATGTGGCTTAGATTTTCTACAAAAAAACTTGACCATTACAGGACTACCAAAACTGTGAGCAGAATATGTATAAGGATGAGTCGGGACGATGGGAATGCATGCCGTGTCGCTCCAGCGGCACGTTTAATCGTATAAACTGTCGTTGAAGCCTGATTCGCGCCGCTGGAGCGACGCGGCATGCATTCCCACCAAAATGGTGGGAACGAGTTAACTATTGTTTTTAACGATAAATCTCATCCGCAATGCCATAAATCTCAATCGGTGGTTCAAAACCAATTTTCTCGGCAGTAGTGATATTAATCGCAATTTTAGGCGGTTCTTCAAACACTTGTGGTAAATCGCGTGGTTTTGCACCATTCAAGATTTTCGCAACGGTTTCTGCGTAAAACGCACCGACATATTTATGACCGGCTAAGGCAATGCTCATCAAAACGCCTAAAATCACATCGCGTGAACCTTGTTGAGAGAAACTGCGCACTTTTTTCTTATTTAAGATCGGCACGATTTGTTCCACCACATCTGGTGTCAAACCTCGATGGCGAGTCACATAAACAGCATTCACCTTGTTGGCTAACTCAGTATAACAATCTAAAACTTGCTTTTTAGCATCTTCTAATGGCGTATCTGAAAATTGTGCGTAACAAGGCACAATGCTAAAACCCCGTTCTTGTGATACTTCCTCAACATCATGTACTGCTGAATAACTACGTCCTTCCACTGAGTTTTCGTAAACAACACCTAATTGGTTAAAATTAATAATATCGTGGAACAATCTTAATTGACGCTTATTACGTGTCGGGTCAATTTTCGCGTGTAAATGATCATAACCAGAGTCATCAACACTTTTAATAATATTTGATTGCAAAGCATCCGCAACAGACGCTGCAACAGTAGCGACAGAATGCTCATTATTGGCTAAATCTAATGCAGCCCAAGTGCCTAAAGCCAACATTAAATCAATGTCTTTTGTCTCATTTAAGCGTTTTAATACTGCTTGTTTAGTCTGCATACGCACGTCTTCTTTCCAGTTAGAAGACCAGTAAGCATCCTCAACAAACTCAATATAATCACTTTGAATATCATTGGCTAACCAATGCCAAAGTGCTTTATTATCAGTATTATCAGATTGTGGTGGGATTTCTTGTTCCTCAATCCAGCCTAAATGCATTAAGGCATTGACAATGGCAATTAAATTCATTTGGTAATCAGCAAATTTACCTGCCTCTAAATACCCAATACGCCATCTTTCCTCGCCTTTTTTAACAGGTTTGGTTGAGTAATTTTTCTCATCTTGTGCATAAACGGCAACGCTGTTGATTAAATTCAGCGATAACAGTATTAATAGCAAGCCAAAGGCTTTTATGAATACTTTATGTGTCATGATCTCCACCTATAGAAATATCCTGTTATTATCTTTAACAGCACTTGAATTGAGTATTGCTAATAATGCTAAATCTGCCTACTTAGCTGTGTTACAATGAGATTCAATCAATTTTATCAAGTTAGCAACATCCAACATTGTCGTTACACATGACTAACAGCTTTCCTGATTGAAATACAAATGCTAAGCTAAATAATTCAATTTATTAACTAATTTAAAAGTATATCATTAGCGAGTAGGTGCAGGCTATTGCTGCTCATGTCTTGCTCAAAAATGACGCATTTTGCAATTAAACCCGCCGGATACCCATTGTACTTATGACCCGCTCCGCGATTACACCTGCTGTTTTAGAATGGACGGAACAAGGACACCCGTATTCAACACAGTTTGCTGATATTTATTTTTCTAATGCAGATGGCTTGCAAGAAAGCCAATATGTCTTTTTACAACAAAATCAATTACCACAACGTATTCTAACGCATGCTGAGCAACGCCCGTTTACCATTGCTGAATTGGGTTTTGGTAGCGGTTTAAATTTCCTTTTAACGTGGCAAGCTTGTTTGGCTAACAATGCCTTAACGCCGCAGCGTCCTTTGCACTACTTAGCCATCGAAAAACACCCGTTAAAAGTTGATGATTTAGCCAAAATTTTAGCGACATGGCCAAGCTTGCAAGATTTAAGCGCAATTTTGTTAGCGCATTACCCCTCTTTAGTTCAAGGCTGTCATGTGCTGAGTTTTAATCACGGCTTAGTGCAGTTACAACTGTGGTTTGGTGACGTGGCGCAAATTCTCCCCGTGTGGTCGGATGCGCCGACAGGCTTTATTGACAGTTGGTTTTTAGATGGTTTCGCCCCTGCGCGTAATCCTGAGATGTGGGCACCGACGCTATACCAACACATGGCACGTTTAAGCCGCCCACATGCTCAATTTAGCACGTTTACCGCTTCAGGACAGGTACGCCGTGGTTTGACCACAGCAGGCTTTGTGGTAGAAAAAGTCGCTGGTTTTGGCAGCAAACGTGAGATGTTGCGCGGTCATTGGCCTGATGAGTCAACGCGCACGAGTAGCCATGCTCCTTGGTTTAATAGCTTAGCGCCTGCGGTAAAAGAATCGCATGCGCTGATTATCGGTGGCGGCTTGGCAGGTTGTCATTGTGCGTATAGCCTTAGTCAACGCGGTTGGCAGTGCACAGTAATTGAACAACAAACGCAATTAGCAGGCGGTAGTTCTGGTAATCGTCAAGGTGCGTTTTATCCGCTGTTAACGCGACACTGGCGGGATTTATCGACACAATTTTACCTACCTGCATTTTTAACTGCCTTACGCTGTTTGCAACAATTAGTCGCGCAAGGCGCAAGCTTCGCCCATGAATTTTGCGGTGTGTTGCAACTAGGAGTTACGCCCAACAGCCACACGCGCTTAAGCCAAATTGCCGAACAACTCAGCTTGCCAGAGGATTTAATGCAATGGGTGAGCGCAGCGCAAGCGGAAGCACTCAGCGGATTAAACTTGCAGTGTGCAGGTTTATGGTTTCCAAACGGTGGCTGGGTATCGCCGCCACAATTGTGTCAAGCTTTGTTAAGCGCAGCACAGCAACACACAACGCAAACCGTATTATTCGGGCAAACAGTGCAGCAACTCAGCCGTCATTCCGGTATTTGGCAAGCATTGGATCAATACGGTCAAGTGATTGCCAGTGCGCCAGTTGTGATTTTAGCCAATGCCTATGAAGCGAGTTATTTACAACCGGCTTTGCCGTTAGCAACGGTGCGGGGACAAGTAAGCTATCCCACGGCAACAGATGAAAGTGCTTTATTAAAAACGGTGTTATGTCACGAGGGCTATGTCACCCCAGCATGGGAGGATATGCACTGTGTCGGCGCGACTTATGACCCTGAAGAAACCAGTTTGCAAGTGCGGGTTTCAGATAATATTAGCAATGCTAATAGTTTAGCGCGCTCGCTCAGTGCTTTAGCGGCTGTATTGCCATTACCTGAAGAAACCCCTGCACAATGCGGCCTTCGCTGTGTCACGCCGGATCATTTGCCCATCGTCGGCATGGTGCCTGATTACACCGAGTTCTTGCAGCAATACGGCGATTTAGCACACGGTCGCGCCGCCGCACAATACACAGCACCAACGGCAAGCGGTTTATATGTCAGCGCAGGCCATGGTTCACGCGGCTTGATTTCTGCACCGTTAGCAGCGGAGATCATCACCGCTCAATTAACTGGCGGCATGCAGCCTTTAGCAGTGCCTTTATTGCAGGCACTTGCGCCACAACGGTTTTGGGTGCGGCAGCTTAAGCGGGCGCAGGTGGGGTGAGTGTATTTTGACGGTATCAGTTTAATTTTGCTTTTTGTAGGGCGGATAAGCGTAGCGTCATCCGCCGCAAATATCTGCACATTGTTGGAATTTTAAAGTCGTTCAGATTTCTGTACGGCGCATTCTGAAAATGCTTTAACTCACCTTACGCACGGGTTGTAGCTCCGCACGGTGGGCAAAACGCCGATAAAGGCCAGAAACAACCCAAGCTTCTCGGCGGCGTTTCGCACCCCCTACATCAGCGTTTTGCGTAACGTGAGTCTTTAAAATTCTGAAAATTCTGATTCAGACAATAAGCATGATGGCGGATGACGGCTAATGCCTTATCCGCCCTACGTGAAAGGCTAAGGCAACGCCGGAAAATGCAAGATAAACGTCGTATTATCGCCTTCCAAATTCACAGAGATACGCCCATCTAACATATGCCATAAGTGCGCACTGATCACCAAGCCCATACGCAAGCCTGCTTGTTCATCGCTGGTAGAAGTTTCCGCACGGCGCAGTTTTAACTGTAAGTTTTCGCGCTCGGCATAGCTCAGGCGCATACAGCCACTAATGGCAAAGCGAATCCATTCAAAGCCTTCTAAGGCTTCCCGATCTACGGTGAAAAAGACTTTATCTTCGTGGGTATATTCAGCCACATGATTGATGATATTCAACAAAATCTGATGAATGCGCATAATATCAGTATTCATCGCGCCTACATTATCAGCACAAGACAACACTAACTCATTGTTATTTCTTTGTACTAATGGCGTTGCAATATCTTCAATATCGCGTATTAAGCCCATCACTTCACAAGTATCATGGCGTAACTCAATGCGGCCTGATTTGATTTTAGATAAGTCCAGAATCCCTTCGCTGAGTGACAACAAGTAACGTGTTGAAATATAGACTTTCTCAATATCTTGTTTCAGTTCTAAATCTTCTAAACCACGCGCCTCTTCCAATAACAACTCGCTATAACCGGTAATTGCCGTAATTGGCGTGCGCATTTGATGGCTCATGCTGGCTAAAAACTGGGTTTGTGCATAATTCGCTTTTTCTGCCGCTTCGGCTAAATGATAGGCATGGCGCATGCTGATATGGAAATAACCGGCTAATAACACGGTAATCAGCAAACCAAGCACTAACACCGTGATGCCTTGAAAACTCACACCGACAGTGGTGAAGTAATTCGGTGCGGGCGTGCAAATAACGACTAAATCCAAACCGCCGATATTAAAGGTTTTTACAAAATGTAAGCCTTTCTCACTGTCTTCAGGCTGTGGTTCTACTTCGACACTCAGTTGCCCCAACATATCGTCGGTGATTTTACCGGGGTAAAAATAGATAAATTGGTTTTGGTCTTGGCTATTTAATTTAAACAAACGCACATCGATAGGACGTGGCTCTAAATAGTGCATCACCTCTTCATCTAAAATTTCACCTAACTGATAAATGCCAATCACAAAACCGGTTAACGCCTGACGACGCTCAGCCACGGTGGTTAAGTTTTTACCGGCCACTTGATACACCGGCATTACCACGATCAAACCATGCAAGTTGGTATGCTCGACCACGGTGGTATGAGGCACCACGCGAATATCCCCTTCATCACGGGCTAAAAACAACACCTCTTTAATGGTGGGATGAGAGGCTAAATCAAAACCCAAGGCACGCCCGTTACCGGTTAACGGTTTAATTTCATCTAAGGGAAAATAAAAAGGCCGTTGGCCTGCGGGCACTAAATCAGCCTCTGACTCGGCTTCAGTAATTTTGAAATCTGCCAACATTAACTGCCGACGCGCTTCATATTGCTCGCGTTGTTGAGCAGGCACACGCGGTACCCATTGAATAGCTTGCACAAAGCTATAGCGGGTTAGAAAATGATCAGCTAACACTTCAAAACTTTGATGTGAAAACTGTTTTTCATTGGCTTGAAAAAATGCTTCAAACGCTTGCAGCAAATCTAAATTAAAATCTAAGGCGCGTTGTATCGCCAACACTCGGTCTTCTGCTGCTTTTTTAAACTCAATCGTGACCCGTTCTTGCTCCCAATGCTGCACAACACTAAAGATACTGATTGATAAAGTAATACCAATCATCAAGGTCAACACAATGGGTAGAAACCGTTGCAGCGTTTCCCAATGGTGCGGTTGTGTGGGAGACGTATTCATGAATGCCTCGTTATCCTTAAAAAGTCTCTTTATTGTCAATGACGCGGGTGCTCACCCTTATAACTCGTGACTAAGACAGCACTAAATCACTGTGAGCATGACTCGCGGGCACGTTTAATCCTGATGTGCAAAATTTGCACCATAGCAAAAATGTAATGCATTTACATAGGAAGTTTGCCTGCCCTGCCTCACCATTTGCATGACTTACGTCACAAAATTTCTGCTAGGGACAATTGATAATTTTTGCTGGAGACTCTAGTTATTTAGTATAAGTTGTCATATTGTAGTGATTAGATTACCTATACAGCCAATGAGCAGCCTAGAGAGACTGTCAATATTACATCACTTAACCTCTCTTACGGTTAAGAAAGATTGTATTTCAATACTTAGCCATTTCTGATTCCAAACTTCAGCCGATCTCCTTCACACCGCTAAACATCCCTCTAAGCTGATAGATGTTGTGCTCAGTGCGTGTTAACGAGTTCAGCCGTTAATTACGATAGCAATGATGAAACCGAAGTCTTTTAATTATCTATTTTTTCTCATCAGTGTTTGCCTGTTGTTAAGTGTTTCTGCGCATGCCGAACAACCACCACCGTCAACCACCAGCACGCCTGCCACCACTTTAAGTCCTGCCATCGTCACAGAACGCGACCGCTTATTACAAGCTGAGCGGGACACCGTGAAACAGCAACAAGCTCAGCTCAGTTCGCAATCACAGCGTTTAAACGAGCAGATCATGGAGTTAAACAACACCACGGTCACAGAGGCAAACCTACAACAAGCGTCATTTGACAAACAGTCTGCACAGCTTGAGTTAGACAAAGCGCGTGTTGATCAGCAAAACCTGTCAACCTTATTAAAAGAACAACGCGGCACTTTGCGTGAACGGCAACAGCGTTTAGAGGGCTTACAAGCCTCACAAATCAACAATGCCGATGATGCTGTTGTGGTGCAAGATCGCATTGTTCAGCTACAAACAGATATTCAATTATTAGAACGTTTTTTAACAATTGATCAAGCACGGATTGATAATTTTCAGTTATTAATCGATATTTTAGAAAAAAAATTAGCGCTTGCTAACCGCTGGGAAACTGCCGTTACAGAGACTTATCAATTACAACGAAAACAAACTTTAGAATCTCGGATTCAACAAGAACGACAAAACTATTTTGATCAAGCCACTGCTCTACGTCAAGAATTAAATCAATTATCTGAAACAGCATCAGAAACGCAGAGACAATTATTAGAAACGCAAATTCAAGCCGCAGAATACCGCGCGCAATTAGTTGCCGATGAGTTAAAAATCAATTTCATGCAAGAATCTTTGCAACGTCTGAAGACTTTGCTTGAACAAATGCCTGATCGCATTACTGAATCTCATCAGCGCGAAGCAATACAATTAAAACAAGAATTAAGTGAACTCACGATTGCCTTAAGTAATCGCATGGCAGTTTTACAACAGCAATCATTAGTGAGCAAGCAACAAACTGGAAATCTTGATAAGCTCGATGCACGTCATTTACAACAAGAACAAAAAGTTTTAGCTGATTTAATTAAAGATTTACAGCAACAGTTAATTCGC
>QKBZ01000025.1 GCA_003245895.1 Beggiatoa sp.
AAAATCCTATAATAAATAAAATTACACTGCGGCTTCCTAGCCATATTCAAGTCAAAATAAAAGGCGGATGACGGCTAATGCCTTATCCAAACGACAAAATGCACTTAATCAATAGCAGTGACATAAACACAAGGAGCAGTGGGGATGACTGCAAACATGCTAACCACATTGCACGTCGCTGAATGCAGTTTTAAACCTTAACTGCGCTCAGTGCTGAACTGACCTGTGACCTATTAACGTGCAGACATCTGCGCATACCCGCTTAATGACATGCTCTCATAACTATGCTTACAGTTCACGGTTATCAAACCCTTAAACAAATTTACGAAAGCCATAACTCATTAATTTATCGTGCATTACGTCAGCATGATCAGCAACCTGTGGTGTTAAAGCTGTTAAAAGAAGGCTTCCCTTCACCATCAGAATTAACCCGTTATCGGCAAGAGTATGAAATCACGCGCACCTTACATCAATCAGGACAGTTGTCGCATGTGATTCAAGCCTATAGCGTGGAAAAATATCACAACACTTTAGTCATTGTATTAGAAGATTTTTGTGGCGAATCTTTGAAAATACTTGCCAACAAACAGTCTTTTGATTTTCAGCAATATCTGGCAATGGCGGTAGAAGTGGCAAAAGGTTTAGTTGAAATTCATCAACATCATGTCATTCATAAAGATATTAACCCTAGTAATGTCGTCTTTAATCAAGATACAGGCATTATTAAAATTATTGATTTTGGCATTGCCACCGTTTTAAAACGTGAGAATACTAGCGCGCAGAATCCAACCCAATTAGAGGGTACTTTAAGTTATATCTCGCCTGAGCAAACGGGACGTATGAACCGTTCCATTGATTACCGCACGGATTTTTATGCCTTTGGGGTGATGTTATATGAATGGTTTTGCGGGTGTTTACCATTCTCAAGCACTGATTCACTCGAATTAATTCATTGCCATCTCGCTCGCCATCCGGTCTCTCCATTAAAAGTAAAACCTGATTTACCGCCGGTACTGGCCGAGATTATTTTAAAATTATTAGAAAAATCGGCTGAAAAACGTTATCAAAGTGCGACGGGTTTATTAGCGGATTTAGAAAATTGTTTACAACAATGGCAAATCCAGCAAAAAATTGAATCATTTCCTTTAGGCTATCATGACTTATCTGAGCAATTTCATTTGCCACAAAGTTTATATGGCCGAGAAAAAGAGGTTCAGGTTTTATTAGACAGCTTTGAAAATATTTGTCGTGGCAATACGGCTTTGTTATTAGTGGCTGGTTATTCTGGCGTTGGCAAATCCTTTTTAGTTAATGAAGTATATAAGCCATTAACAGAAAAGCGTGGTTATTTTATCGGCGGTAAATTTGATCAATATCAACGCAATATTCCTTATTCTGCATTTACTCAAGCATTTAACGAATTTTGCACTTATTTATTAACGGAAACGGCTGAAAAATTAGCTGAATGGCAAAATAAGATTTTGTCCGCGATTGGACAAAATGGACAAGTGTTAATTGAAGTTATTCCACGCTTAGAATTAGTGTTAGGTAAGCAACCTAAAGTACCTACTGTAAGCTTGCAAGAGGCACAAAACCGTTTTAACCGTGTGTTGCAACAATTTTTACGGGCAATCGGGCAACAACAACATCCCTTAGTTGTGTTTATTGATGATTTACAGTGGGCAGACAGTGCTTCTTTAAATTTATTGCAGTTATTAATGACGGATAGTAGCAGTGAATACATTTTATTCATTGGTGCTTATCGTGATAATGAAGTCAATAATACCCACCCTTTAACCAGTATGGTGCAAGTGCTACCTAAGGAAAAGGTGCGCAGTATTACATTGCCTAACTTGGCTTATGATAATGTTAATCAATTTATTGCAGATGCTTTACTAAGTAGCCCCAATATCACTGCACCTTTGACCACGTTGGTTTATAACAAAACACAAGGTAATGCCTTTTTTACCAATACATTTTTGCGTTCTTTATACGAAGAAGGTTTATTACAACTTGATCTAGTACAGCAATGCTGGACTTGGGATTTAGCTAAGATTAATCAGAAAAACTTAACCGATAATGTCGTTGACTTAATGGCAGATAAGTTAAAGCGTTTTGAAGAAAAGCAACAACATATTTTAATGCTCGCTGCTTGTATTGGTAATAAGTTTAACTTGGAAACCTTAGCGATTATTAATGAAACAGAAGCTTATCATGCGTTACAAGCCTTATGGCCTGCCATCAGTGAAGGCTTTATTATTCCCTTAGATAATCACTATAAATTAGTACAAGTTGAATATGAAAACCAACTGTCGTCAATACGCAATGAGAGCAATATTGCATGGTTTCGTTTTCAACACGATAAGGTACAGCAAGCGGCATATTCATTAATTGATGATACTAAGCGCAAGCCTATTCATTTAGCGATAGCACGTTTATTATTAGCCAATACACCAGAGACTGAACAAGAAGATAGACTGTTTGATATTGTTAACCAATTTAACAATGGTTTTTCTTTAATTACTGATGCAGAAGAACAAGTTAAAATTGCAGAGTTAAATTTAAGTGCTGGCCGTAAAGCAAAAGCCGCTGCTGCTTATGCACCTGCCTTAAGCTATTTTCAAACAGGTTTAACCTTATTAGGTGAGGATTGTTGGCAGCAGCATTACAACTTAGCGTTAGCCTTAACGGAAGAAGCCGCAGAAGCCGCCTTTTTAACCACTGATTTTGATTTAATGCAACAATTAGTGGAACAAGTGCTGCAACATGCACAACAAGCTTTAGATCAAGTCACAGTTTATGAAGTCTTAATTCAAGCCCATATTGCCCAAGGTCATCCTTTAGAAGCGGTACAAAAAGCCTTAACTATTTTAGCGTTATTGGGCATCGTATTGCCTGAACAGCCTAAGCGCAGTTATATTCAATATTTATCATGGCAAGCCCGTTTTGCTTTGTCTGGTAAAGAAATCGAACAATTATTTGATTTGCCATCTATGACGCATCCGCATTATTTAGCTGCAATGCGGATCATGGCTAGCGTTAATTTTGCAGCTTATTATGTCGCGCCTGATTTATTCATTGCCATTTCACTTAAGTTATTTTTACTGTCATTAAAGTATGGTAACAGCGATTGTGCTGCTCTAGCCTATGCCAGTTGTGGTTTAGTTTTTTGTTTCGTTAACAATGATATTGAACGGGGGTATCGACTAGGCTTATTAGCTTTAAAAATATTAGAAAATAGCGAAAATGCACGTTTTAGGGCAAAAACTATTTTTATTTTTAATATTTTTATTCGGCATTGGAAAGAACCACTGGTTAATAGTTTAAAACCTTTGCAGCAAACTCATCATTTAGGTTTAGAAACTGGTGATTTAGAAACCGCTGCTTTATCCGCATTTTTATATGTATGCCATGCGTATTGTGCCGGTCAACCTTTGCCCAGCGTAGCAAAACAAGGCTTGGATTATCAGCAAGCGATTACCGGATTAAAACAAGAAATTACCTTACACCGTAATGCAATTTATTGCCAAGCGGTGCTTAATTTACTGGGTGAAACTGAAGAACCTTGCGTGTTAACTGGTGAGGTGTACAGTGAAACGACCATGTTACCCAAACAAATTCAAATCGATAATAAAACAGTCTTATGTCGGTTTTACTCTAACAAATTAATGTTGTGTTATTTATTTGAAGAATATGAGCAAGCTGCACATTATGCTGAATTAACCCAGCGTTATGCCATTGCGGGTAAAGCCTTAATTATTATCCCCATTGCCTTATTTTATGATTCATTAACACAATTAGCATTAGCCAATGATGTAGCACCTCATCAGCGTCGTCATTTATTACACCGTGTACAGCATAATCAGCGACAACTTAAATATTGGACTTTACACGCGCCAATGAACTTCTTGCACAAGTACCAGTTAATACAAGCAGAGTATTATCGGGTGATTGGTGAGGAACAAAATGCACGCAGTGCTTATGAAACGGCGATTTCTTTGGCGCATGAGCATGAGTATTTACAAGAAGAAGCATTGGCCTATGAGTTAGCAGGGCGTTTTTACTTAACCCGTAATTTCTTGCCTTTAGCACAATTTTACTTACAAAGTGCGCGTTATTGTTACACATGCTGGGGTGCACAGGCGAAAGTTAAGCAACTAGAAGCTTTATATCCGCAATTTTTATTAGCGCAGCATCATCACAATATTGCGAATACACAACTGTCTGTGCAAGAAAGTGATTCTAGTGAGCGCCTAGAATTAGGCACGGTTTTAAAAGCCTCTCAAGCTTTAGCAGAAGAAATTGTATTAAAGCATTTGTTAGAAAAGCTGATGAAGATTGTGCTGGAAAATGCGGGGGCGCAACATGGCTTTTTATTACTAGAAGATCAAGGTCAATGGTGGATTTCGGCACAGGCTTCTGTAGAGCGGGGCAATCAAGTGTTGCAACCGGTTGCCATTGCCAGTTTATCAGCAGAGCAAGCCCCGTTTGCGCTCAGTGTGGTGAATTATGTGATTCGCACCCATGAGCCTGTTGTGTTGCACCATGCGTGGCAAGAAGGTTTATTTATTCGGGACAACTTTATCACCAAGCATAAAACCTTATCTTTGTTATGTTTGCCTTTGGTCAATCAAGGTCATTTGAATGGCGTGTTATATTTAGAGAATAATCTTGCCATTGGTATGTTTACGCCCGAACGCTTAAAAATATTAACCTTGTTATCAGCGCAAATGGCGATTTCAATTAATAATGCGCGTTTATACCGTTCTTTAGCCGACAGTGAAGCACGCTTACGCATTATGGCGGAAACGATCCCGATTGCCGTGATGATTACACGGCCTAAGGATGGTCTTATCTTATATGCCAATGTTCAAGCCGGTAAATTATTTGACTTGCCTGTTCCTGAGTTAGTAGGTTCATCTATGGTGAGCTTTTATCAAAACGCAGAGGACAGAGAGCTGTTATTAGATGCCTTTAATCAAAATGGCATTATTCGTGATTATGAGTTGTCGTTGCATACCGCTAATCAAAAAGCATTTCTAGCCGGTACGTTTTTAGCACCATTCCAATACAACAATGAAAAAGTGTTGCTCAGCGTTTTTTATGATCTTACTGAACGTAAACGGGCTGAGGAAGAACGTTTATTGCTCATTAATGAGCGAGCCGCTAAGCATGCTGCTTTGCGTTTAAATGAAGAAACAACTGCGCAAAAAGAAGCCTTAAGCCAAACCTTAGCTAAACTGCAAGCAGCACAAGATCAATTGATTGAATCGGAAAAAATGGCAGCTTTGGGTAACTTGGTTGCAGGTGTGGCACATGAGATTAATACACCGGTTGGCATCGGTGTGACCGGTATTTCACAGTTAGAACTGTTAAGCAAGGAATTGCAGCAAAGCTTTGATAAAGGGCAAATGAAGCGTTCACATTTAACGCAGTATTTAGAAAATGTGGCGCAAATTCATAAGTTATTAATGCACAATTTACAGCGTGCCGCTAGTTTGATTCAAAGCTTTAAAAAAGTCGCGGTTGACCGCACTACGGATCAAGTGCGTCATTTTCAATTAGCTGACTATTTACAAGAGATTATCACGTCGTTACGGCCAGAGTTCAGACGCTTACCGCATCAAGTGCGTATTAAATGTGATCCGAGCATTTATATGAACTCATACCCTGGTTTGTTATCGCAAGTATTAACCAACTTGATTTTAAATTCCTTACAACATGGCTTTTTAGCGCATCAAGCAGGCTTAATTCAAATCGAAGCCCATTTAAACGATGAGCACTGGCTGTATTTGACCTATTCTGATGATGGGCAAGGCATGAGTGAGGAAGTGCAGCAGCAAATGTTTGAACCGTTTTTTACCACCAATCGAGAACGCGGCGGCAGTGGTTTAGGTTTACATATTGTCTATAACCATGTTAAACACCAGTTAGGTGGGCAAATTCGCTGTGAAACCCGTCCGCAACACGGCACACGTTTTATTATTGAACTACCTTTAGATATTGAACAAACAAAGCAAAGTGCTGTTTCCCAGCACTAATGCACGGCAAAATTACCTTATAACGTATTTGAGCTGCTAAAACTGCCCACATACTTTTAGTAACTGTTTTAAAAGTTAAGCAGTATAGACGCTTGTACATCTTAGCTCCGATTAATCTTGTGGTTTCGATACTACCTTAATCTTGAAAACTGCGACGCAGCGCGTCTTGGCTGAATTCCCACACCGGTTGTCACGGTCTTGTAGGGCGGATAAGGCGTAAGCCGTCATCCGCCGCAAGTGGCTTGGTGCAAGCTTCAATTGTGTTATGTCGGATGACGGCTCCGCCTTATCCGACCTACAACGGACAGTATTGTAGGGTGTGCATAATACCGCCACACAGCATGCGGGAACGAGAGAAGATTTGGGTTAGTTTGGAATAACGGTGATGACACATATAAACATAATCAATGATGATAACAGTGAAGATGAACCTTTACTCTTCATGGAAGAAAGTGACGAGACCATAGCCACTTCAACAGAGCCTCAAGACGCATGGCCGGTGTTGGTGGTTGATGATGATCGTTATATTCATCAAATCACAGATATTGTGCTAGGGCGGTTTGAGTTTCAGCAACGCCCGTTATTAATTTTAAATGCCTATTCTGCGGCTGAAGCCAAGCAGTTATTGCTAGAAAATTCAAATATTGCCGTGATTCTGCTAGATGTGGTAATGGAAACCCATGATGCAGGGCTGCGCTTGGTGGAGTATATCCGCGAGGAATTAGACAATCATTTAGTGCAAATTGTCTTGCGTACAGGCCAACCCGGTTATGCGCCAGAATTGGAAGTCATCCAGCGTTATGAAATTAACGACTATGCCAATAAAACCGAATTAACCGCACATAAACTATTTGCCGTGATGACAGGCAGTTTACGTGCATATTCTAACTTAATGATGTTAGAAAACTTTCGCCAGCAGTTAGAAGAAAAAGTAAGACTCAGAACCAAAGAACTAGAAGAAAAAAATGCGCAACTCTTGCTCTTAAACCAAGAGAAAAACGAATTGCTGAGTATTGCCGCGCATGATTTAAAAAACCCACTGTCCAATATTCAACTCTACGCCGAAGAAATCGAGCAAGACTCGCCCCCCGACACCCGTTCTCGCGCCAACCATTTTTCGCGTTTGATTCAACACAATGCGCGGCAAATGTTCCAATTAGTGAAAAACTTGTTAGATGTAAACCGCATTGAATCAGGACATCTGTCATTAAGCATGGATTTATTTCATATTCAGCCGATTTTAACCGCTTTAGTCAATCAATACCGCACCCGCGCTCAGACTAAAAAAATTCAATTATGCTTTGAATATGATGAAAATGTGCATTTATTGACTTATGCCGATGGCAACAAAGTGCATCAGATTTTAGACAATTTATTATCCAATGCAGTGAAATATACCTTGCCAGAACATGAAATTAGCGTGCGTTTATATGAGCAAGGTTTGGGGGTTGTGTGTGAAATTGCCGATCAAGGTCAAGGCTTAAGTGCGGAAGACCAACGTAAACTGTATGGTAAATTTACCCGTTTAACGCCTAGACCAACAGGGCAAGAGTCGTCTTCAGGCTTAGGTTTATTTATCGTGAAAAAACTGGTCGATATGATGGAAGCTGAAATTGAATGTGAAAGTCAGCTTGGCAAAGGCACTTGCTTTCGGGTTTATTTTCCGCAAGTGTGTTTAGCCATACATCATCGCCATTAACGGCTGGATTTTATGTGAACAACCACCACATTAATCAGCAATCTAGGCTTAAGTTGCCCGAAAGAACTGATTTATATTGATGACAGAGGATGAACTCATGGGTTTTTGGAGTGCTGTAAAAAACGAATTAATTGACATTATCGAATGGATGAGCGATGAACACGATGTAATGGTGTACCGTTATCCACGTAGCGATAATGAAATTAAAAACGGGGCAAAATTAATTGTTCGTGAAGGTCAAGTCGCGGTGTTTGTCAATGAAGGGCAAGCAAAGCGTCATGTTGATTTAGAAATTTTTGAACCGGCAGACGTATTTGAACCGGGCACTTATACCTTAGAAACTAAAAACTTACCGATTTTATCTAAATTACAAGGCTGGAAATACGGCTTTGAGAGTCCGTTTAAAGCGGAAGTTTACTTTTTTAATACTACGCGCTTAACCAACCAAAAATGGGGCACGCCGAATCCGATCATGTTACGTGATCCTGAATTCGGTGCAGTGCGTTTGCGGGCGTTCGGTAATTACACTTTACGCATTAAAGATGCGGTGAAATTTTTACGCGAAGTAGTGGGCACTGATGCGCATTTCAATGTCAGCGAAATTTCTGACCAATTGCGCACCATGATTGTGTCACGCTTCACTGACGTGTTAGGCGAAAGCCGCATTCCAGTGTTAGATTTAGCGGCAAATTATGACGAGTTAGGCCAATATGTGACGCAACGTATTCAGCCTGATTTCTTGGAATATGGTTTAGAAGTCGCGCAATTATTAGTCGCCAATATTTCTTTACCGCCTGCGGTGGAAGAAGCTTTAGACAAACGCAGCAGCATGGGCATTTTGGGTAATCTCAATGATTACGCCAAATATCAATCTGCTGAAGCCATCGGCAAAATGGCTGAAAACCCCGATCAAGGCGGGATGGCGAATGCTGCTATGCAAATGGGCATGGGCATGGCGATGGCGAACCAAATGCAAAACACCTTTGGCAATAATCAAGCACCTTCCCCATCAGCGCCGCCTAGCGCACCACCCGCAGCCGGTGCTGCACCGCCGCCATTACCGGGTCAAAGCAGTTTCCATGTTGCCATCGATGGGCAAACCTATGGCCCTTACGATTTCAATACCTTGAGTCAATATGTGCAATCGGGGCAAATTAACCGTGATACCTTAGTGTGGAAAGAAGGTATGGCACAATGGACAGCGGCAGGGCAAGTGTCGGAGTTAGGGCGTTTGTTTGGTGGTGGGAGTAATATGCCACCGCCGTTGCCGCCGCGTTAAAAGCATATTTTTGCTAGTTCCCACGCGCCTTGCGTGGGAACCCGTCGCGGCGCGCCTGCGCCGAGTATTGAATACGGGAGTGGGCGAATTCGTGACGCAGGCGCGTCAAGACTTGCTCCCACGCAAAGCGCGTGGGAGCCAGAAAAATTTACACACAACAAAAAAATCCCCATGAGCTTCTACCACTGGCAAGACCAAGACCTCTACCTCTCGCTCCACATCCAACCCCGTTCAAGCCGCAATGAAATCGTCGGTGAGCATAACCAACGGTTAAAAATCAAAATCACTGCGCCGCCAGTCGATGGGCAAGCCAATGCAGAAATTATTAAGCTATTGGCGAAAACCTTTGGTGTCAGCAAGTCCAGTGTGAGCTTAATCAGCGGCGAGACAGGGCGCGAGAAACGGGTGTGTGTTCACGCGCCCAAAAATTTAATCGAAGGTATCCAGCAGCCTTAATGGGCGTAATGTGCGTGCGGATGCGCTAACCAAGTGCTAATTACTTCAATCTGATCCGCTGACATTAAAATCGGCGCATGTCCAACACCGGCAAACTCTACCACGCGCATATCAGGCCGAGAGTTTTGCATGTGTTGCACTAATTCCGGCAATAGCAAATCAGATTCCGCGCCACGCAATAACAACACTGGCTGCTCCACTTCCGACCAAATCGGCCACAAGTTAACCTCTTCTTTATATTGAAAAGTCTGCACAATGGCAGGGTCATAGGCGAAACGATAACCGCCGCCGTCCATCAAGCGCACGCTATGGCGGGTTAAATGCTGCCATTGCTCATCCGTTAACACACCAAACGGCGCGTAAATAAAACGAATATGCGCTTCTGCCTCGTCTAAATCTCGCGCAATAAACGGCGGCATGCGCAAATATTCGGCGATGCGCTCTAACGCAGGTTGCGGCAGGATAGGGCCGACATCGTTTAACACTAAACTTTTAACCGGCGAATGTGGCAAGGCAGCTAAAGACATGCCGATTAAACCACCCATCGAAGTGCCGACTAAATCCACTTCGCTGATTTGCAACTGCGTGAGCAAGGTCAGCACATCGTGAATATACACCGAGTAAGCATAATCAGAGGCATGGCTTAAATAATCGCTCTCTCCGCGCCCGACCACATCCATGCAAATTACTCGATAATCCGTTGCCAACATGCCTGCTAGATAGTCGAAATCGCGGCTATTGCGCGTTAAACCGTGTAAACACAACACTACTTTAGGATTTTGCGCATCACCCCAATGCGTGTACGCAATCTCATGCTGCCCATGTGGGTTATTACAGCGCACCCGTCCTGAGCACATGGCTGTAGTTGTCATAATGTCGCCTCCTCCATTAATTCCTTGAGTTCAAACAATAATTGTAGGGCTTGCCGAGGCGTTAAATCCTCTGCGGATACCGCTGCCAATCGCGTTAACGCAGGATGTGGCGGCGCAGGTTCTGCTGTGGGTTCTGGCTCAGGTGCAGGGGCGTTGGCGGCTTGTTGGAATAAATCAATTTGCACCGGCCCTGCATGTAATTGTTGCGCTTCTAATTGTTTTAATTTGTTGCGTGCGCGATTGACGACTAATTTTGGCACACCGGCTAACAAAGCCACTTGTAAACCATAGCTTTGATTGGCAGGCCCTGAACGCACTTTGTGCATAAAAATCAGTTTATCTTCTTGTTCCACTGCATCTAAGTGAATATTAGCGCAACCGCGCACCGTTTCCGGCAACGTGGTCAATTCAAAATAATGCGTCGCAAATAAGGTGAAAGCTTGCACTTGTTTCGCCAAATGCTCAGCACATGCCCACGCCAACGATAAACCGTCAAAAGTGCTGGTGCCGCGCCCGATTTCATCCATTAACACAAGGCTATTGCGCGTTGCATTGTGCAGAATATTCGCCGTTTCCGTCATTTCCACCATAAAAGTGGAGCGACCGCCCGCTAAATCGTCGCTCGCCCCAATACGGGTATAAATGCCGTCAATTGGGCCAATTAACGCCTGTTGCGCAGGCACAAAACTGCCGATATGTGCCAGTAAAACAATTAACGCGGTTTGCCGCATTAACACAGATTTACCGCCCATATTCGGCCCTGTGATGATTAACAAGCGTTGCTCGCCAGTTAATTGCACATCGTTGGGCATAAATGGCGCGTCTTGCACTGCTTCGACCACTAAATGCCGCCCTTCGATGATATGCAAACCGGCTTCGGCGACAAATTGCGGCGGGTATAATTTCAAAGTGTCCGCCCGCTCGGCGAAATTGTTTAACACATCTAATTCTGCCAAACCTGCACTACAGGCTTGCAAGGGTTGCAAATGACTAGCGATATGCTCTAACAATTGATCATATAAATGCTTTTCTAAACTTAACGCCCGCTCCCGCGCACTTAACACCTTATCTTCAAACTGTTTTAACTCGTCTGTGATGTAACGCTCGGCCGCTTTCAAAGTTTGGCGGCGGGTGTAATGTGTCGGCACACGCTCAGCGTGCAAACGACTGATTTCAATATAATAACCATGCACACGGTTATAACCAACTTTTAAGCGTTCAATGCCGGTGCGCTGCCGCTCGCGGGCTTCTAAATCGACTAAAAATTGCCCCGCGTTTTCGCTTAAATTGCGTAACTCGTCTAAATTCGGATCGTAACCTTCGGCAATCACACCTCCGTCGCGGATTAACTGCGGCGGCGTTTCTACTAAGGCACGTTCCAACAACTGCGATAATTCTGGAAAAGTGCTGATTTGCTGCGCAAGACTTTGTAAATAAGGCTGTTGCAAAGTGCTTAAAGCCTGCTGCAAGTTGGGCAACACGGCTAAAGCGTTACGCAATTGGCTTAAATCACGCGGTCGCGCCGATTTCAAAGCAACACGGGTGAGAATGCGCTCAACATCGCCAATGCTGCGCAGTTCCTGATATAAGCGATCTGCTTGCCGCGTTTCGAGCAACGTGCCGACGCAAGCATGACGCGCTTGCAAGGTGGCAATGTCGCGCAAAGGTCGATGCAGCCAGCGGCGCAGCAAACGGCTACCCATCGGCGTGGCACATTGATCCATAACACTGACTAAAGTGTGTTCGCGGCGACCAGCAGTGATTCGGCTGTCTAATTCCAAATTGCGCCGACTGGCTGCGTCTAAAAACACACTGTCCTCGCGTCGCTCCCAATGCAAGCCTTGTAAATGCGGTAATTGCGTGCGCTGCGTCTCGCGGGCATATTGCAGCAAGCAACCCGCAGCAGACAGGGCAGCGGTTAAATGCTCGCAACCAAAGCCGCTTAAATCTCGCGTGCCAAATTGTTGGGTTAATAAACGGCGTGCGCTGTCTAGCTCAAAATACCAAGGCGGTTGTCGGCGTGTCGGCAATTGACTAGGCAGGTTAAATTGATGTTGCTCACTGACTAATAATTCAGCAGGGCGCACCCGCTCCAATTCGCTGAACAATAAGCCCGCGTTCGCCACTTCAACCACGGCAAAGCGTCCGCTGGCTAAGTCCAAAGTGGCTAAACCAAACGCATTGCCTTGCTGATAAATTGCCCCTAATAAATTATCTTGGCGTTCTTCTAACAAGGCTTCATCAGTCAATGTCCCTGGTGTGATAATGCGTGTCACTTGGCGTTCAACAGGGCCTTTGCTGGTCGCAGGATCGCCGATTTGCTCACAAATCACCGCTGATTCACCTTGGCGCACTAACTTGGCTAAATAGCCTTCTAAGGCATGATGTGGCACGCCTGCCATCGGGATGTCCTCGCCTGCACTGCGTCCGCGTGCAGTTAAGGTAATATCCAGCAAACGTGCAGCACGGCGGGCATCTTCAAAAAATAATTCGTAAAAATCGCCCATGCGATAAAACAACAAAGTATCGGGATAATCGGCCTTAATGCGCAAATATTGCTGCATCATAGGCGTATGTTGGGCAAGGTCTTGTTCGGCGGAAAGGCTCATGGCGGGTGTAAGTAATTCAGGTTAATCGGTGTTAGTTGCAATCGGCGTGCGTGGGATTTTTTGTAGGGTGGAATAGGCGCAAGCCGTATTCCACCATGCAGCTTATAATCTGTTTTTGCTAAGCTTTTTGCATTGCAGAATTTTATGGTGGAATACGCTACGCTATTCCACCCTACAATGCTGTCATCGTAGGATGGGCTGAGGCACGAAGCCCATCAGTCGCGCTGAGATTATTAACAGTGTAACAAGAAATAATGGCGGGCGGCAAAAACGCAAGACAAAAAAAAAGACCACAACAAGGGTCAGTTGTGGTCAGGGTTGTGGCACCTCAGAAAGAGTGCGATGGATCGGCTAACAATCCGAAAAATCTGAAAGATATCTGCAAAAGTGAATTCCTTGCGGTAGGAATAAAATGAATCACTTGATGATTAAGATATGGGAGAGTCCCCAATTTAGACAATTATTCACCTAACAAACGGTAGTTTTAATAAGATAAACGGTTGTTTTAGATTGTGTCTAAAGTTAACAAAACTAATTATAAGGTTACATATTCTTTACTTATGTTAAGAATAGTCTACCGTTTATCTGGCAAAACAAACCGATTTTCTTAATATGGATAAAGCATGATGCGAGTATTAACTTTTTTCGGTGTTTTTATGTGTATGTGTGTACTCAATGCGTGTAGTAGTGGTCATAGCTTGCCACCGTTACCAGCACACGGTGTGGTATTAGCCTTTGGTGACAGTTTGACTTATGGCACTGGCGCGGCAGAAGAAGCCAGTTATCCTGCTGTGTTAAGCGAATTAATTGGCCGCGAAGTGGTGAACGCAGGCATCCCCGGTGAAATTTCCGCTCAAGGCTTAGCCCGTTTACCAGCAATTTTAGCCGAGGTTAGCCCTGATTTATTGCTGTTATGTCACGGCGGTAATGATTTCTTACGCCAAATGGATGAAGCAGAAACCCGTGCCAATGTGGCGGCGATGATTCGACTGGCGCAAGAACAAGGCATTAGCGTGGTGTTAATTGGCGTGCCTCAGTTTGGTCTGTTTTTATCACCGGCAGATTTTTATCAGGCATTGGCAGAGGAGTTTAAAATTCCGTATGAAAGCCATGCTTTAAGCGATATTTTGAGCAATAACAGCTTAAAAAGTGACACGGTACATCCTAACGCGCTGGGCTATCGCGTGCTGGCGGAAGGGATTAAAGGCGTATTGGTAGATGCAGGGAGTTTGTAGAAAGCGTCGTGTCAAAACAAATTAGCAAATTGCAGAATTAGGCAAGTTTCCCGCAGAATCAGTCTAACGCTAACAGCAGTCTCCCCTCTATAGTTAAAACCATGAAAACAAAACTATTAAGCGGGAGATAAACCATGCAATTTGAATATTTTAATCCGACTCAGCTTGTGTTTGGCGCAGGTTCACTCGTGCGTTTAGGCAAGTTGGCACAGCAATATGGTCAGCGTGCGTTAATTGTAACCGGTGGCGGCAGTGTAAAGCGTAACGGTACGTTTGATCGGGCGGTAAAAAGTTTAACGGATGCCGGTGTAGCGGTGTTTGAATGTGATGGCGTAGAGCCTAATCCGCGCATTACCTCTGTTAAACGTGGTGCGGATTTAGCGCGTGCGCATCAATGTGATTTGATTATCGCCTTAGGCGGTGGTAGCACGATGGATGCGGCAAAAGTGATGGCAGCCGCAGCCTTATATGAAGGTGATCCGTGGGACATGATTATTCATGGACAGCCTGATCCTTATGTGCCTACACAAGCTTTGCCATTAATTACTGTTCCGACTTTAGCAGCAACCGGTTCTGAAATGAACTGCGGCGCGGTGATTTCTAATGAAGACACCAAAGAGAAATCGTTTATTCATAATGCCTGTTTGTTTCCTAAAGTGGCCTTGCTTGATCCTGAATTGACCTTGTCTGTGCCTAAAGATCAAACGGCGTATGGTGTGTGTGATTTGATTACGCATATCACAGAAAGTTATTTGAATGGCGCGACAAATACGCCGATACAAGATCGTTTTGCTGAGAGTGTGATTTTAACGGCGATGGAGTATGGCGTTAAAGCGATTGCAGACGGCAGCGATTTAGAAGCACGTTCTCAAGTGCAATGGGCGGCGACCTTGGCCTTAAATGGCTGGGTGAATTCTGGCAGTGGTGGTGCAGGTTTTCCGGTGCATATGATTGAGCATACTATTTCGGCTTATCATGACATCACGCATGCCGTGGGCTTGGCGATTGTAAATCCTGCATGGATGCGTTTCGCCACTCGGCAGAATCCGCGTAAGTTTGTCCAATTTGCAGAACGCATTTTTGGGCTGACGGCTAAAAACCCTGATGATGTGGATTGTGCCTTGGCAGGTATCGACCGTTTTGAAGCGTTCTTAAAATCTATCGGTTGTCCGACACGTTTGTCTGAAGTGGGGATTAATGATGGCTTGCTCGAAACCTATGCCAAGGAAACTTTACGCATTATTCACGATGAAAACGGCAATTTGCCTGCGAAACCGGCAATGACTGAAGCGGATATTATCGCGGTGTTACGCGCTGCGTTGTAGGTCGGATAAGGCTTTAGCCGTCATCCGACATCGGCGCTTTTCTCGTTCCTATCGTCCCGATGGGAATGCATACTGTGTCGCTCCAGCGGCACGATTAGTCGTGTACACTGTCATTCGAGCCTGATTCGCGCCGCTGGAGCGACGCGGCATGCATTCCCACCAAAATGGTGGGAACGAGAAACTACTTGTTTTTAATGAAAAATACAGCTTGTGTAGATGCCTTTCCAATTATTGCTCTGTTTGATAAAGCGCGGTACTTAAATATCTTTCGCCGGTATCACATAAAATCGTGACGATTCTTTTTCCCTTGTTTTCAGGTCTCAGGGCAATTTGACTTGCAACGTAAGCATTTGCTCCAGAGGAGATACCGACTAAAAGACCATCCTGCTTTGCCAATTTTGCAGAAGTTGCAAATGCATCTTCATCTTTTACTTGGAATATTTCATCGTATATTTCAGTATTCAGTACGCCGGGCACAAAACCAGCACCAATGCCTTGGATTTTATGCGGGGATGGACTGCCACCGCTTAATACTGGAGATTTCTCAGGCTCTACGGCAATGATTTTCACACTAGGAATCGCTTTTTTTAAGACCTCGCCAACACCTGTGACAGTACCGCCTGTACCCACTGCTACAACGACGATATCAACTTTGCCGTCGGTATCTTTTAATATTTCTTGCGCTGTGGTTAATCGGTGAATTTCAGGGTTTGCTGGGTTTTCAAATTGTTGGAGCACAATTGAATTTGCAATTTCCTTGTTCAGTTCTAATGCTCGCTCAACAGCACCTTTCATGCCTTTAGGCGCGGGTGTTAAGTCTAATTGCGCACCTAAAGCACTTAACAGTTGCCGTCTTTCAATACTCATTGACTCAGGCATTGTCAAAATCAGTTTAATATTCTTTGCCGCACATACCATTGCTAAACCAATACCGGTGTTGCCACTGGTTGGTTCAATGACGGTAGTGTTTTCTTGAATAACCCCTTTGTTAATCGCGCTTTCAATCATGTTAAACGCGATTCTGTCTTTAACTGAAGAAGATGGGTTTAAAAACTCACATTTACCAATAATTTCTGCACCCGTTTCTTCTGACAGAGAGTTAATTCTGACCAGTGGCGTGTTACCAATTAATTCTGTTACGTTTGCTTTGATGTTCATTTATGGCTCCTGTATTTATGATGGGTGTGGTTATTGGTTAATTTATCTTTAGTGAGGGGTTGGAATTAATTATGGGGATTCCTTCAGGTTTTTCATTGCTTTTTTTCTATCCCTGATGGGAAATTGAAACTTGAGATGGCTCATAACGACTTGCATAACCTTGTACCCTTTCTACCCCTAATGGGAAATTGAAACTTAGTTGCAAAAACCGGCGGCTGCAACACTTACGGACTCTTTCTACCCCTAATGGGAAATTGAAACATACTGTGGTGCCGCCGGTTGCTGTCCGTACTGTGGTTCTTTCTACCCCTAATGGGAAATTGAAACGAGAACGCGCCGCCCTTGGCTTAGATATTTTCTAATAAGCTTTCTACCCCTAATGGGAAATTGAAACTAGCTTCTATGACATCGCTACAGGTCTTTTGTTGCTCTTTCTACCCCTAATGGGAAATTGAAACTCTCCTCCTCGGTGTAATGGCGATTTTCTGTCACTTTCTACCCCTAATGGGAAATTGAAACTTTTGCTTTTCTGTGAGGTTATACAACCATGTTTCTTTCTACCCCTAATGGGAAATTGAAACGGTGTGATTGATACTTGATCCGCAGTTGAGAATAAACTTTCTACCCCTAATGGGAAATTGAAACGATATAACCTTCATTTGCAACCGATGAAACACTAATTCTTTCTACCCCTAATGGGAAATTGAAACATGGCGTTGAGATTTGCTGCACCAGTAATCCTGATCTTTCTACCCCTAATGGGAAATTGAAACTTCTTCAACGCGGAAGGAAACCGTCAGATACAAACTTTCTACCCCTAATGGGAAATTGAAACCTAATATAGCCCCTCATGCTCTCAGTAAGCATGTACACTTTCTACCCCTAATGGGAAATTGAAACATGCAATCCTTGCGGTAATTCTTGCGCCACTGGTCTTTCTACCCCTAATGGGAAATTGAAACTATTTTAGTTACTTTTAATAAAACATACTCACCTGACTTTCTACCCCTAATGGGAAATTGAAACGCATTACAGACCACTTGAGTTTCATCAAACGTACCGCTTTCTACCCCTAATGGGAAATTGAAACAAGTTTCACGAGTTGGCAAACGAAAACCTAATAGGTCTTTCTACCCCTAATGGGAAATTGAAACTTCTTTCAGTTAGATACTTAGAGATATTTTCGGCTTTCTACCCCTAATGGGAAATTGAAACTATGATAAAAACAACACTGTTATTACACAGTTTGCGCTTTCTACCCCTAATGGGAAATTGAAACTAGTGGGGAGTTCGTGCTGTGGACTTCGATGCCTCTTTCTACCCCTAATGGGAAATTGAAACATAACTCGGCAGATGAATTGCCATTTATTTCAATTTTCTTTCTACCCCTAATGGGAAATTGAAACGCCTAAACAAGGTAAGTCGCCATTAACCTTGTTTACTTTCTACCCCTAATGGGAAATTGAAACTTTAGTAGCGGTATCACTCCTAACCCCATACATACACTTTCTACCCCTAATGGGAAATTGAAACGAGGCTGCACGTTTAAAACTGTGCGCTGTAGTGATTACTTTCTACCCCTAATGGGAAATTGAAACTTGGGTCAAAGAATCGTGCTGATAAATCAAAGTTTCTCTTTCTACCCCTAATGGGAAATTGAAACGTGAAATGTTGACAAATGCACGCGCGGGCGATGAAGACTTTCTACCCCTAATGGGAAATTGAAACCATTTCAATTTCTGCTAATGAGAACTCACGTTTACCTTTCTACCCCTAATGGGAAATTGAAACGCTGATAGCTGGGATTATTTTTAATGTTTATCAATTCTTTCTACCCCTAATGGGAAATTGAAACTAAATCCATGCGTACATCAGCATAATATTGTGCATCCTTTCTACCCCTAATGGGAAATTGAAACTTTAACGAAATGGAAGCCAAGCTTCGGGAACAACCTTTCTACCCCTAATGGGAAATTGAAACGAACGCTTAACCAGCATTGCACCCATACGAATCATCTTTCTACCCCTAATGGGAAATTGAAACGATAAGACAATAAGTATTGTAGATGCTTGCATGAAACTTTCTACCCCTAATGGGAAATTGAAACACATACTCCGTTAACGGAGTATGTACTATAGTTGTCTTTCTACCCCTAATGGGAAATTGAAACGTCCTATTTGATGGCACGGGACAAACTTGGACGCAAACTTTCTACCCCTAATGGGAAATTGAAACCAGTGGGATACGCCAGCCAGTGTGTGGAGTAAAAACTTTCTACCCCTAATGGGAAATTGAAACTTCCCATCTGATTCAACAATAAGCGGGTTGCGTCGCCTTTCTACCCCTAATGGGAAATTGAAACCCTCCAAAAAATGCCCTTAGTCGCTATCTCGACTAACTCAAACTCAAACTCAAAAAAGCAAACACGTAAACCATTGAATCTTCGTTGCACACTATCCCCTCTCAACTTCGATCCCCTAGGAATTTCACACAACCGGAGGTCGAAGTTAAAAACAGCATAACCAATTCCTTCCCACAAATAAAGACATCAAACAACTAAAGGGTCAAGTCTTGTTAAAGACAAAAGCAAATGCTATCCTTAACCCACTATGGCAAGACCACTCAGAATAGAACTCGCAGGCGGGCTGTACCACGTCACCTCACGCGGTGATCGGCGCGAAGCCATTTATCATAACGAGCAAGACCGTGCTGACTGGCTAGACTTGCTTGGGCACGTTTGCACCCGCTTTAACTGGCGGTGTTACGCCTACTGCGAAATGACCGACCATTATCACTTTTTAGTCGAAACGCCTGAACCCAACCTATCAAAAGGCATGCGGCAATTAAACGGCGTGTACACACAACATATTAACCGACAACATGACTCGGTCGGGCATTTATTTCAAGGCCGATTTAAAGCAATTTTAGTCGAAAAAGAAGCCTATTTACTGAATTTAGCGCGTTATATCGTGTTAAACCCCGTTCGGGCAAAATTAGTCGAATCCGCTGCCGACTGGCAATGGAGCAGCTACGCCGCCACCGCTGGCAAAGTCACCGTCCCCAAATGGCTAGATACACAAAGCATTTTGCAACCCTTTGGCGGACGCATCAAAACCATGCGGTCGAAATATGAAGCCTTTGTTGCAGAAGGCATGCAGCAAATGCCGATTTGGGATAACTTGCGCCATCAAATCTTTTTAGGCGGTAGCGAGTTTATCGAACGCTTTGCCGAACAAGCACACCCCTCGATTAACTCGCGGGAAGTGCCGAAAAAACAACGACAATCCTTAGTCAAACCGTTGAGCTACTTCGCACAAGCCTACCCCGTGCGCCGCGAAGCCATCGCCCGCGCTTTTTTAACCGGCGTGTACTCTATGCAAGAAATTGCGGATTTTTTTGGTATTCACTACTCGACAGTGAGCCGTGCCGTGCGTTGGTTAGAAGAAAGCCAGCAAATGAGCAGTGATAGCAATTAACTTTTTCTCGTTCCCATCGTCCCGATGGGAATGCATACCGCGTCGCTCCAGCGGCGCGAGTGAAGCCCGTACTAACATCCATCCCAAATTATGACCCAGCCAAGCCCCAACCGATTAAACCAAGCCTATAGCATCTTAAGCGGCGACGATAATACCGAGCGGCTGTGCAAAGCCATTCCTGAAGCCGCGTGTACCCATTTGCCGAAAAACTACCTACTCAACATCGCCAACGGTTCCGCCACCAAATTAGCCGAGCAAGTGGCAGGGCCTAACCTCGTGTTGCCGTGGTTGTTAAATGCGCTCGGTGCGCCGGTTTGGTTAATCGGCTTGCTCATGCCCATCAAACAAGCCGCGTCATTACTGCCACAATTAGCCGTCTCTGGTTATATCCGCCAGTTTCCCATGCGCAAATGGTTCTGGGTTGGCGCAGGCACTTTGCAAGCACTGTGCTTATGGTTAATGATCGCCGCCGCCTTGATGCTGACACCGCTCGCCGCCGGATTAAGTATCGTGATCTTGCTCGGCATTTTCAGTGCTGCCAGCGGTATGGGTTCAGTCGCATTTCAAGACGTAGTAGGCAAAACCATCCCGAAAGGCAATCGCGGACGTTTATTAGCCCACCGCGCCACCATCGGCGGTCTGCTCGCCATCGCCACCGGCTTACTACTTAAAATGTGGTTAGGTACTCATGAAAACTTAAGCACTTACTTGGGTTTATTAGGTTTAGGCGGCGTGTTATGGGGCTTAGGGGCTTTATGTTTCGCCCTCACCCAAGAGGAAGCAGGGGCTACCGCAGGCGGACGTAATCCCATCGACGAAGCCCGCGCCGGTTGGCAATTATTCCAACAACAGCGCGGTTATCGGCAATACTTATACAGCCGCACCTTATTAGTCTGTATCGAAATCGCCGCCCCGTTTTACGTCATCTTAGGCCAGCAACAATTCAGCGTCGGCAGTTTCCAATTATTCAGTGCTTTGTTAATTGCCATCGGTTTGGCACAAGTGTTAAGCAGCCCATTTTGGGGACGCTTTGCCGACACCTCTAGTCGTCGCGTGATGGTGTATAGCAATGCTCTTGGCACAGTCGCCGCCGTGTTCGCATTAATTTTCAGCGTGTTGCCCGATGCATGGCAAAATGTCTATAGCTACGGTTTGGTGTTTATCATTTTAGGCTTTGCCGAAGCAGGCGCACGTTTAGGCCGCAAAACTTACTTAGTCGATGCCGTAGACGGCACTGATCGCGCCACTTACGTTGCGTTTGCCAACTCCGGCATCGGAGCTTTAACCCTGCTTATGGGCGCGTTAGGCATTTTAGGGCAATTATTAGGCATGCAAGGTTTAATTGCGGTATTGGCTTTGCTTGGTATTGTCGGTGTTTTTATCAGCTTACGCATGCCAGAAGCGGAAGCCATGTTAAGCCACACGGAAACGCATGAATAATTATCAACTCTATGCCCGCTTGCTAAGCTACGTTAAGCCCTACCGCTTAATGTTCAGCTTCTCCATTATTGCCATGATCATCATGGCAGTGACTGAACCCTTATTGCCTGCCTTGCTGCAACCGCTGCTTGATGACGGTTTCGTCGGTCAAGATACCGACATGATTCAATTAATTCCCATCTTGTTGATTGGCTTAATGATTGTGCGTGGCTTGTCCACTTTAGCCAGTTCGGTCGGTATGTCATGGGTCGCCACTCGCGTGGTGATGGACTTGCGCCAAGCCATGTTTGAAAAAGTGTTAAGCCTGCCTACGCCAACTTTCGACAACACCTCGGCAGGCGTGTTGCTGTCCAAAGTGACTTACGATGTGAACCGCGTTATGGCAGCTTCGACTGATGCCTTAGTGATCATCGTGCGCGACAGCGTGACTGTAGTCGGCTTGCTGATTTGGATGTTTTACGTTAACTGGATGTTATCGCTGATTATTTTTACCGTCGTGCCTGCTATTGTCGTCGTCGTGCGCTACGTCAGCCGCCGCTTACGCGGCATTAACACCGACTTGCAAGACACCATGGGCGATGTGACGCGGGTGTTAGAAGAATCGATTGCCGGTCATAAATTAGTCAAAGTGTTTGGCGGACAAGTCTACGAGCAACGCCGTTTTGCACAGGCGAGCAACCGCGTGCGGCAATTGGAAGTAAAAACCCAGTTAACCAGCGGCATTAGCGTGTTTATCGTGCAGTTTTTAACCGCCAGCGTGTTAGCCGTGATTATTTACATCGCGGCGTTGCAATCGACACACGATGCCATCAGCGTGGGCGGTTTTGTCTCCTTATTTACCGCAATGGGCATGTTATTCGCGCCTATTAAACGGCTGACCAAAGTTAACGAGCAAGTGCAACAAGGCTTAGCCGCTGCTGACAGCATTTTTAACTTAATCGACCAAGCCTCAGAACCTGATCCTTACGCCAAGACCTCGCCAAAACAGCCCAAACTACACGGCAAAATTGAATTTAAACAGGTGGCGTTTCATTATCCCGAACAAGAACGCGCCGCGTTGAGCGAATTATCATTGCAGATTAAAGCAGGTGAAACCGTGGCCTTTGTTGGTGCATCGGGCAGCGGTAAAACCACGCTCGCGCATTTAATCCCACGTTTTTATGCTATTTCAGACGGGCAATTATTGCTTGATGAGCAAGACATTAACCAACTATCGCTTGCCGTACTGCGGGCAAACATTGCCTTAGTCAGTCAAGAAGTGGTGTTATTTAATGACACCGTGGCGGCGAATATTGCCTATGGCGAAATGCACGGCGCAAGCCATGATCGCATTGTCGCAGCGGCAAAAGCGGCTTATGCTGAGGAATTTATTAAGCAATTGCCAGAAGGCTTTAACACCATCATTGGTGAACGCGGCGTGAAGCTCTCCGGCGGACAGCGGCAACGCTTGGCGATTGCGCGAGCATTGCTGAAAAACGCGCCAATTCTGATTTTTGACGAAGCGACTTCGGCACTCGATACCCGCTCAGAATTCCAAGTGCAACACGCCTTAGCCGAATTGCAACAAGGCCGCACCACCTTAATTATTGCGCATCGCTTATCGACCATCGCTCACGCTGATAAAATTGTGGTCATGGATCACGGGCGCATTGTGGAAACCGGCACCCATGAACAATTATTGGCGCAAGCGGGGCATTATGCGAAGTTGTATCAGATTCAAGTTGCACCCACATTGACCACCAGCTAAGCATCTCTTATGCAATTTTACCTCGCGTGTCAGCGCGTTTGATGAGGAGACCACCGTGATAAAACGAATATTTCTATTAACTTTATTGCTGTGTTGCAGCCTGTCAGCTTGGGCGCAGCAACGCTATTATGAAACCGACCCCGAAGCCTGTTTAAATGCAGACTTTTCTTGCCCTGCGGGTCAATATCCATTTTTTGACCAAAAAGGTTGTGGCTGTTACACGCCATCGCCTTCGACTTGTCGCACCAGCGACGCGGGCGCAGAAAGTGGCGGTTTTATGCTCACCGCCAGCAGCATGTTAGACGACGACAACCGTTATTTAAACCGCGATCCGTTGCAGTGCCGACAATTACAATTTGAATGCGCCGAGGGCTACTACCCTTTTTTTGACCAACAAGGCTGCGGATGCGCGGCGGCAGCCTTGGAACGGACATATTGTCCACAACTTAACGCGCGCAATTTATACACTGTTTTAACGCATTCAGAACCTTATTACATCAGCAACGACGTTGCCACTTGCAACACCTTGAAATTTCGCTGTAAAGAGCAAGGCTTTTACCCTTTTTTTGACCAACAAGGGTGCGGCTGTCGGGCGCAAATCTGCCCACCGGATGACAGTTATTTTATCAGCCGCCAAGTGGAAGATTGCCAACGCACCCGCTTTCAATGCCGCGACGGTTTTCAGGCATTTTTCTCTGACTATGGTTGCGGTTGTGTGCCAGTTATCACCACCACCGAATAAATTGATTATTGATTTTCGTAGGGCGGATAAGGCGCAAGCCGTCATCCGCCAAGATGTCGCATGACGCTACTCTTATGCGACCTACAACTGTTTTGTTTCTAAAGTAGGCAAAGGGAATTTACATGGCTTTAGGCTATTTAATGGTCGATATAGCAGGCACTACGCTGACCGAAGAAGATCGCGCAGTATTGCAACATCCGCTGGTCGGTGGCGTGATTTTATTCAGCCGCAATTATGAAAGCCCTGAACAAATCACGGTCTTAACGCAAGAATTGCACGCATTGCGACAACCGCCGCTACTGATTTCTGTGGATCACGAAGGCGGGCGCGTGCAGCGTTTCCGCGATGGCTTCACCCGTGTACCTGCAATGGCGCAGTTAGGCAAATTATTCCAAGCGGATAAAAAACAAGCCTTAGCCGCAGCAGAGCAAATTGGCTGGTTGCTAGCGGCAGAACTGCGGGCGGTGGGTGTAGATTTCAGTTTTGCCCCTGTGTTGGATTTAGATGCGCAGGTGAGTACGGTGATCGGTGATCGCGCATTTCACGCAGAAGGCGAGGTAGTGACGCAATTAGCACAAGCCTTAATGCTGGGCATGAAACACGCGGGCATGATGGCGGTGGGCAAACATTTCCCCGGTCATGGCTCAATTGCAGCGGATTCACATACCGAATTGCCGATTGATGAGCGACCTTTTGCTGATTTGCAATTTGCTGATTTAATCCCCTTTTCACGCATGATTAAGGCGGGATTGCCTGCCATTATGCCTGCCCATGTGTTATATCCGGCAATCGATGATAAACCAGCAGGCTTTTCGACTTACTGGCTGCAAACGGTGTTACGTCAGCAATTGCATTTCCAAGGCGTGATTTTCAGTGATGATTTAACCATGGCAGGCGCGGCGATTGTCGGCGATGTAGTGGCGCGAGCAGAGCAAGCTTTGGCGGCAGGTTGCGATATGTTGTTAGTCTGTAATGACCGCGCGGCGGTGTTGACCTTGCTCAGTCAGTTACACATTGAACCAACTCCGGCAATTCAAATGCGTTTAATGCGTATGCACGGTCGTCCGGCCTTGGATTGGCAAGCCTTGCGACAAACGGAACAATGGCAGGCGGCGCAGCAATGCTGTGCGCAGTTATCGGCGTAAAAAATTTTTTTTGCAGCGACGACAGGTTTTAAAACTAAGGGCGTTTAAGTGAACAGTGATCTTCTTGCTGTGTTTGTTGTGAGCGAAAGACACTCATCCAACTCACTTTCTCTGCAATGGTGATAATAATGAAATTTTGGTTATCGACTGCTAAAACGGCTGCATTAGCTTTAACTGTATTAGGCTCTGCTTCTTTGTTCTACCCAGCTTACGCGGCTGAAGCTGACGCACCACCGCCTGCGCCGAAAGAAAAACCGGCTGATGCAAAACCAGACGGTAAACCACCAACTGAAAAAGCCAAAGCTGACAAGCCAAAGGGCGAAAAACCTAAAGGCGAGCAGCCAAAAGGTGAGAAACCTCAAGGCGAACCACCTAAGGGTGAAAAACCACAAGGTGAGAAGCCAAAAGGCGAGAAACCAGAGGGTGAGCACAAACACAAAGACGGCGAGAAAGCTAAAGACGCAAAAGCCAAAGCTGACAAAGCTAAATCTGACGCGAAAAATGCACCGCCTAAGCCAGCTCAAGATAAACCAGAGCCTGCGCCAGAGAAACAATAAGCACGATTGTTTCTCGTTGACTTAAAAGCTGGAAAAGCCACTGAATTTGGGTTCAGTGGCTTTTTTGTTGTTTGTGATCCGTACTACCTGAATTCGACGAAAAATATCATTAAAAACAAAACTATGCTTCTCGTTCCCAAATGTCATTTGGGAATGCAGTCGTGACGTGCTACGTCACGAGTAAACTAAACGGCGAATTTAGCTCGATCTTGGAACAAATCCGCGACGCAGCGCGTCGTGACTTCATTTCCATACGGCGTGTGGGAACGATAAACCAACTGTTTTTACAGCAAATATTTCGTCGAACTCAGGTTGTAGGATGGGTAGAGCGAAGCGAAACCCATCATATTACAAAATGACATGATGGGTTTCGGCGCGAGATAATAAGTAATTGGACAAAAATAACCAAGATTAAGATAGGCTATAGTATTCCAGCAGAGTCATAGGATTATAGGAGTTACGCAGTTGCCTTCAACAGATATAAAGGGTTATTAAGGTAAGCCCTGATAGCCTCGCGAATAATCTGCATTTTGGCTTCAAACCAGCTATTCCCAGTAACATAGCTATAGGTTTCCAATCAGAGAAAAGCTCGCAAGGCCAAAGCAATATGGTTACGTTGTGCAGTTGCAGAACGTGCTTGGCATTTTTCAACACCACAAAACTGCTTGATACCTCGGTGATAGTTCTCAATTACCCAAGACTTTTCTGAAAGTGAGCGTCGCTC
>QKBZ01000313.1 GCA_003245895.1 Beggiatoa sp.
TCCTCATTTACCCAGCTCATACTTCCCCCCTTTACTTTGCTTGTGACCTTATGGTGATATTAGGTCACAAGCTGATATATGTATAAGGGGGAGTCGTTCCGATGGGAATGCATACTGTGTCGCTCCAGCGGCACGTTTAGTCATATAAACTGTCGTTGAAGCCTGATTCGCGCCGCTGGAGCGACGCGGCATGCATTCCCACCAAGATGGTGGGAACGAGAAAAACTGCTTAAAACTACTTATCCGTCATCAACGGTACTTGCTCTTTCCATGCGTCTAAAAACTCGCTTAAATGCGGTTTTTGTTCAGCTTTTAAGGATTCGCGTACCCGTTGGCATTCTTGCGTGTAACTGTCTGGTGTTAAATGCCCGCGTATTAACTCAAACCGTAAAAAAATTAAGTACGTGTTTAATACGTCTGTCTCGCAATAATTGCGAATCTCTTCTACCCCTTGCAAACCTTTTTCCAAGTAGGTATCCCAGACCTTTTGTCCGCTCATACCCATCTTGCCGGGAAAGCCTAATAAGCTGGCAATTTGATCCAGTGGTGCAAAGGCGCGGCCTTGATAACCAGATAAGACATCCATTAAATCTAAATGCCGTTCGTGATAGCGGTTCAAGTAGTTATTCCAGCGAAAATGTCCGTCTGGAACATTGTCTGTTGTCCAATACAACGGGGCTTGTACGCCATGCAATAAGGCGCGGTAATGCAGTACGGGCAAATCAAAGCCGCTGCCATTCCAAGACACTAATACCGGTTTATAGCGTTGTAAGCCTTCAAAAAAGCGGTGGATTAATTCTTGTTCTGAGGATTCTGCCTCTCCCAATGACCAGACTTTAAAATGATCGCCGCTGCGTAACACGGCTGAGATAGCCACAACCCGTTGTAGATGTAGGCGTAACATCTCACTTTGACCGTCGGTTTCTTGATAACGGTGATGAGACATTACACGACCAACATCTTCATCGCTCAATTTTGCCATTTCAGTTGGATTGCCATATAACTGGCGACCGCTGGCAACATCAGGGATGGTTTCAATATCAAAAACAAGTACATTCATGCTCATGGGATTTCATCAAAAGTCGTGGGCAAAAAAGAGGTGCTGGAATGTAAGCCGCAGCGAGTCTGCGGCTTAGCTATAAGCCAGAATTCGATGTAATATTTTTAAAAACAATCAATAAACTAAACAGTTTTTGTAGTTCTGGTTTTTCTCGTTCCCACCATTTTGGTGGGAATGCATGCCGCGTCGCTCCAGCGGCGCGAATCAAGCTCCAACAACAGCTTAGACGACTAAACGTGCCGCTGGAGCGACACAGTATGCATTCCCATCGGGACGATGGGAACGAGAAACCAATTGTTTTTACTAAACTATTTTCACTTATGTAAATACCTTTGCCCAGAGGGAGAGGACTTTAAATAAGAACCTTAATATGGCGGAGAAAACAAGTTAATTATTGTTTTTAATATAAAATCAAACTCAGGCAATCATGTTTATTTTTGTAACCATTTACCTTTGCTGTCTTGATACCACCAACCTTTTTTCGCACGTTGAATCCAACGGCTTGCAAAAGTGGCTTGAATATCAGCTTCCCATTCTGGATGGCCATTAGCAGAAGCAATTGCACTGTATAAGTCACGGCGATCTTGGTTTTCTTCAGTCACCCAAGCGTTGACATTATTACGATCTCGTAAGGAAACAGATTTGGCATCACGCACGGTGATAAAACCGTCATTGGTTAAACCAATTGCCCCATTGTCGTAATATTTCTCTATGTTTTTATGCCGATCCGCCATGCGTTGATTAATGGCTTGAATCGCAGGGCTAGAAATATCAATGTTAGCAGCGGCTTGCGCGTCGCGGATAAAGGCAGCTAACAAGCGGTCTACCGTAGAGGGTGTGTAATGGGTTTGTGGTGCTACGCTGTCAGGTGCAACAGGCTCAGCTTCACCACCTTCAGGCCCCCACACTTTATCAATAATTTGATCGGCAGCTTTTTCTGCTGCTGCTGCTGGAAAATATACATTAATGGTGACACAGGCGGCGAGCAACATAAGCACGCCCATAACGGCACTGATACGCAACTGATACATATACTGTCTCCTTGTTAATTGCTTTATTAAGATGAGAGCGGTTGTAGGTCGTATAAACATAGCGTCATACGACATTGACGGCGGATGATGGTTAACGCCTTATCCACCCTACAATACTTATTCAATAACCGGCGCGCTAATATCCTTCACTTGAGTAATGCGTTTTAAACGGATGAGTAATTCCGGCCAATCCACTTTTTGATTATACCCAATCACATTAATACTCGGCAGCCCGCCACCTTTAACGATGTAATAACCATTCGGTGCTGTCGCCGCGCCGCGCATTTCACAAACACCATTTTGCAAACGACAGCCCCAGCCTAATTTCTCATACGAGAAGCTATCAAACAGATTTAACACACTGCGAGAAATGGCATTCACTGTACCGCCACCGCCTAAGCTGGATAAATTGTTAACCGCTTTCTGGCTAATATTTTTCGGCTCTTTGCTATTCGGTGTTGTGCCGACAAAGGCATCAAAAGCAACCGGTTGCCAATTCAATAAACGCACTTGCCGCATATAGCCAGACACTTCGCCTTGTATCGCGCCAAACTGCTCAAACACACCGGTTAAAGTGCCTAAATTAATCCGATCTAAGCTGACATCGGCTGCCAAGCGTGGACTATTACTAAACGGCTGCTCTAACACTAAAGACTGAATATTAATCGTGCCGTCAAACACATTAATTTGTAATGCACCGCCAATTTCGACTTGTCCATTTTGATAACGAATCGATGGAATATTGCCCGCTAACTGTCCTTGCAAAGCAGGGCCACCGAATGCCGTACTTAATGCTTGCATGGAAACCGGCCAAATACGAGAGCCAATTTCGCCTTGCAATTGTGCCATATCGCTTAAGTTGCGTAGCTGTAAACTATTCACTTGCAACGCCCCATCTAAAATGGGGATAAACCACGGTTTCAGCAAATCTACTTGCGCACCACGCACGGCAAAATGCACTTCACTACTGCCTAAAGTCAAATTCTGGGCAAAATACGCCGATTGCCAATATAAAAAGCTTGGATAATTTTGATTAGTCGAATCAGAATGCCATTGCAAACGCCCATTTAAATCCGCTAACCCATAAGTTTTATCTGCATTCTCTAGGCTGATATGCGATAACTCGCTGCGCACCTGAATCGCTTTGCCCCAATCCACACGCGTTGAGATACTGCCGGTCATGCCTAAGCCTTTATCCCCGTTACTGTCTAACCAGTTTTGCAAATACGCATGGTATAAACGCCCCAAATCCGGCATATTCGCGGCAACTTGTAATTGCTTAACGGTAAATTCTTTGCTGAAATCAAATGTTGCTTGGGCGTTAAAAAATAATACGGCGGGATGTACAAATTGTACGCTGCGCAAACGCAATTGCTGTTGCGACCACTCAAAAACAGTGTTGAGTGTTAACTCATGCTCGGTTAAATCCAGATAAATCGGATCGACAAACACTTCACCGCCTTGGTGTTGTAACGACACTTCACCTTGCCAAGCTTTGTCACCGCCGCCGGTTAAATCCGCGTTGAGTTGCAGTGTTAAACCTTCACCAACTTGACTACCGTCGGCATTGCTAAAGCCTGCTTTTTGCACGTCAAGACTGATATTGGCGACTTGGTTTTTATCGTTACCATGTGCAGTGAGTTTGAGCGTGGCTTCGCCGCTGGCTTGATAAGTATCGGCGGGGAGATCGAATAAGGGGCTTAAGCGTTGTTGTGCCTTATCTAAAGCCAGTTGTTTGGCATTCAGTTCAACTTGCCAACCGTTTTTGCCTGTATTGGCAGTGGCAGAGAGTTGACCGCTAGCAAAAGCAACTTTAGTCAGTGCAAACTCAAGACTGGCATCGGAGAGATTATAATTAAAGCGAATGGTGGCGGTTTGCTGGTCGAATAGATCACCGCCCAGCTTTAAACTGGCTTTTTGACAGCGAATCCATTGTGCAGACTGTTGAAACACAGGGCAATCGATGTTGACCCCTTGCAGCGGTTTGGCAAGTCCTGTGAACTGTAATTGCGCCGCGCTGACTTGTAGGCTTAAACGATCTGTGTGTTGTGCATCTAAGCGAATGCTGAGTTCAACACCTTTAGCCTGCCAGCCTGTCCCTGCTGCCTGTTCTAAATTGAGGCGCATTAACTCTAAAGCACTGACCGTGCTGGAGAGACATAGCCCCCAGATGAATAAGAGTCCTTTCAAACGGCTAAGGCATGTTTTCACCGTTGCAAACACCTACAGGTTGGAATAAGCATAACGCGAGAAACATAACCAAAGTGGTGGCCTCCATACCCTTTATCTACCACTTTAGTGAACCGTTAGCTCATTTAAGGTTGTCGTCGATAATGTTCAACACTGCCATCTTGTTCATACAATGACAGCACATTGTCTTGTAATGCGACTTTGCTGTACAGGCGCAATTGCTCGCCGGTACTGGTCGTGATCAACAGTTGATCATCTAATAATTGCCAGATACCCGCCTCAAATGGCGCGCCGTTAAGCACGGAGCTATACAAGTTCTGCCCTTTAACAAGGTTAAATTGTAAGCGGATGTCGTAACCCTCAGCCATATTTTCCCAACGTCCTAACAAAACGTCAGCATCCATTTTGCCGCCATTGGCTTTTGGTTCAGGTGTGTTGACCTCTTCTGCTACGGGGTTTGTTTGAACGACGGGTGGTGCGTTAAACACATTGTTTAAACTTGCCGTCATTTGTTTGGGAAACAAACCAGGGTAAATGCGTTTTAACTCTTCAACACGCGCTAAGGTGACTCGTGTTAAACAATCATTTTTCACTGCTTGATAAATAGAGCCGCCGCGTGTGTCAAATGCCTGATGTTCACAATTTGCATCACGGAATTTAATCCAAGCCCGTTGAGCATTACGCAATTGTTCACGCTGAGGATTGGTAATAGCAGGCATAATCACTTTATACGTGCCATTTAATGCCTCATCTGCATTTTTGTAATCAATAACGCTGCATGCTGTAATTTCGGCCTGACTCATCGCATTTGCACATTCTTCTTGTGCCACAACCTGCCAAGGCAACCCTGCACTTAACAACATTGCGCAATATAACACTCTCGTCATATCCAAAAATCCTCATTGCAAGCGATGGGTAATGAAAACGGTATTGTAACGGCAGTGACGAAAAACAAGCAATCAACGACATTTACGCAGCGACTGGCATCCAGTCACAAGACTGAATGCCGCAAATGGGGGCTTTAGCTTAGCGTGGTAGCTGAATTTTTGGTTTTTTCGCAGGTCGATATAACACACTAATTTTGCCAATCCGTTGCACCAACTCTGCTTGGCTGTGGGTGCAAATTTCATCGGTAAACACTTTTCGTTCTTCCCGATCTTCTGAGGCAATGCTCACTTTAATCAGTTCATGATGTGCCAAGGCTTGCTCTAACTCAGTTAAAACATTCTCGCTTAACCCTTTCTGCCCAATCATCACCACGGGTTTTAAATGGTGTGCCAAACCGCGTAAATAACGGAGTTGTTGACTCGTTAATGCCATAAAAGCTTTTATATCCTATTGATTCAATCGGTAAAGTGCTCAGCGATGTTTAAGCATCGGCTGAGGATCAGTTTTGCGTGTTTAGTATAGCAAAGTCAAAAGAATGCCCTCAGCTAAATCCGCTTCTCAAAAGGAGAAAATTTAGGTGAGGGCAATTAATCCTTCAAACTTGCCGCTTCATACAGTAGTGTGCAGACAAGGTAACTCTAAAATAAACCGCGATCCCTTGCCTAACTCGCTTTCACAACGTATTTGTGCTTGTAAGGTGTCAGCCAGTTTTTTGACGATAAATAAACCTAAACCAGTGGAATGTTCTCCATCTGTGGGGCGTGGGCTAAGGCGTACAAATTTGCCGAATAACTTGCTTTGATCTGCTGGACTTAAACCCGGCCCTTGATCTTCAACGATGCACAATAGCTTATTGTTTCGTCGTTGCATGTACACCTGTACTTGACTGTGATGCGGTGAATATTTAATTGCGTTGGAAATCAAATTATCCATGACTTGCTGGAACAACAGTTTATCAGTCACTAAACAACACTGTTTCAAAGATAAGGTCAGTTTAATTTGCTTACTTTCAGCACGTTCTTGATATTGTGTAACGGATTCGGCAACTATAGGTGCGAGTTCAACTTCTTCAAATGTAGTGTTGAGCTTACCGGATTCGATAGCATTTACATCTAATAAATTGGTAATTAATTGAAACATATGCACCGACGAATGTTCAATATTACCCGCATAATCTTTAATTGTTTCAACATCCATAAATTCTGCATCTTCTTGCAGAAATTCCGCATAGCCCATAATTGATGATAAAGGGTTTTTTAAATCATGAACGACAATGCCCATGAATTCATTTTTTTCTTGATTAAGCTGATTTAAATGCTCGTTTTGTAAACTAATACGCGCCTTGCTTTTAATTAATAATAGAAAATAAGCAAAGCCAAGTAAGTTAATCAAAGTCAGCCCAGCATAGCGTAAGTACAAACTATGATTTAATGCCATTAAACGGTCATCTTCTGCATAAGAAACTAAATAACCAACAGCCTCTTTTTTCACATTATACAAAGGCACAAATGTTGCCAAGTAGGGTTTGTTATCGACTACGGTACTTGCAATAAAACTTTGTTTAGCTAATAACTTTTCTGAAACTTGTTCGGCGAGTTGTTGGTTTATTTGCGCTAATTGCTTAGCAGGAATCATTGCATGTTTTTGTGAGGATGAGGTTTCCTCTACATAATATGGGCTTAAGGCAACAGATTGATAATTACTTTGTTCTGAGCTAAATACTTTACCCATTACCACCTGTTTATCCAACAACATCATAAATTCTTCAGGCAACACCTGTTTCATTGATTGTTCAATAGCAGGAAAACCAACACTGGTTTCGACACTACCTATGTGCTTATTCTCATAAAATAGCGGGAATACATAACGAAACCCGTTATAAATACGACCTTCTTCAAAGCCATATACAGGTTCTTTCAAAGTGTTAGCTTGTTTAATGGAATAACGAACATCGAATAGTTTATCGCCAAACTTATTAGGGCGATGAAAGCGTAAAAGGCTGGTGCCGTCAGGTAGGTGAAAGTGTAATTGCTTTAGCCCAAAGCTTTTTAAAGCTTGATAGGTTTTAGATAAGGTGGCGAGTAATTGCGCTCTAGCGTAGTTCTGTTGTCTTACATCCTCAGTATTGGCTAAGCTATTAGCTAAGGCAACCCAATGCAGGACTTCTGGCACATTGATAATTTCGCTATACAGCAATTTAGAGATATTTTCATAAGAACCAACGGAAATTTGATAAGCATTCGACAGACTTCTGGTTTCGCTTTGTTCTAATAAAGTTTGCTTTTCTTGCGTATACAGCCAAGGCGGGATAAATAATACAATTTGTACTAATAAAAATAGCGTTAAATACTTTAGGTTTTGTAGTTTTAACATGTGTCAGGGTCTTCTTACGCTAACATCTACACTCGCTAAATTAAAACACGGCATAATATGGGGTAATGAAATACATTTACGCACGCGGATACAGCTTTTCTATTCTACTAACTTAATAGCTGTATTAATACCGTGTTTTAGCATTACACGCTTGCCATGCCTCAAACACTTTTAACGCTTCTTCACGTAATAACTGTTGACAAGGAATACTGCGATGATGCGGTGAGCACGCTAACTCTTGATAAATAAACGCATCATCAAATTGAATCGCCGCTGCATCAATACGGGTCGCAGCGTAAAATACTCGCGCAGGCCGCGCCCAATAAATCGCACCTAGACACATTGGGCAGGGTTCACAAGAGGTGTATAACTCGCAATCAGTGAGCTGAAAATGACCTAACTGCTGGCAAGCGGCACGAATTGCCATGATCTCCGCGTGAGCTGTGGGGTCATTGTTGTTAACAACGCGGTTCACCCCTTGCGCGATCACTTCCCCCTCACGCACAACCACCGCACCAAAAGGCCCGCCTTGTTGCGTGCGCACATTATCCAATGCCAAATTGATGGCGAGTTGCATAAAGTCTGTTGCGGTTTTCATTTGACTTGGAGTTCAGCTCAAATTGTCCGTTTCTGGCTCCCACGCGCTCTGCGTGGGAGCAAGTCCCGACGCGCCTGCGTCACGAATTTGTCCACGTCTATCTGACACTCGGCGCAGGCGCGCCGCTATGAGTTCCCACGCAGGGCGCGTGGGAACTAGCAACCTAGAAAAATCAAGCACTCGCCTGCAAGCGCTGACGCAACGCCTCATACAAACATACGCCCGTTGCCACCGACACATTCAAACTTTCAACCTGTCCTTTCATAGGAATACTGACCAGATGGTCACAATGTTGTTTCGTCAAATGGCGTAAACCTTCGGCTTCTGCGCCTAAAATAAAGCCTAAACCGCCGGTTAAATTCAATTGATACAATGAGGCTTCGGCTTCATCATCAGTGCCGACTAACCATACGCCTTGCTCTTGTAGCCATTCCAAGGTTTGCGCTAAGTTGGTGACTTGAATCAAAGGCACGGTATCCGCTGCACCGCTGGCAACTTTGCGCACAGTTGGCGATAAACCGCAGGCACGGTTACGCGGCACAATCACCGCGTGAATGCCGACCGCATCGGCGGTGCGTAAGCATGCGCCTAAATTATGCGGGTCTTGCACACCGTCTAAGATCAGCAAAAAGGGCGGAGTTTCTAACTTTGCCAACACTGCGGCTAAATCATTTTGATCTAAAATCGGTAACGCACGGCAACGAATCACCACACCTTGATGATGGCCTTGTTGTGATAATTTATCCAAGGTTTTGCGCGGCACCACTTGCACGGTCACGCCTTGTTGTTGGGCTTGATCGATTAATGGTTGTAAACGTTGATCAGTACGACCCTGTAATACCCACATCTCTAAAATGCGGGTAAAATCTTCAGCAAATACTTGTCGCACAGCGTGCAAGCCAAAAACGAATTCAAATGCATTTTTACTCATTATTTTGATGCTCATGTTATCGCCACCGCCTGATAAACACGGGATGGCGGGCAACATCGTCAACTATGCAGTTAAACCATGTCGCTGGAACACTGGGTTCCGTTAGGGGTCTCTAATGCGAATTTTTCTCACTGGCGCGAGCGGATTTCTCGGACAACATTTAATCCCTGTCTTACTCGCCGCACAGCACGAAATCATTGCCTGTACTCGGCAACCTGCCCGCTGGCAAGCGCTATGGCCTCAAGTACAGTGGGTGGCGTGCGATTATACGCAGGATCATCAGCCGAGTGTATGGGTAAGCCGTTTAACGGGCGTTGATGTGGTGATCAATGCAGTAGGCATTATTCAAGAAAGCAAACAACAACGCTTTGATGATTTGCACACGCATGCACCTATCGCCTTATTTCAAGCGGCTGAGCAATTGGGCATTCGGCGCGTGTTGCAAATTTCTGCACTCGGCGCAGAAGCAGAGACCTACACCGCTTATCAGCACAGCAAACAGGCAGCCGATAGCGCGTTATGGCAACTCGATGTAGAGCCAATCATTGTTTATCCTTCCATCGTTGTTGGACGCGGTGGCGGCAGTACCACTTTATTCAGTGCGCTCGCTGCCCTGCCCGTTATGCCCTTGATTGGTGACGGACAACAGCGTTTGCAACCGATTCATATTGATGATTTTACCGCAAGCATTGTGCGCTTAATCGATAATTGGTCAGGCCACCAGCGACTGGCACTTGTGGGTAAAGAGGAAGTCAGTTTTGCTGAATTATTGCGCCTGCTGCGGCAATGGTTGCAATTACCGCCTGCGCCGACGCTGGCGTTACCCTTGGCGATCATGCGTCCATTAGCGCGGGTTAATGATGTACTAAAAATAGGGGCGTTAAATAGTGATACCTTGGCGATGTTACAGCGGGGCAATTATGCTGATGTGCAACCCTTAGTCGCTGCAACGGGACACACGCCGCAGCCCTTAGCCCATGCCTTAGCCGCACAACCTACGGTGACAGGAGATCGCTGGCAAGCCCGTTTATGGTTGCTCAGTCCTTTGCTACGTTTTTGCATTGCCTTTGTCTGGATATGGACAGGTATCGTGTCGGCGTGTTTATATCCTAGCGCGGACAGTTACACATTGTTAGCGGCAACAGGTGTCACTGGTGCGGTGTTAGCACCCTTGGCCTTATATGGTGCAGCAGCATTAGATTTCGCGCTAGGCTTGGCGACCTTGTTTGCCTATCGTTTGCGCTGGGTGGTGGCGGTGCAATGTAGTCTAATGCTGGGTTATACCGTGTTAATCAGTTTTGGTTTAAGCGAGTTATGGTTACATCCGTTTGGCCCCATTAGTAAAAATCTGCCCTTATTGGCTGCCACCTTAATCATGTTAGTGCTAGAGGAGCGTTAGTGGTTTATGAATGAATATTTAGTGTTAAAAACTTTGCATATCATTAGCGCGACTTTGTTATTCGGTACAGGTTTAGGCAGTGCCTATTATTTGTGGCGCGCACATTTAAGCCGCCATGTGCAGACCATTGCGCTGACAGCGCGTCATGTAGTATTTGCCGATTGGGTATTTACTGCGACTACGGTTGTCGCGCAACCGCTGACTGGTCTGCTGATGGTGTGGTATGCAGGGTATCCATTAACGCAACTATGGTTATGGCTAACCTTGGTATTGTATGCCGTGGCAGGCATTTGCTGGTTGCCAGTAGTATGGATTCAATTACGGGTGCAGCGTTTGGCAGAAGTGGCATGGCAGCATAATACCGAGTTGCCGCGAGAGTATTATCGTTTAATGTGGACGTGGTTTTGTTTAGGCATTCCGGCATTTATCAGTATGGTTGGCGTGTTCTTTTTGATGGTATTTAAGCCAATTTAGTATTTTTACGTTTTCGTAGGTCGGATAAGGCGTAAGCCGTCATCCGACATCGACTTCTGTACAGCATTTAAATCAAATTTTTGTATTATTCATCCTGAAAATTTTTTAATTCTGTAAATTCTGATTCAGACAAACAACATCACGGCGGATGACGGCTCGCGCCTTATCCGCCCTACAACTACCTTGTATGATAACTTGATATTCACTGTATCATGCAAACATTAAGTGTGCATCGCGCCCTTGACCCTATCACCGCCTGCACACACTTAATTGTCATTTACCTGTTACTGAGCAACGGAAATCATATGGACATCATTTATTTACGTGACTTAAGAGTGGACGCGGTTATCGGTATCTATGGTTGGGAACGCCAAGTACGGCAAGCAATTGTGCTAGATTTAGAGATGGCGACAGATATTAGAAAAGCCGCCAGCTCCGATGACATCAAAGACACCTTAAATTACAAAGGTGTAGCGAAACGGATCATTGATTTTGTTAGCCATAGCGAATTTGGTTTAGTGGAAACCCTCGCCGAACGCATCGCCGAAATTGTGCAAACAGAATTCAATGTGCCGTGGGTACGCTTACAGTTAAATAAAAAAGGTGCTGTCAGAGGGGCGCGAGATGTGGGTATTATCATTGAACGAGGAGCAAAACCAGCGTGACGGTTCAAGTGTATTTGAGTATTGGCAGTAATATCGACCCCGTAGAGAATATTCAGGCGGGGCTTGCTGCCTTACAACAACATTACGGCGAGTTAAGCTTGTCGGCAGTGTATGAGACAGAAGCAGTCGGGTTTGAGGGCGATAATTTTTATAATTTAGTCGTGGGCTTGACCACCACAGAAAGCCCTAGCGAAATCGCAAACGCTTTGCGAGAAATTGAACACCAACAAGGTCGCCTGCGCAGTGGAGAGCGTTTTAGCTCCCGCACGCTAGACATTGACTTAATTTTATACGGTGACTTGGTGTTAAAAACCGAGCAGTTAGAAATCCCCCGCGACGAGATTTTAAAATATGCTTTTGTGTTAGGGCCTTTAGCCGAACTTGCTCCCGATGTGCAACATCCTGTCACTGGACAAAGCTACGCCGAGCTATGGGCAGGCTTTGACCAACAAAGCCAACCCATGTGGCAAGTCGAGTTACGTTAACGACCCGCCTCGTGGTAAGGCGGCTCTGCGCATCCGCCTTACTGCGAATCAACAATGGTGCGGTTTGCATAATCCGGTAATTCCCATACCTGTAACTTACGCCCCAATAACACCAAACTGCCCACTTGACGACTTGCGCCGGTTTCCGTGAACTCAAATTGATAAGTGCGCAACCAGCACACTTGCCCGCCTTGCGCCCGTTTTAACCACAAACGCTGCAAACTCACCGTTTGATCTAACAACTGCAATTGATGCTGCTGACACAATTGCCGCGCCAATTGGATGGCCAGATCGCGGGTGCGCAAACTGTCTAACCAAAACCACGCCAAGCCCGCTAATAAACCAACCAATAATAAGCTATCCATAAATACCGCTCAGTTTTTTCTCGTTCTTGTAGGATTTCCCGTAGGGTGGGCTGAGGCACGAAGCCAATCAGTCGCGCCAGCCGAATCACGGTAAACGATGGGCTTCGTTCCTCAGCCCATCCTACAACACGTTGTTATCCTTAACTGATTACTCCCACTTCAACTGCAAAGTAGGCATTAAACGCTGTAAATTCTTCAATGACTTACCCTGCCAAGCCACTTTCTGAGAGCCTTGCACCACCACTTGTACATTCTCTTTTTGCCGTATCTTGATGACAAATTTAGACAAAATATTGATACCTGAGCTATTTAAAAACTCAAGATTGCGCAAATCTAAAATAACCTGCTCTGTGGGAGAAGCTGCTACTTCATTAAATAACGCAACAATAGGGGCATATTCATCCATGCCGCTTAAACGCAATGCACCTTCCAGCTTAATGGTATTGTTCTCATGCGCCTGTGAGATGCTGTAAGTATCTGTTTTAATTTCCATTATTATATTCTCCAAAACCTAAACCGCTAACTCAACCCGCGTTGTCACTAGAATAATAGAAGGCTGTGTTGAAACGGTTTCAAATTTCCAGCCTAGCTTTGCTGAATAATCGTTAATCATGGTAAGCAAACCCAACCCAGAACATTCTAATTCTTCTTGTATGGCATTATATTCTAATTTACGAATATACATTTCTTGCGGATCAGTACTGAGTAACTCCTCAATATAATGCAGCAATGTTTCCATTTGTTCTGGCGTAATACTGTTGGTGACAAAAAAGCTCAAACGATCCTCGTGCAAATTTAAACGTACATTAATTGAACGCGGTTGTACTTCTTGGTTGAATTTCATTGCATTTTCTAATAATTCATTTGCAATGTAACTCACCGCACCCTTAATTTGTTCATGCCGAGAAAGTTCAGTAGATTCACTGTCAGATGAAGGAAAGAAAGTCGACAAATAATCCGCTAGAAAGTCCGCAGATAAACCGTTATTACGCCAACGCTGCTTTAAAGGAATTGAACTGGGCGAAAAACCAATAGCAAGATATTCCTGCTCTGAGTCAGGTTCTTCGATAAAGTCGCCATAGGTTTTAATCATGGCTAAATGTCTCCTAAAGTTAGCGTGTGCAAATGCTGATTTACCTAATTATTCACATTAAAAATGTGTGTTAACACCTTATTAAGCTTGCAATGGTGATAGGGTTGAATGCGCGTTATTCTAGCACTAATTAAACGGATTAGTTCGTGTCACAACTTAAAATACAGCACCGTGCCATTGATTGCGATCATCCCTTGTTTTTATGCTCAGTCGTACCTATCTTGCGCCCATAAAAACAGAATACATTACTCCACAACTGTACCTCTAAGCTATGAGCGCGCCTGCTATTTTTAACGGATTTACCTTTACCGATTTGTTTCAAGCCGACACCTTATCGCGTTTGGATCAAGATTTCTTAGCCTTTTTACAGCAACAAGACTCTGCCTTAGCACAACAGTTGTTAAACTATCGCCAGCAACCGCACGCCTTGAGCGCACCCGAGCGCAGTGAATTACTGATTGCTTGTGCCATCCCGTTAGAGCAGTTTATTGCTCAGTTTTTTGCTATTCAGCTTGCTGTCCTCACCACACGTAGACAGACGCAAGCACATGCGCCCATTTTTCACTTTAAAAAATGGTTTGTGCAACGTCGCGCCCGCCGTCGTCTCTCCCGCGCCGCTGGTTTAGCCAGTTTTGCGGACTTAGATGTGTGGCTTAATCAAAAACTTGCAAGAAACTTTCCAGATAAAAACGAAGAAATTCATCAAGATAAAGAGTTGTTGACTGCTTTACTGGGAGAACTATGGTTAACGGATAAAGAAGCTTATGCCGAGGAAATCGAGCAGTTAACACAGTGGTGTATTCAAGCCTTGCTAACTCCAGAAGGCCAAGTCCATGTCAAAGGCTGGGCAAGCTTTCATTTACCGGCGCAAATTCATCCACAGCATTTAGTGGAAACCGTACCCATTAGCTTAGACGCAATCACCGTCCGCGCCGCGCCCGAAGCACAACGCCAGCAACGCTGCGGTTTTAAACTGACTGATCCACGCATGTCAGCCCGCTTAGTACAGTCGGAAATTGATTATTGTGTGTATTGCCATAGTCATGATGGCGATTTCTGTTCGCAAGGTTTCCCCGAACAAAAAGGCGAACCTGAACAGGGGTTAAAAAAGAATGCCTTAGGCGTGGTATTAACCGGCTGTCCCTTAGGCGAAAAAATCTCCGAAATGCACAGCTTAAAGCGCGATGGCTATAGCATTGCCGCACTTGCAATGGTGATGATCGACAATCCCATGTGCGCGGCGACCGGTCATCGCATTTGCAACGACTGCATGAAAAGCTGTATTTACCAAAAGCAAGCGCCGGTCAACATTCCGCAAATTGAAACCCGCGTTTTGTCCGATGTATTGGCTTTGCCTTACGGGGTGGAAATTTACGATTTGTTAACGCGCTGGCATCCACTGCGCCCGCAGCAAATCAGCCCGAAACCGTATAACGGTTTAAAAGTGTTGATCGCAGGCCAAGGCCCTGCCGGTTTCACTTTGGCGCACCATTTGTTAATGGAAGGTTTCGCCGTGGTCGGCGTGGATGGCTTGAAAATCGAGCCACTTCCTGCCGAGTGGTTACAGACACCGATCCAAGATTATCAACAGTTAACCGAAGACTTAGACCAGCGCATTATGGCGGGCTTTGGCGGCGTGGCGGAATATGGCATTACCGTGCGTTGGGATAAGAATTTTTTACGCTTGATTTACCTTAGCTTGGCGCGTCGTCCACATTATCAAGTATTTGGTAATGTGCGTTTTGGCGGCACGGTGACTGTGGAAGATGCGTGGGCGTTAGGCTTTGATCACCTTGCGGTCGCCGTCGGTGCGGGTTTGCCGCAAGCTTTGCCGATTGAGGGCAGCATGTCGGTCGGCATGCGCCAAGCCAATGATTTTTTAATGGCTTTGCAATTAACCGGCGCAGCAAAAGCCAGCAGCTTGGCGAATTTGCAAATCCGTTTGCCTGCGGTGGTGATCGGCGGCGGTTTAACGGGTATCGACGCGGCGACCGAGCTGCAAGCGTATTACTTAGTACAAATCGAAAAAATCGCCCAGCGTTATCAACAGTTAGTCGCGGTATTTGGTGAAGCGCGAGTGCGCGAAGGTTTAGACGAAGCTTCATTAGCCATTTTATGCGAATACTTGCAACATGCCCGCGAGTTACAAGCCGAGCAAGTAGCGGCAGAAAAAGAAGGCCGCACGCCAAATGTGCAAGCCTTATTGCATGCGTGGGGCGGTGTTACAGTGGCTTATCGACGCAGCATGGAAGAATCGCCCGCCTATATTCGCAACCACGAGGAATTAAGCAAAGCTTTAGCAGAGGGCATTTTTTACTTAGAAGGCGTAGAACCAACAGCGGTACAGCAAGATCAATTCGGTCATGTCAGCGGTTTACGATGTCTGCAACGGGGACGCGATGCGCAAGGCGAATGGCAGGAGGCAGAGACAGAAATTTGCTTACCGGCGCGGGCAATTCTGGTCGCCACTGGCGCGAAAACCAATGTGGCTTATGAATTTGAACACCGAGGTACCTTTGATCGCTCGAATAACTTTCAATATCAAACTTTCCGCGATGAAGCTGGCAAGTTGCATGCCGTGCCGCTAGCCGAACATTGCAAACAAGCAGATTTTGGCGCGTTTACCTCTTACCAACGCGATGGACATCGCGTGTCCTTTCTCGGTGATACGCATCCAGTTTTTCATGGCAGCGTAGTAAAAGCAATTGCCTCAGGACAGCGCATTTATCCGCATATCGTGCAGCTTTTCGGCGAACAAGCGCAGCAACACGGCGAGTTAGCAGAATACCAAGCTTTCCGCGCCCGTATGGATGACTTATTTTCTGCCCGCGTAGTCAGTTTGCAGCGACACAGCCCTGCCGTGTTGGAGGTCACAGTACGCGCCCCGATGGCAGCACGAAATTTCCAAGTCGGGCAATTTTTCCGTGTGCAGAATTATGAAACACTCGCGCCAGTAGTGCATGACACCTGCTTGCAAACTGAGGCTATTGCCATGTTAGGCGCAGGCGTAGACCCCGAACGCGGCGAAATTAGGTTAATGGTATTGGAAAAAGGGGCTAGTTCGCGTTTATACGCCACTTTCCGTCCTGAGATGCCACTGGCCTTAATGGGGCCAACGGGCGTACATGCCATGATTCCCAAAGAACCGGAAACGATTATGGTGATCGGTGGGCGTTTAGGTGCAGCGGAAATGATGGGTTTAGGCCCTATATTGCGGGCTGCGGGGCATAAGGTGCTATATATCGCCGGTTTTCAAACCGCTGACGAAGCCTATAACCCTGAAGGCTTAGCCGCCGCTGCTGATGTCATCGTCTGGATTACCGCCTTAGGCACACCGATTGTGCCGCAACGGGCGCAAGATTACGCCGCGACGGGTCAATTTATTGAAGTATTGCGACAATACGCCGATGGTGAATTAAACGGCACACCTGCTATTCCGTTATCTAGCGTGCAACGGGTGTTTGTCATCGGCAGCAATCAGTTATTGCAACAAGTCAGCAGCGCACGACAAGGCGCGTTAAAAGCCCATTTTGCCCATCAACCCGCCTTTTTCGCCTCTGTCTATGGCAGCATGCAATGCATGTTAAAAGGCGTATGCGCTCAATGTTTACAATGGCAAATTGACCCCGAAACGGGCAAACGCACTAAAGCGGTATTTGCCTGTTCATGGCAAATGCAGCCAATGGAAATGGTCGATTTAGATAATTTAGATGAACGCTTAAGCCAAAACCGTTTGCAAGAACATTTAAGCAATTTATGGTTGGATTATTTGTTTGCACGTGAGGAAATCGAGCGTGTTTAACCGCTATACATTTTAAAATCCCTCTCCCAGTTGGAAGAGGGTTTGGGTAAGGGCAATTGCGCTTAACTCAACCACTTCACTTCGCTCTTAAGGAAACATTATCAATGCGTTTTATTCGTTTAGCTGCTATGGGGCTTTCTTGTGCCATCACACCACAGGTTTTTGCAGTTGACTGTGAACAAGCACATCAAGGTGCATCAGAAATAGCCGCGTGTGAGGAATATGGTTTTAAACTTGCGGACGCTGAATTAAACCGTGTTTATCAAGAATTAGAACAAGCAGTCGCTCGTCAAAGGCCAGAGATGGAATCAGCGGTGCAACAAGCACAGCAACTTTGGGTCAGTTTCCGAGATGCACAGTGTTCAGTGGAAACATGGGACATGAGCGGGGAAGCGTACACAATACTGTTAAACCAATGTCAGACCCGTTTAACTGAACAACGTACTGCTTATTTACAAAATATGCAAAACACTGATGCTGAGGAAGTCTCTCAATCTGCTGCAAGTACAGGCCCTGCATGGTTTGTAGTGTTAGGCAGTTTTAAGATGAATGATAAGGGGCTGAAAGCGGCTAACAAATTAGCAGACAGCATGCGCAGCGCATTAGATGATGACAGCATCATCATGGGCGAAAGCAGTTTTTATAAAGGATTCGCTGAGGGCTTGTATGTAGTGTTAAAAGGCCCTTTCAGTGAACAAAATGATGCGAAATCTTGGTTAAAAATCCCAACGGTCAAAAAGCAAGTACCTGATGCGTATGTGAAACAAGCGCAGGCTCAGATGGGGATGGATTAGGCTTAGGTGTGGGATGTACTGAAGAAGGGGGGCAGAGTGCTCTGTATTTCAGTACATCCTATAAATCCGGTGGTACAAATTCTGCGCCAAATACAATTTTGATATGGACAGAGAGCTTTTTTTGAGAATTTAGATGCCTGTCAAGCATGCAGGAGTTACGCTGATGTGAGCAAGTTTAGGAAAGCGGTCGTTGATAACTTCAGAATTAGCAAGGAAAAGTCAGGCGGTTTGATTATAAAGAATGTTGGTTTTTGGGGATAGGGTGAGGGGGGAGTTAAAAATATTTAATGTCAATAATGTTGAATACAACATATACACAATAATGCTATAGAAAAGTTAGTAACTAGGATGACATGAGATTAATCAGCCTAGTTACTAATAAATTTAGCTACTAAAATAAAGAGAGAAAACTATCTACGCCATTATCTATTCTATCTCCTAACTCTAGCCAAAACTCCTGAGAAATCCCCTGTTCTTTCAGGTACAGATCATCAAAAAGATACACACCTAAATTACCAGAGGCTTTGCTCACATCATATAAATATTTTTGACCCTCAGGCATATAGTCAAAAACGAAGTTTTCCCAAGAAGCTAAGTTTTTAGGATTATTGATCAGTTCAACAAAGTTGATAACTTTTCCACTACCAGAGGAAACACCTGATTTAAGAACTTCGTTCAAAACATTCATGGGTTCAGGATTTTTAACAATAGATTTCATTGCCTCTATGTTATTGTTGCTACTGGTTAGTGCATCTAGCAATCTTAAAGCTGACTGTTGAGTTGCCTCAGAAAAATTACCCAAACTTTCAAATGAACTTGTCATAGCACCGTTAGCAAATTTATTGCCTCCAGTATTTATGGCACTCCCACTAGATGAAACTTTTGCTATTTGGGAAGGTTGCATGGTAACTGCACCATGCTCTGCCATATTTTCAATCGTATTTTGAGTTTTTGAAGTTACTCCATGAACAATTCCCTTTGGAGCAACTTCTGCCATTTCTGTAGTTTCTGTTAGAACTGGATCAGCAGTACTATCAACAAATAATTCACTTACTCCATATGTAATAGCAGCCATTGCTCCAGTAATTAGCCCTGCCCGCAAACCAATTGCAAGACTATCACCTATGTTTACTCCAGATAACATAGCACCACTTGCAGACTGACCAAAGCTAAAAGATGCAGCAGAACCAATAGCCTTAGCTAAATTTACCCCAAAACCTAAATTTCCCAAAAATTCTGAGATGACTGGCCCAATGTAATATGCAGCTACAACTCCAACCACTACTGCAACGATAGGTTTCAAAATTTTGTCACGAAACTTGGTCCAAGCACTAAATCCACTTGGATCAAAGAGTGACAACGGGTTATTCATCACATAGCTATAACGGTTTAAGCTCTGCATGTTTCCAGGAGATTGAATAACAGGGTCTGCTGACAGAAAACGTCCAATTAATGGATCATACACACGCCCATTCATATGGATGAGATTTACATCGTCCAGATGCTCATGCCCTGTAAAACCTCGTCGTATTTCTAGTGTACGGCTCAGTTGTTGAACATCCTTTTCTGTCCAAGTGTCCCATTTTTCAGAACGACGCTGTCCCCATGCATCATAGCTTAAAGCGTTAACCAAACGGCCTTTCTCATCCGTAATGGTTTCAATTGAATCTAAGTGATCGCGGTGTAAATAACGTGTTGACTCAATTCCATGACTGTCACGGTTAAATATTGATACTACTTGCTTACCAGCAAAAATATAGTGTTTACCAATTACAGTACCATTATTCGCTGTTTCTTGCTCATATAACTTACCAAGATATAACAACTGTGTTGTACTATTATTGCGAACAATAATTTGCTGATAGCGCGCTCTATCAGGGTTATATTTAAAACTTAAGGAAACATTAGATTGAGTTTGGGCAATCAATGTAGGCTTATTAAATGAACTGTATGTAATCTTTTGTCCTAAAGAATTACTTGTTCGATTACCAACTGCATCATAGGTGTAATTCACACTACCTACACGTGTGACAGCATGAGGTTTGAAACTAGTATATTGATATGTACCTACATCTGATTTGGCTACAATATTGCCAAGAGCATCATACGTTACACTAACATCCGAGCCACCGGATACCACACTACGTGTTAGACGATTCAAAGAATCATAAGTGAAAGTTTCATGTAGTGCTTCATCTTTGCTTCGTTGAGTGAGATTACCCATTACATCAAAACTAAAACTTAAGTCTTGAACATCGCCCGTTTGTATAGTTTGCACAAAACCTGTTAAAGCATCATAGGTTTTATTTGTCGTTAAACCATTACCAAACAGTTGTTGCTCAAGTTGACCACGAGCATTCATCTGTTTTGCTTGCCATACTAACGTATTAGTATCCAAACGATAGATAGATGCTAAATAACCATATTCATTATAGTTTTTTTGCACAGCAAAGCCGGTAGGGTAAGTTAATGCAGCAATACGTCCATATTGATCATACTGTGTAGTGATGAAGTAACTTTTATCAGCAATGACAATTTGTGTCTCGTTTACACGTCCAAAGCTATCATATTGATAATGCTCTTCATAACCATCTGCTCCAAAGACAGATGTCAACTTACCAATACCGTGAGATGTTGCATCATATTCCCAACGACCAATTCCTTCAGCTTCAGTATGCTGGTTTTTTCGACCTAATGCATCGTAGCTAAAACTAACCGTTTGATTTTTGGCATCGGTTTGAGTAATTAATTCACCTAGTGCGTTATATTGATAATTAGTCGTGCCTGTATCAGGGTCAACTAATTTAACCTTATTTCCGCGTTGATCATAATAAAGTTGTGTTAAGTTATTAGCAGAATCACGCATTTCTCTCAGATTATCAAAGCCATCATAGAGATAAGTAACTGCGTTATTATAATGATCTATGGCACGAATTAGATTGCCGTGTACATCTTTTACTTCTGTTTGGTGTTGTCCTAATGCATTGGTTGAAATAGTTGTTAAACCAATATATTGAACTTGAGAAACACTACCATCAGGAGCAGTTTGTTGTATAGGACGACCTAAAGCATCATATTTAATGCTTGTCCATTTTGGTGTGTCAGTGGAAAAATAAGGCTCAGATTTTTGTACAACCTCACCACGCTCATTGTAACGTGTATCAATGAAGATTAATTGACCGTTAAAGCCAAAGTGGGCTGTACGCACTTCGCGGTCTAATTTATCAAAACATTGATAAGAGACATTGCCTCCTGCTGTCTGTGTTTGAGTGTAGTAGTGGGCATACCCTGCGCAAGGTGTATTTGGTGAACTTGCTAATCTATAAGCCGTTTGTGTCCACGTTCTATCTGCACGATTTTCCCGAATAGGGCGACCAAAACCATCATACTCCCATCGGGTTGTTAATCCATTAGGCCCTGTTAAACTAACTTGATTCCCAAACTTATCAATGCTTTTGGTTTCAGTATGTCCTAATGCATTTGTATTGCTGATTAAATAGCGACCAAAACTGTCATAAGTACTGTATTGTGTACGACTATCAAAACGAGCACTTAATGTTGTACTTGTACAGCTTTGAATCGTGCTTTTTAAAATGTTTCCATAATTATCATGGGTATAGATTTTCTCTACACATAATGCACGATCAGGTTCAATACTCTCCTTAATTAATAAACCTGACTGTGTATCATATTCCCAGCTTGAGTGACGTTCCATTGAACCTTGCCCTGGAACTTGACGCTCAACCTTTGTATGAATTAAACGACCAAGCAACCAAGGAGTATTTACCGTTACAGAAATACAGTTATTTTCTGCGTAACTATTTTCTGTAATTTCAATACGCCCATCACCACTTTCAACACGTACTTGTGTAGGGTTGCCACAATCATCGTATTGATTAGTTGTCACTGTAACAGTGATTAAATCACCATTTACGTCGTAAGATTTACTGATAGTTTCTTTAACTCTAGAAAAGTGAATACCGTTGCCATAATCTTTAAGAGTAGCAGCGTTATCAGTTTCTGAAATTAAGATTCCATCACCAAGACGAGTTTCAGTGCGTTTAACTTTAGTTGAAATATAACGGTAATCACGCTCGTAAAATGTCGTTTGCTGAATACCTGTTAAATCATCCGTTTGGGTAACTTTTGCAAAGCCACGGAATCCACGTCCATTAACGTCTACCTTAGCATCTTCGTAATGATAGCTAGCTGTATGTTGATTACCTATTCCATTGTCGGTGCTAATTTGAGAGACAACTTGAACAGGTGCAATAAAATCACGTTGAGGATGGATTGCATCTGTGCCTTTTGTATAAACAGAGGAGTCTGTTAAAGGTTTATAGATAAAACTTGTTTTTATACCATGTCCATTAGTTACAGAACGAATTAGCTTATTATTACTAAAAGCTAAAGGAGGTAATGCATTATCTACCGGAACAATTTTGATGCGTAAAGCATCTAAAAAGAAATATGCTAAATTTCCATAGCGAGATTGGTATGATCCTACATAAAAGTTACTTGGTGCACTTGTTTCAATTGGTATTCCAGAACTTACCCAACCGTTCCATGTATCTCCATTTTTAGCATCGTAAAAAAGTCCCCAACCATCACAGTCATTTAACTGTATTTCAATACCAGCTATAGCAAGTGTATTGTAGTAAGGTGTTTCAACCCCTTGATTAACCCAATTAAGCCATGTTGTTTTTCCATAAGATTGTGTTGGAAAAGTCCCTCGATCAAAACCAAGAAACACATAGTTAGAGAAATTTATCTCTGTATTAGCATAGCTAAATGAAGCTGACTTTACTCTATATTTAAGATTACAGCTTTCTGGCAAATTATCAGCACTAATTGATATGGCAGGAAAAAGACGAGATTGTAAAAACTCAAAACTGCTGGTTTCACCACTGGTTCCTGCAGATTGTAAAAATCGTTCCCCATGAATGGATGTTTTAGCAGAATATTTAACTGTCGCATAGTTTTGATAAACTTCATTAAGCTCTTTTACTCTCACATTAACTTGGTTTTTAGAAATAAATTCTGGAATCCCATTTCCATTAAAATCTCCAATCCAAGTCTTATCAAAGTTACCCCATCCATCTTCTAATAAAGGATAATGTGCTTGTTCAAATCCAGAGCCGACTGATAATTTAAACTCAATAAAATTATCTTTTAAAGATGCAATATCTGTTAAACCATCCGAATTAAAATCGGCAATCCAATTCTTCTCAGCAGAATTACCCCATGTATCTGTAGTTGACCATGTTTCTGATTTGAACCCATTTCCGGTGGACAGTTTCATAAATACACTTGTGCCTAAAGCAGAAGCGATATCTGCTAAACCATCACCGTTAAAATCTCCTGACCAATTTAAGTAGGCTTGTATCACGCCCCATTGATTATCAACAGTCCAAGTTTCAGATTTAAAGCCCGTGCCAGTAGAAAGGCTCATACGCATATTTTCTTGCTGAGCAGAAGCAATATCAGCTAAACCATCACCGTTAAAATCAGCCACCCATGTATGACTTGCCCAGCCCCATGGATTTGTAATAGTCCAAGTTTCAGATTTGAAGCCTGAACTTGTTGATAACTTCATATAAATATTGTTACCAGAGGCAGAGGCAATATCTGAGAAACCATCACCATTAAAGTCAGCAATCCATGTGTATGCTGGACTTCCCCATAAATTTGCCACATTCCAAGTTTCAGATTTGAAACCTGAGCCAGTCGATAATTTCATATAGATATTGCTACCAGAAAAAGATGCAATATCTACTAAACCATTACCATCAAAATCTCCCAGCCGAGTCCATTCCGCTGCTCCCCAATTGTTGTTGACAGGCCAAGTTTCAAAGTAAAAATCTGAACCTGTTGATAGCTTCATGTAAATATTGCCATTAGCAGCAGAAGCAATATCTGTTAAGCCATCACCATTAAAATCGGCTGACCATGTATATGTGTTACCTCCCCATGAGCTATCCACAGAAAATACTGTATCAATATTAGCTTGTGTAGCCGTAGATGAATCCTCCCATTCAAAAACGGAAGCGGGGAAACATGATCCATCTGTTCCACACTCCTGCACGCTGTCTAAATGAGAAAGCTTGGCTAAACCTAATTGTCTATAATTTAAGAGATATTTCCGAAAAATGTCTGTTCCATCCCAAACCTCTATTCGAGCCAAGCGTTTTGTTATTTGTACTTGAGAGCCACTTACATAAGTTGGTATTGAATCTGTACGTTTTTCATAAAAAAACTGTACAGATGCATAGGGGCGTAAGCCTGTTTGAGTATTGCCAGTGTACTCAATTTGAACAGGAACATATTCGCCAATAGAAGAATTTTCATCATAAGCAATAGTAAAGTAATTTCCTTTAGTATCTTCTACTCGATTCAATGTCCAGATCAGTGCATCTTCACGCCCTTGTGCTTCAATACGTGAATCTGGAGTCATACCAAATTCCATAATTAAACCGGACTTTGTCCATACTTTGAATGAAGCGGGACCGTTTCCAGCCTGACCATACGACACAATTTTTTGGAAACTATTTTGCTCTGTTAAATATGTTGAATTATTAGCACCATATTCTCCATTGACGACCATTAAGCGTTCACCATTGAGGCAGAAACGATCATTGGTATCAAAATTAATGTTACCAATAAATCCATCTTGAGCCTTTGTTGCGGCACAGCGACTAATAGTTGATAAGCCTCCTAATGACCAGCCTAACCCTAATAGACCATTACTACCTTGACTGCTGTAATTTAGCGACAAGTTTGGAACCATTCCTCCTGTACCTGCTGAAGTCGTAATTGGTAGTGAGCAAACAGAACCACCAGATTCATTTACTTCACAATCAAGAGGCGTGTAACCGGAAACTTCTCCCGCTACAGCTACAGGTTGTGAAATAACATCTGTTTTCAAATTCCACGTTAATGCTTTATCTGCATACTCTAACTGCATTGTTGTTGTGCCAGAAAAAGCCGTTCTTGCTTGGATTGCTAAAGATTGCCCAGGTACTAAATTTGCCGAAGAACCACTATCAACACCATCAATGATTAAACTACCATTGCCTGTTAAATTGAATGTTGTTGTTTCGGCTAAACAAGGTGTAATTGTATTAGAGCGGTAAATCAAGTCTGATGTAGCTTGTTGTAAATCAGTAAAGCTAACTTGACTGATACTATCTAAGTCATCACAACTTGATGCTGGTGTGGTAGGAGGTGTAGTAGGGGAACCCGAACACATTTTGTATTCAGATACGACAGTTTCATAACCTGAGTAGTTAAATGTTGGATTTCGACATAAATCATTATTACCAAGCAATAACTTGATAGTATTGCCTGAATTATTAGGTAATAGTGATGTATCTGGTATAGCACCTTCAAAAAAATTATCACTAATATTTAAAAACGTCACAGCAGGCAGATTCCATGAAGGAAGCAAACCTGAAAACGCATTCATATTCAAACGCAAATCTGAAAGTGTTGACATTTGCAGGAGACAGCTAGGTAATGCTCCTGTCAAAGTATTGATCTGTAAATATAAATTTTTTAATGGCAGATCACAATAAGAGCTTGGAACAGAACCAGTAAACTGATTTTCATTCAAACCAAGTAAAACTAAGTTATTTAAAGTTGTTAAACTTGGCAAAAAACCGGTTAAACCCATATTTGCCATGCCAAGATATTTTAAACTTGTTAACTTGCTAATTTGACTAAAATCAACAGATAAACCTTTGTTACCAGTTAAAATCAACGTTTTTAAATCACTTAGCTGACTTATATCTGAGAAATAGCCTTGAAGATTATTGTCTTTAAGCTGTAAGTTAACTACTTTTCCGTTGTTACAAGCAATACCATTCCAATTTGAACAAGGCGTATTAGTTTGTAGCCAACCATCATTATTATTCCAGTTTTGACCACCTGTACTATTATAAAATTCAACTAGTGCTTCACATTCAGGTTTTGGAATTTGTGTTATTTCTGAACAATTAAAAGCAGGTATAACACAAGTTTCATATTTAGAAACCGATGTTTCATAACCAGAATAGTTAAATGTTGGGTGTTTACATAAGTTATTGTTATTGAGCAGTAAAGTGACCGTATTATTTGAGTTATCAGGCAATAATGAAGTATCTGGAATACTATCTTCAAAAACATTATTACTGAAGTTTAAAAACTTTGCTGATGGCAAATTCCAAGTAGGAAGTACTCCAGAAAGAAAGTTTTCAGTTAAACGTAAGTCAGATAATGTTGGTATTTGAAGGATGCAACTAGGGAGTGTACCCGTT
>QKBZ01000404.1 GCA_003245895.1 Beggiatoa sp.
AAGTCGTGAATAGTAAAGTGAGCGGTTTTGCAGATGGAGCTTGCACCTTACCTGAATTTAATCAGAGATACAAACAAGGCTATAGTAATGAGTCTAGCAGTTGTCATGCTGATGGGGAGGATATTGTAATATAAGTTAAGCTGTTTTGTAGGGTGGAATAGCGCCAGCGTATTCCACCATAAATCTCTGCAATTAGTTGAGTAGAAACAGGTTACAAACCTCATGGTGGAATACGGCTTATGCCTATTCCACCCTACAAACTTAAGCCCTTAATATCGCTTTCCGTCACATAGCCCATGATTTCATTCATCATGTAATCTAATTGCAGCTTAAATACCCGTTTCGCATCATCATCTTTTTGCGCCCATTTAAACCAAATAGGGATCGCTGCTTGGCGGAACTTAGTGACATCTTCAGGGCTTAAGCGCGATACGATGCTACCGGCGGCTTTAAACTTCTGCATCGCTTCAATATTGCGTTGTTGAATAGTAACAAAGTGATGCAGTGAATAGGCTTGCACTTGTTCTTGTACAAACTGTTTCATCTGATCCGACAAACGCTCCCACGCCCGCAGGTTCACGGTTAAATCCATTAAATCCACAGCTTGATAAATCGACATCATCCCCGGTGGGCCAAATAAAATGTATTTAGCCACTTGCGCAAAACCTAAATCCCAATTCACCGCAGGCCCTACATAATCCGCCGCATCAATAGTGCCTTTTTCCAAGGCTGGGAAAATATCAGAACCGGGTAAACTCACGGTGCTAGCACCAAAGCTTTGGAACACTTCCGCCACCATGCCCCCAGGAACACGGAATTTTAAACCTTTAAAATCTTCTAAGCTGTTTACTGGCTGTTTGGAGTGAATAATATTGGCATCGTGGTGAATAGGCCCGACGTAGAATAAACCGTGTTTGCGATAAATCTCGCGGGTCATTTCTAACATGCCTAACCCATAAAACATGGTATCCCATTGCGCGGGTTGATCAGGGCCTGCGGGATAAGAAGATAAAAACACTGACGCAGGCATTTTACCCGCCCAATACAAGGTAAAGGGATTCATCCCTTGCAACACGCCTGTGCGCACCGCTTCAAATAAGGCATTGTTATCCGCCGCAACAGATTTCGCAGCAAACGGTTTAATTGTTAACTCACCACCGCTTTTTTCTTTAAAGCTATTTGCCCATTCTTCAAATAAGGTGTAACCCGTTGTACCCGCATCCCATGTGCTTTGTACTTTCCATGTTTGCCCTTTTGCCGCTTCTGCATTGCGGATATAAGGCGCACCTAAAATGGCGGCTCCGCCTGCAACAGCAGCCGTTTTGATAAATTGGCGGCGACCACTAGGCGCAGTTGTAGTTTTATCGGACATGTTCATTGGCTCCTTTGGTGTAGTCGTGTGCATTTGTATGCAAACAACAAATCAAATCTGCACTTTAACAGTGCTTAAGAGATATGCAGGGGAGCTTAGAAAATCACAATAGCCAATTGTTAATGTAGGATAAAAAGCGGTGTTTGTAGTGGGGGTGTAGGGTGTGCGAAACGCCGCCGAGAAGCTTGGGTTGTTTCCGACCTTAATCGGCGTTTTGCCCACCGTGCGGGGCTTGGTGGGCAAAATCCCACACCAAAGATAACGGATTATCAAACGGCATACCCTGTGGGATTTCGCACACCCTACAACCGTGCATTAGACGATAGGAACGAGCGCGATTGATGGGCTTCCTGCGTCAGCCCATCCTACGAAAGGCGTGATTACTGCACAATATCCCATTCAAAACTCGCTGTAACCCCATTCACATCCACCGTATAAGTACCATCTTCCAAATCCGTGGTATTCACTTTTTCACGAATTTCATAAGGCACTAAGGCTTCTGTACAGGCCACAAAAGTCGGCCCTGTAGGCTGTGTGGTTTGCAATTGGTAAGAAAAAGTATTGTCAGCTTGGCCTGCCAAACTTAATGGCATCAAGGCTTCGCAACCATTACGCAAATAACCAGACACCACCATAAAAATTTGTGGCGGGAAAGACTCAGCTTGCAATAAGGTCAATTCTTCGACTACCGCATCTTGAATCAAAGGCTCGCTAGTTACAGGATCAACTATCACGCTTTCCCATGTAAACGTCTCGCTCATCTCGTTCACTTGCACTGTGTAAGTACCACTGTCTAAATCAGTCATATCCAAACGTTGACCAACCGTGAAAGGTACTAAGGCTTGTGTGCAAGACAATTCAGGATCATTAGGTCGTTCAGCTTGCAAGCTAAACATAAAAGTATTGTCTTGTTGCAGTTCTAAGGTCAGTGAACGTAACTCTCCACAACCATCGTTTAAATAACCAGATACTTCTATAAAAGCTTGTGGCGGAACCGATTCAGTCTGCATCACTTGCACAGTTTCAATTGTGGGTTCAAACACAAGCACATCACTAGGCACTTCGGATAACTCGCTGCCATCCTCAGACATAGGATCGCCATAGACTTCCGTTAATGGCGTTAGACTTTGCACGCTAAATTTAATCGTTGCATTACTGGCTGCATTTTCCGCTTGCATAGGATTCAGCGTTAAATCCGCCATAAAAGCTTCTTCACTGCCGACCAATTTTAAGCAAGGAATATGTAACGTTTCACCGTCGAAACTGGCGGTACAGGCTAAGTCTAAGGCTTGCAATTGCGTATCAACCGCAGCACTTTGGCTTAATAACTGTAAAGTCGCCTCATCAGCAGGCACAGTCGCCCCATAAATGCTGTCATATTGACCCAGCAATTGACCTTCTAAATCTGTCATGGCGAAAAACACTTGTGTTTCGCCGACTTCTGGAAATGTGCTGCAAGAATTCGTATATAAATCAACAATACTGGTTGAGTCTTCGCCTGTACCTTTAAAATAGGTATCCACAGCAATGACTGCTACACCGTCTTGAATCTCAACGACTTCGCCAGAGAACACTTGATCCGCCAGTGTGACACGTTCTAATAAAGGCGTTGGTTCTGTTCCCGCAAGGGCAGAACAGGCTTGTGCTAATGGTGTCATGCTGCTGACCCCTAAGCCTGCCATTAATAACCACGGAGTAAGTTTGTTCATTGTATTTGCTCCTTATAGATTTGTGCTAGAGACAGTTACAACGGACGAAACTCTCTATTTTTTTTGTTGCCCATAGCCTGAAATTGGAGTTAGCAATGTCTGAAAATATTGCCCCTACCCATCTATTCACCGCCAAAGAACAAGCACTGGGTGGTTTTTCTGTGCGCCGTTTGTTACCGCATGCGCAATGCCGTATGGTCGGGCCTTGGATTTTTCTGGATCATATAGGGCCTGTACAATTCGATGCTGGCCAAGGCATTGATGTGCGCCCACATCCTCATATTAACCTCGCCACGGTCACGTATTTGTTTGACGGAGAATTGTTGCATCGAGATTCTCTAGGCAATGTCACCTCGATTCGTCCCAATGAGATTAATTTAATGGTCGCGGGTCGTGGCATTGTGCACTCTGAACGCACCGCACCAGAACTGCGCGCCCAAGGCCACAGCTTACACGGCTTGCAATTATGGTTAGCTTTACCAGACACACATGAAGAAATGCCACCTGCGTTTTACCATTTTGAAGCGGATCAATTGCCGAAAACAGAAGTGCAAGGCGTGCCAGTGCGAGTAATGATGGGCAATGCCTATGGCGTAAGCTCGCCAGTGCCGACTTATTCACCCACAGTGTATTTAGAAGCACAATTACAAGCAGGACAAAGTTTGACTTTACCAGCAGAGATTGCCGAACAAGCTGTATATGTGGCTAAGGGACAATTGCGGCTACACAATACCGAATTACACGCACATCATTTAGCGGTCTTTCACACAGCACAAAACGTCACAGTAACGGCTACAGAAAACACACAACTTGCCATCATCGGTGGTGATCCAGTTGGCAAACGATTTATTTGGTGGAATTTTGTCTCTAGCCGAGCGGAACGCATTGAACAAGCCAAAGCCGATTGGCAAACAGGTCAATTTCCTGCCGTACCAGATGAAGTAGAATGGATACCCTTACCTGAAAGCATTAAGGGCTGATTTAATGCGGATAATGCTTGCGTTTCTCGTCAGATTTAACTCGCTTATCTGATTCAATATCTGATTTTATGGCCTAATTTTGCAATAACTAATACAATTAACTTTACTATTAAGTGATATACTTAGTGGGGTTATTGAGAACAACAAAATCGGTAGGAAATCTCTCATGAAAAAATTAACCGTATGGGCAACCGCTACGTTACTCATTTGTAGTGCTGCGGCAGTTGCTGCAAAACCTGTCAATATCAAATATACCGGTCGTAAAACCACCTTTTTTGGCACTGAATATAAAACTTATTTAGTACGCTGTTCTGACGGTTCCACTAAACAAATTTCTGCTTGGAAAAAAGATGAGTGGTGTGTCAATGAAAAGCGTAAACAATGTTTTTCTACACAAATCCATGCCGCAAATGCAGTTTGTAATACTGGAAACTAAGCGGCTGCATGAGTGGTGGTCAATAATGGTGGCGTATCGTGTGTCAATGTCCACAGATAGGTTTTTTGTAAGATAAGGGCATCTGCACACGCACGGTGCGGTTTTAAACCACTGTTTTGAATCACCACTTGTTTAGTCGCTTCCCATATTGCAAGTTGTTGCTCACTCAATAAAGCATAAACACTCTCTAGCCGAAAACGCGGCGACATGCCCGCACATTCAAACAAACACGCCAGCCACACATAATCCTTCGCCCAACCGTCGCTATACACGGTTTTCCCATACAATTGCTGATTCAAGCTTTCTGCTACAGTTGAAACGGCTAAGCCCATTTGCTGCAAATAAGCGCGACTTAAGCCATGTAATTGCTCTGCCTGCATATCCCAATGCAACCATGCCACATCCGGTCTAATTAAAAAACAATTGGTCTGCTGTCGTTCTGACACAATACCAATTTCAATAGGATAACTCCCTCTACCCAACCCCGATGCTTCAATGTCTAAAAAAGTAGGCAGTGTGATGCTTGTCGTTTTCATTATGTGGACATCTTTATAGTTAAAATATAAGTACATACTTAGCTGTTTTGTTAGTGTAATGGCTAAAGTTGACCGTTTGATGATATGCACGACAAAGCGAATTGATGGTTTTTTGTAGGGCGGATAAGGCGTGAGCCATTATCCGCCGTAAGTGGCCTGAATTAGACGAAAATTATCATTAAAAACAAAGTTATGCTTCTCATTCCCAAATACCATTTGGGAATGCAGTCGTGACGTGCTACGTCACGAGTGAACTCAACAACGGATTTAGCGCGATCTTGGAACAAACCCGCGACACAGCGTGTCACTGCCATTAAGTTAAGCGATTTTGTAGGTCGGATAAGGCGACAGCCGTCATCCGACATAACACAGTCGAAGCTTGTACCAAACTACTTGCGGCGGATGACGGCTGTCGCCTTATCCGCCCTACAAGACTATGTAAAGACAAAACACATTAACCATAAAAACAAAAAAAGCGATCCCAAGGGATCGCTTTTTTATTCACTCACTCAACACAAACTGATTAATTCAACATAAACTCCGCTTTACGTTTCAACACTAACAGCGTCAAGTCATCATCAATTTTTTGATTACCGATATGGTTTTTCACATCTTTGATAACTGCGTGTTGAATCATCGTCGCGTTGCTTTGTGTCCAGCGTTGACTAATGATATTGCATAAGCGTTGCACGCCATACATTTGTTTATCGCTGTTACGCGCTTCGGTGATGCCGTCGGTATATAACACAATACCATCGCCAACTTCTAAGGTGATTTCCTGCTGAGCTAACCATTCGGTAATGTCAGACTCCACGCCCACCATAAAGCCTAAATCAACGGTTTCTATGCGTTCGATCTCACCATTGGCACGTACAATCAACACTTCTTCATGTTGCCCAGTTAACTGCAACACACCTTCGTTATAGTCTAACAAGGACAAAGTTAAGTTTTTGTCGGTTTGAATGCGTTGTGCATTTTCGTAAATAGTGCGATTAACGATGGCTAAAAACTCAGTCGGATCGCTAATACCGGCTAATAACAAGGCGCGTACAGTGGTTTGCACCATTAACATTAACACGCCACTTTCTAAGCCGTGACCCGTTACATCACCAATACCGATTTTAATATGCCCGTTATGGTTGAGGATTTCATAATAATCGCCGCCCACTTCTTCCGCAGGTTCCATAAAACAGGCAATGTCTAGCTCGTGTATGGCTTGCAACTCGTCCATGCGTGGCAACACCATTTGTTGCAACTGCCGCGCAACGTTTAACTCAGCCCCCATACGCACATTTTCTGCTTGCAAGCGAGAATTTAACGCCATAATTTGCTGATTAGCCGCCGCCAATTCAGCAGTACGCAATTCCACTTTTTGCTCTAAAGTGCGATATAACAGCGCATTTTCTAACGAAATAGCCGCTTGTGAAGACAGAATTTCTAACAGTTTCAAGCGGGCGGGCGTGAAAGCCCCTTCAACCAAGTTATTTTCTAAGTACAACATGCCCAGCAATTTGCCTTGCTGTAAAATCGGCAGACATAACACCGATTTAATATTGTTTTGCTGCACATAGTTGTTGTTAACATACATGCCTTCTCGGCAAGCGTTGCCTAATACCACAGATTCATTAGTACGCACCACATAATTGATAATCGCAGTAGACACTTGGCCTTCTAAGGGGGCGGCATGTAACACATTGATTTCATTGTTATGATAAGTCCCTTCTGCCTCAATCACCCAATGACCTTCTCGCTCAAAGATCAATAAACCGCGCTCAGCACCGGCATTCTCGATCATGATGGTCATCATTTTTTCCAGCAATTGACTGAGTACCATCTCGCCAGACAAGGTTTGCGTGGCTTTTAACACGCTTTCCAAATCTAACCAGCTAGAAGTGGTGCGCAAACGGGTTTTAGTGCCCATTAGCAAGGTGCTAGTTGTCGTGCTGCTGAGGTTGTTAATGGTTGGGATGATTGTATCTGCCTTAATCGCCAGCCATTGTGAGTATTTATCCTCTAATTGATCAACTTTCGCTGTTGCACCCCACTGTTGATAGTGGTAACGCGATTCTTGCAAATACGCTTGGGCAAATTGCATCATGTTTTGCCCTAAATAAAAGCCCGCTGCCAACTCATAAATTAAGGCTTCTTCTTGCACATAATCATGCTCACGCGCACCTTGGATGGCTTGCTCATATTGTTGACTGGCGTGCCAATAGTCACCACGAATACGCGCTAATTCCGCTTCAACCAATTGATATTTATGCAAATGGTTCATTGGCGCATGGTCGGCAAAGTGTTTCAACTGTTGCTGATTCTGTAACACTTTGTTTAATAACACATGTTGCCGCGCTGACTCCGCATTGGCAAATACTTGCAGACAGCTTAATGACTCGTAAAAGTTAATGACCGGCACGGACACCATTGCGAACATACCGCCTTTATGTTGTTCGGCTTGTTCAGCATGCTGTAAGGCTTGTTCATAATCTTCAAATAAGAAGCATAAAATGGCACTGTTGACGTGATAAGCCGCTAAAGCTGCTTGGTTATCCGTTTTCCGCAACAACGGCAATAAGGTGTCTTTATCAAAAGCCGTACCGTCTAAAACCTGTGGTTTAGCTTTGGCTTGTCCAATTAAATTCAACACAGACTGCCAGAAAGAGGCTTGCCAGCGAATACCCACTTCCGCATGAATGCGACACATGCCTTCATGATAAGAAGCCATTTGCCGAGATAAGCCTTGTAGCTCCTGCCCTGAAAAATACGCATTGCAAGAATAAAAGAAGGCGTTATAACCGGCATATTCCAAATCACCAGCATCTAAACCACAGTGATAACCTAACTCTAAATTCGGTAAAGTAGCAGACAAGGCTTGTTTAAAGTGCCAAATATGACCGTTAACCACTTCTAACACTTTAGATTTAAACTTGGTATCGCCGGTTTTTTCTAATAATTGGCTGGCTAATTGACCGAAGTTATAGCCTGTATCTAAGTTGTTATGGACACCGCAAGCAATCAGGCCATAACAGGCATACATATAAGAAGATTCAGTGGTATTGCCATGGCGAATGGATAAATTAACTTGCTGTAAAATCAGCAATAAAAATAATTTAGGTCGCCCAATATAAGCCGCCGCAGTTGATTTAGCCGCCACACGCATGATCGCCAAGGTTGTCGGATCACTCATGCTAGGCAAGTTAACCAAGCTATCAATGCTGGTATTAGCATAACTGGCTTCTAACATGGTCAACGCGCTTTGAATATCCTCATCTGTAGGATGATTAGGCAAATGTAAACCTAAATGGCGCAAGATTTCTAAACTAACATCTAAGGTTTCTTGCAATTTACCTTGTGTCATATAGCTATGGATTTTGCTTTCATAAGCAGAAGCCATATCCACAGGGTTTTTAGCATATTGCGTAATGCTGTTAAAGAGTTGATTAAGCTCGGTTAAATTACCTGTCAAACTGGCCATTTCTGCCGCTAAGGTATGCAAGTTTAAGCTCAAATCATAATGGGTTTGCCACGCATCTTCCGGCAATAACTGCAAGCCAGACACACAGTATTTTAAGCTGGCATCAAAAGCCGTTGCCATACGCGCCCGTTCACCTGCGGTTAAATTTAACCATGCGGTTTGCAGGCGTTCATTATCAACTAACAGTGTGGCACCGCTGTTTAAATGATCCACGACTTCAAATAAGCGCGTTTTAGCACAGGTTTTATCCTGTAGTAATAACCGCCCAATGCGTCGATGTAACACAGGTTTCTCTGCATCGGGAATTAAACTATAAGTCGATTGTTGCACACGGTCATGTACAAACTTATAGGTGTTATCTAAGGTAATCACTAAGCCTTCGGCTAAAGCGTTCCAAAGATGCGTTTGTACGACTTCAACTGTAGTTTTAGCAATGGTGGCTAAGGTCTTCAGTTCAAAGCTATTTCCTAAGCAAGCGGCTAATTTAAGCACTTGTTGGGTTTCTTCCGGCAATTTTTGCAATTTGCCGCTCATCAATTCCACCACATTATCTGTGATGTTACGGGCTTGAATGTGGGCTAAATCCCATTGCCATACTCGTTGCTGATAATCGAATTGTAACAGAGATTCAGCATATAATGTTTTAATGAACTCACCTAAAAAGAATGGGTTACCGCCTGTTTTTGCCAGCAATAACTCAGCTAAACCTTTCAAATTGGCGGGAGCCTGTTCTGTATTGATGCTTAAAGTGTCTAATAAAAACTGTTGCACATGCGCTAAGCTCAACGGTGTCAGTGTTAAGGTTTGCACACGGGTTTCAGTTTTATATAACTCCTCAACCAGTTTTAATAATGGGTGTGTAGCACTGACTTCATTGTCCCGATACGCCCCAATGACAAATAAATGCGGTGTATCAGCCATCATCAAGTGCATTAATTTCAAGCTGGCAGCATCAGCCCATTGCAAATCATCTAAGAAAATAACTAACGGATGATCTTCTTGGCAGCAAGCGCGAATAAAGTTTTGAAACACCATGTTAAAGCGGTTTTGTGCTTCAGTCGGTGACAGTTGAACCACTGGCTCTAACTCGCCTAACAACAAAGACACTTCGGGAATCACATCGCTGATTACTTGTCCGTTGCGCCCAACCGCTTTCAATAAGCGCTGTTTCCACAGTTGCAGCGATTCAGTCGGTTCAGTTAATAATTGTTGAATCAACTGTTTAAAGGCTTGGATAAACGCAGAGTAAGGTACGTTGCGTTGTAATTGATCAAATTTGCCCGCGCAGAAATAACCGCGTTTTGCAGTAATCGGTTTATAAATTTCTTGCACTAACGCCGTTTTACCGATGCCAGAGTAACCGGCAATCAGCAATAACTCCGCAGTACCACGACTGACGCGCTCAAACGCTTGCCATAAACGCTGAATTTCTTGCTCACGTCCATACAGCTTTTGTGGCAAATGGAAATCGCCAGAAATATCGTGTTGTGCCAGTTCAAATTGTAAGTCATTCAGTTGAGAGAAATATTTTAAGCATTTTTCTAAATCATATTTCACCCCAAACGCGGATTGATAACGATCTTCCGCATTTTTCGCCATCAACTTCATAATGATGTCGGACACCACTTTAGGTACATCAGTGTTTAGCTGATAAACCGGTGTGGGCTGTTTAGCAATATGCCCATGAATAATTTCTAAGAAATCATCAGAGGCAAAGGGTAATTGACCAGTAAGTAATTCATAAAACGTAATGCCTAAAGAATATAAATCGGTGCGGTAATCGAGTGCACGATTCATACGGCCTGTTTGTTCAGGTGATAAATAAGGCAAAGTCCCTTCTAATTGCTCAGGCGTTTTGAGCATAGGGTTTTCCCTTGGCAAACGGCTGGCTATGCCAAAATCAATGATTTTGAGCTGATTGGTTTCAGGATTCCAAACAATATTGGCCGGATTAATATCTTTATGGATCACATGATCCGCATACAATTGATCCAAACTGTCGGCAATTTTAATGGCCAGCGGCAAGAATTCGCGCATGTTTAAACGCCGATCCACAATAAAGCGTTTCAGCGACTCGCCGCCAAAATCTTCCAGTACGATCACCAAAGTGTTTTGCAGTTTTTCTAAGCCTAAGGCTTTAACAACACCTTCTTTTTTCGCTAAGTCACGAGTAATTTCATACTCTTGACGATAGCGCATGAGTTCTTCGGGGGTAGGATAATCTTCTTTGAGGACTTTTAAGATAACTTTCAGGTTATCTTGTGTTCTAAAGCCGCGATAAATAACAGACTTAGCACTCTCATAAATACTAGATTGTATTGAGTAGTTAGGTAAGCTGATCATTTATTATTCTCCTATAGCAAAAGACAGAGAATATCCTCCTTCTAATTAAAATGAATTAGAAGACTAGGATGAAAAACTTTTGCTAAATTTGTCTTTATTAATTGAGCGTTGTTGTTATAGGACACATTTGAAGCAATGTGTTCTTACCCTTCTGTGAAGTAGCATATTTTTGTTGGCAAGAGAGATTGTCTAACACTACGTCATTACAGGAAAACTTGCAGATTGTGTGAGGCTAGCTCCTGTTAAGTTAGAGTATATACATTTGTAGACAGTTCTAAATAAGTAGTAACCCTTATAAACTGGGTAAATATTTGCTAAACGTTAATTAGCATTAAGCAACATTGCTCAAAGCTAAATACAGAATAGTGTTTTATCCAAAAAAATCACCTTTTTTCCATGCTGCAATGCAATAATCAAAGTGCTACGGTATTAGCATTAAGTTCACCTACAAAAAGTAATTATTAAGCGTAAATTAAGCATTGTGCTTAATATTGTATTTCTTAAATGTATTCCATATATGCCATTATTCATTATTATTGCAACAATGATTTAAACCTTATGAAGAACAAGGAATTATTACTTAAGTCAATGTTATTTATGATTATAATTTGATGTATTTATAATAAGCATCTTAAAAGACTTGACCCTTTTATAAATGCGATAAAATTCAGGAGAGATGGTCGCTGTTAAGCACATTTGTAGGGTGGAATAGGCGCAAGCCGTATTCCACCATGCGGTTTATCATCTGCCACAACTTAACGACTTACAGACTCACCTTACGCACGGGTTGTAGGGTGTGCGAAATCCCACAGGGTATGCCGTTTGATAATCCGTTGTCGTTGGTGTGGGATTTTGCCCACCAAGCTCCGCACGGTGGGCAAAACGCCGATAAAGGCCAGAAACAACCCAAGCTTCTCGGCGGCGTTTCGCACACCCTACATCAGCGTTTTGCGTAACGTGAGTTACAGAGTTTCAGGGTGGAATACGCTGTGCTATTCCACCCTACAATGATAAAAACGAGAAAACCCCACCTTACGACGTTTTGACAAAAAAACAGCGTAAAATAGCGCAACTGCTTTTTTACCTATGGACACGGACAACAATGAAGAAAAAATGGATTATTTTAATTGCGGCAAAACTGGTTTTGCTTGCGTTGGTTGCAGCACTGGGATGGTGGTATTATGCCAATTATGTGCGTAAAGCCGAGGCTATACCGTTTGAGCGGCAGCTCGCAACGGTTGTAGTTGAAAACCGCGCTGTTTAAGTCATGTGTCTTATGCGTTGCAGTATTGATAACAACTTCTTATGAGTGACAAACCGCTATACTCAATTTAAGCTTGTTATTTAACTAAAACAATACTTGCACAAGTGACAGCGTACTGATGGCCAAAGACCACAGCACTCTAAATTAAAGAGCGGCTGCGGCTTAGGCACTACCAGAGGAGAGGACATCGCTTATGACTTTAGAAGAACGCAAAAAAGCACGGATACTGCGCAAGAAACGTGCAAAACGTACCTCTGTAGAAGTCGTGATTATTAAATTTGTCTTATTGATTATGCTGGCCAATATATTGGGCATTTAACTCAATATTCGGTGAAACTGCCCGCATAAGTCATCACGCACATTTGTCCATATTTGGGGTGTGGCCCACAGGCCGTGCCGGTTACATGATAAGACGCTTCAAACACGTTGAGTCGGTGACTGCGGGTGGTTAAACCGTCATTAATGAGCCAATGCATAACAATGGTCTCCGCGTCATTTAAACCATAGCGGATGTTTTCCCCAACACTGCCACGCCAGCGACCATAGCGCTGTACCCGTTGCACGATGGTGCTGTAATCCGAGCCTGTATGCCCTAAACCACCTTGTTTGCCTTGATCCATTACATGATCAAAGGCTGCCCACGCCAGCCCGTTGACCGGACGCAATGGCGGCAACGGCTCGGCATGTTGCAAAAAATCAATGGCTTCATCAACCGCAGATTCGCCTTCCTCCATTAACAAGACTTTCTCACCTTGTTGCAAATACTGCCCATAGTAATTTTCTTTTAACGCCTGCAATTTTTCTGCATATTCAGCCGGTTGCGTTCGCGCTAAATTCACTTCTGCAATCAAGGCTTGCGCTAAATTATTGGGCGGATCAACTGTGACTGCTTGGCTTTGGCTAATACACAAGCTGATCAGTAAACACGCTGCGAATCCACGCATCATTAAGACTCCTTTTGTCGTGTGACGCGCAGCGTGTGAGAGCGGAAAGCCTTACGACGTGCGCGACGGTTGCATTTTTTGCTGCATACAGGTTGCCAGTTCAGTCAAATGCGGTTCATCAAATAAACTTAAATGGAAACCGGAAATTTCATGCACTTGACTGCCTGCCTGCCCTAAATTGGCAAACTCTGGCGCATGTTCGGGCAAAATCTCTGCCGATAAGAAAAAGTCGATGTGTCCTGCATAAGGTCGAATCGGATAAGCACGGCGTGCCATCTCAAAACGATTAATGAAGGAAATGATCTTTAAGTCTTCGGCTAATTTAGAATTTGATTCGTGCTTATCGGCTGAATTTCCTTGCGTTGCACTGCCGCCTCCTGACAACTTGGCGAACTGTTTCTTCTGTTTTGACAGCTTGATTAACAATTGCTTCATGATCAAACTGAAGTTGAAACGAGTACGCAATTTATGCAAACCATAGTTAAATAAGCCAAATTTCTGCACCATTTGCCGATGTCGCTTCATACGCGGCGTGCGCCAGCGGAAAAAGTCGATCACACCAAAAAACGCAATTTCCTCGTTTAATTCCGTCAAACGATGCACCACCGCCATCGCCACCCGTGCATCGCCACAGTATGCGCCGACGTAATAAGGCCCTTGCGGTTGAATTGCCTTCATTTCCTCGACAAAGCGTTTTGCCACCAATTGCATATTTAAATCCGCTTCCGGCACCGTTTGGAAGGCGAAAATATTTAAACCATAAAATGGCTGATCTTTACCCATCACATTAGACAAGGCACGAGCATATTGCGGCGCACTCAGGAAAAACAGCGGCGGTTGCGTGCCTTGGCCTTGAATGGTTTGAATCGCTTTTTGTTCGCTGCGGCTTTCACCACTGAGCGCAGCAGCTAATTCGGCAATGGTCGGCGCTTGGAATAACAAACTTAACGAGACTTTTTGCCCTGTTTGTTTTTCCATATGTGAAATTAAACGCAACGCCAGCATAGAATGGCCGCCCAAGTCGAAAAAATTATCGTGAACGCCAATCCGCTCTTTATTTAACAGTTTTGACCAAGCAGTCGCTAATTGCTGTTCTAATTCGCTGCGCGGTGCAACAAAACCGCTGGTTGGTTCAGCCGCTTTGACTTGGCTCGGACGCGGTAAAGTGGCGCGATTGACTTTTCCGTTCGGATTGAGCGGGAAGCGTTCTAAGCAAATGAAATCTGCTGGGATCATATAATCCGGCACCGCAGCGCGTAATAAACGTGTTAAATCAGCCGTTTGTGGTTGCACACCTTTGGCAGCTAATAAATAAGCTAACAACACTTTTTCCGCGTGTTCATCGGCTTGATAGGCGACAACGACCGCATCTTGCACGCTGTCATGCTGACGCAAACGGGTTTCAATTTCGCCTAACTCAATACGGAAACCGCGAATTTTCACCTGTGTATCAGTGCGACCAGCAAAGGCCACGTTTCCATCCGGCAAGTAATAACCTGCATCGCCAGTGCGATATAAGCGGTCGCTACCGTCTGCTTCTGCATCGGCAAATGGGTTGGCGATAAAGCGGGCGGCGGTTTGTTCGGCATCCAAATAGCCTTGGCTTAAATACGGGCTGCGAATGTAAATCTCGCCGCGCTCGCCCACGCCAGCCAAATCACCGAAGCGGTTTAACACCAGCAATTGCACACCGTCGATGCCACTACCTAACGGCGCGTATTCATACGGCAATGTTTGCAAGGATTGCATGCCCATTAACTGCGGTGTTTCCGTCGCGCCGTAGCCGTTAAAGCAATGCGCGTTTTGGGCTAATGCTTGGAATTTGCTTAACACAGAACGGGTTAACACATCACCGCCGAACACCACATGGCGAATTTGCGTTAACGGACGCTCGGCGGTCATGGTCAACACTTCCGCCATTGCAGGCGTTAAGTGCATCGCGGTCACGCCGCTGTCAGCCAACCATGCCGCCAAGGGTTGCAAGTCGATCATGGCTTGCGGATCAGGAATGCACAGACACGCCCCGCTATAAATCGGCGTGAACATATCGCGCAATAACGGGTCATGTGCCAAGCCGGACAACATGCTAAAGCGGTCGCGTTCGTTAAATTGGAATTGTGCGGCATACCACGCGAAGAAATGCGCCAGCGGTCGGTGCGTGCCGACGATGGCTTTTGCTTCGCCGGTCGAGCCGGTGGTAAACGCAATGTAAGCGGTGTTGTCTAAGCTTGCGCGGGCTTCTAGCTGCGCAGGTGCAGGTATGTCAAAAACCGTGTTATCGAACACTGGCAACGCCAGTTCTGATAATTCCGGCGGTAACTCTGCCTCTAACTGAATCAAATACTCAGCGCGTGCCGTTTGCGCAAAACCTTGCAAACGGGCAGCCGGATAACTGGGATTTAAAATAGTGAACGCCGCACCGCTGTGCAAAATACCTAACACGCTGGCGACGAATTGCGGGCTACGGTCGCCGTATAAAGCGACAATGCTGCCAGTATGTACGCCAGCCTGTTGTAAAGCGTGTGAGACTTGCAAGCTATGTTGCCATAAGTCTTGATAAGTCCATGTTTGTGCAGGGCTAATAATCGCGGTGTGTTCTGGCTGTTCGGCGGCGCGTTTTGCCAGTTGCTCGACCACGGTAGGCCATGTTTGCACCGGCAAGGCATTGCGCGGATCAGGTAAGGCGGTCGCGGTGCGTAAGCTGAAGGCACGCAAAGCCTGCTGCGGTTTGGCGACTACTTGGCTCAGAATACTTTGATATTGCTGTAAAAACTCGACAATTCGCGCCCGCTCGTACAAGTCAGGGTTATAGACTAAACGCAGTTCTAAACCGGCTTTGCACTCTTTTAAATACAAGGTAATGTCGAATTTAGATAAGGTGTTCGCCGTTGGCACATAATGAATCTGTAAATCCGCCAGATCGAATTCAGCTTCCTCTAAATTCAGCATGTTAAACCAGATTTGAAAAATCGGCGTGTAACTTAAATTCCGTTGCGGGTGCAACACTTCAACGATTTTTTCAAACGGTAAATCCTCATTACGATACGCGCCCACCGTCAAATGCTGGACGTGTTTTAACAAGGCGGTAAAGCTTAACTCCGCCGCGCTGCATTCGGTTTGCACCGCGTCTAATTGCGTGCGCAAAGCCACCGTGTCGATGAAAAAGCCGAGCAATCGCTCTAATTGTGGATGTGAGCGCCCCGCCGAAGGCGTGCCGATGACTAAATCACTTTGTCCGCTGTAACGGTATAACAACACCTGAAACGCTGAGAACAAAGTCATAAACAGCGTGACACCGGATTGACGGCTAAGCTTATGTAATGACTCGGTTAATTCTGGCGAGATCGTTAATTCTGCTTCCGTGCCGTGATACGTCTGCTGTGCTGGTCGAGGGCGATCCGTCGGCAAGGTACTCATAGCAGGCGCGTTGGCAAGTTGTTGTTGCCAATAGTCTAATTTTTGCGCTAACACTTCGCCTTGTAAGTGTTCATGCTGCCATGCAGAGTAGTCGGCATAATCTAGCGTTAGGTTTTCCAACGGCGACGGCTTGCCTTGACGCAATGCCTCGTAAACTTGGAATAACTCGTTACAAAATAAGCGGATTGACCAACCATCAGAGATAATATGGTGCATGGTCAGCAATAACACCGAATGCCGATCCGTCAACTGCACCAAATGCAGCAGCAATAACGGCGCGTTAGCCAAATCAAACAAATGTTCCGCCGCTTGGACTTTTAAGCGTTCTAATTGCGTTTCTGCATCGTCAGCCGTGCGTAAATCGCTATATTGAATCGGATAATGTTGCAGCGGCTGGATCACCTGCCATGCCGTGTCCTCAGCATCTTTTTTAAAGCTGGTGCGTAACACGCTGTGCCGTTGTATCAACTCGTCGGCACTGGCTTGTAAACAATCGCGGTCTAAACTGCCATGAATGTCTAGCAAAACGTGGATATTGTAGGCGGCGGTTTGCCCTTCCAACTGCTCCAAGAACCATAAACGCTGTTGCGCAAACGACAGCGGCGCGGCTTGCGTTACATCCGCACGGCGTGGGATCGCTTGGCTGCCTTCTTGGTGAGTGAATTGGCGGATATATTCCGCTAAACCGGCAATAGTTGGATGCTCGAATAACAGACGCTGCGGCAAATGCAATTCTAAGCTGGCATGAACGCGGAACATGATTTGTGTCGCTAACAGCGAATGCCCGCCCAACTCGAAAAAGTTGTCATGAATACCTAAGCCTTGGGTGTCTAACACCGCTTCCCAGATTTGCGCCAATTGCTGTTCTAATTCATCACGCGGGTAGACTTTCTGCGCTTGTCCGCTTTGGCTGAGCAGTTGGCTTAATTGCGCTCTATCGACTGTGCCATCAGTCAGTAAAGGCAATTGCTCCACTGTCTGTATTTTGCACTCGGTGGCATGGCTGAAGCGGTCTAAAATGCGGGCAGTGCTGGCATGTTGGCGCAAATTGCTGAGCGAGCCTTGTCCGGCGACGGCGGCGGTTAATTGCCATGTTAAGGCCGCGTTGTGTTGCACAAATTGGCGTAACCAAGGGTTTTCACCGTCTAAACCGACGACTAAGTATGGGCAATCGTGGCTTAAACCGATTAACAAAGACTGCAAACCTTGCTCAGTGCTTAAGGTGTGATAACCCCGCGCCCGCGACACTTCGCGCAACTGATAACTACGATCTTGCCCGACTTCTTCCCAAATACTCCAACCAAAACAGAAACTTTGAATGCCTTGCTGGCGTTGGTATTGGCTAAAGCTGTCTAAAAAGCTGTTTGCTGCCGCATACGCGCCCATGTCGTAAGTACCGAACACGCTGGACACCGAGGAGAAATGGATAAACAGCGCGTTAGGGCGGGTTTTTAACACTTGGTGCAATACCCAAGTGCCTAATACTTTTGGCTGTAAAGTGCGGTTAAATTCGCTTAAGTCTTGCTCGGCGATCACGCTTTGATGCGTGACCCGCGCTAAGTGGATGACACCGGCTAAGGCTGTCTTGTGTACGGCTTCTGCTTCGCTGACTAAGTGTTGCACCCGCTCTAAATTGGTGATGTCCGCCGCGATGTAATGCACGCTACCGGCTAACTGTTCTAAGTTCTGCAAACTGTGCAAGCGTTGGCCTAAACGCGAGCCGCTGGCGATCAAACTCGCCCACTCCGCACGCGGTGGCAAGCTGCTGCGTCCGACTAACAGCAAATGCGCTTGATAACGGGTTAACAACAACTCGGCTAAGGCTAAACCGATGTCGCCTAAACCGCCGCTGATCAAATACAAACCGCCGCTTTTAATCGGCATGGCTTGTCGCGTGTCTGCGCCTAAGTTCACCGCTTGCAGTCGTGACACATAACGCACGCCTTGCCGCCACGCCACGCAGACATCGCGGGCAGGCGTTTGCAATTCGCGCAGCAAATAGCCGACGTTGTCGCCGTGTTCGGTCAGTGGTAAATCAACATGCCGCGCATCGATTTGCGCTTGCTCTTGCACCAAAGTTTTTAACAGTGCTTGCGTCGGCGTGCGCTCACAAGCTAAGCGTTCGCCTGCCTGCACGCTTTGGCTGTAACTGGTATAGAGCAGGAATTGCAACGGCGTTTGTTTAGGCACATGGGCTAACCACGCTTGCACCAAATTCAACACGCTGTCACAGCCTAACACTTGCGCTTGTTGCAACTGTTCTGCGTCTTCGATTTCGCCGCTACTGTCAGCATATTGCCAGCCATGCACAATGCGCGTGATCGGCATGCCTTCGGCGGTTAAAGCACTGAATAAGCGTTGATAATCGTCGGCTTGTTCGGGATTGATAATGTAATGTTGCGGCGTTAACTGGCTAAACTGCACGCCTGCTTCTACCCGCACGCAAGCCTGATACGGCAGCAATTGATCATAAAGCTGATCCGCAAGTCCCAGCGCGTCGGTCAAAATCACACAGTAACCGTTAGGCGCATTATTGTTGGCGTGCATCGGCGGCTGATAAGCCAACCATTGGCTACGGTAAAACCATGCGGGCATGGTTTGTTCATTCGCTAAGCATAAATCAACTTGTTTCACCGCCTCGGCAAACTCGCCCGCCTCAAAGCGTTGTTTTAACTTCGGTCTTAGCAATTTACCGATAGAACTTTTTGGAATATCGCTTTTCTGCACTGGCAGCACATACGCAGGCATTACGCCTAATTTACGCACTAACTGGCCTTGAATGCGGCGGATTAAATCAGCTTGCGCAGCGGCTTCCGTTAAGCTGCTGTTGAAAAAGATCAATAAATCGTCGGTGTTGCTATCGTTTCGGCGAATGGCGCAGGCGACAGTAAAAGTCGGTTCTACATCCGGCACCGCTTCTACAATGGCTTCAATCTCATGGCTGTAATGGTTTAAGCCATTGATGATAATCATCTCTTTTTGCCGACCGGTGATAGTCAGGCGACCGTCTTGGATCACGCCTAAATCGCCAGTGTCAAACCAACCATCAGCGGTGAAAGTTTCGGCGGTGATTTCGGGGTTTTCGTAATAACCGACCGTGATCATAGGCCCTTTGATCTGCAACAAGCCGACCACGCCTTCAGGCACGACATTGCCTTGTGGATCGATTAAACGTAGCGAGAAATTCGGTGTCGGTTTGCCAACTTCGACAAAGGGATGATCCGGCGAGGGTAAACGCTGCAAGTAGTCATGTGAGAACACCACGGCGGCGCCAGTTTCTGACATCCCCCACGCGGCTTGCATCACGGTCGGTTTAAAACCGTGTTGGCTTAAGGTGTCAGCGAATTTTTGCGCGGTGCGCGGCACAATCGGTTCTGCCACGCTGAGCAGCGATTTCACACAGCTTAAATCCCATTTACCTTGCGCGATGTCGGCGGCACGTTCGTTGATTAAGCCTAGCGCGAAGTTGGGCGCCCATGCGTAAGTGACGCGGTAGCGGTCGATCCAATCTAACCACACCAGCGGATTGTGTAAAAATGATTCGGTCGGGGCGTGAATTTGCTGACTGCCGACGTAAACATCGCGGATACAACAACGCACTAAACTACCAACGTGATCTAAATGCAGCCAGTTTAAGCTGATTTCTTGATGATCGAAGCGGTTAAAACGCGCTGAACTGGCGACGTTATTGATCAGCGTGCGATGGGTTAACATCACGCCTTTCGGTTGTCCGGTACTGCCAGAGGTGAATAATAAAATGGCTAATTCGTCGGGATCGCCTTGATGCCAATTGTGATCCTGTTCACCTTGGCTTAATTGCTCGACGGTGACGACTTTTGCCGCGCCGTTGAATTGTGCTAACTGACTTAACTCTGTGCTTAAACCATCACGGGTGATGATCAGCGGTTGCGCCAAGCGTTGCCAGATATGCCCTAATAATTGCACTGACGCGCTGTCGGCTTCGTACAACGGCGGCACATTGGTCGGCACGGGTATAAAACCACCCGCTAAACAGCCCCAAAACACCGGAATAAAATCCGCGTTGTGGTCTAACTGCAAAATAATCTTGTCGCCCGCTTTGCAGCCCTGTTGCCGCAAATTATGCAGAATAGTGGCGGCAATGTTTTGCAAATCGGCGTAACTTTGCCAGCGTTCGCTGCCGTCTAATTGCACATAGCGCAAGCCTTGCGCGTAATCTTGCGCGGCGGTGAATTGCAACACCTGCGGCAAGGTGAGCGGCATTTGTTCGGGTAAGGGGTAATCTTCGCCGCTGCGTTGTGATAAAGGCGCATTACTGTCGTATTCGGCGGCGGGCGCGGCTTCGCTAAGGTTAGAAATCACCAGCGAACGGTGTTCAACAGTGCTTTCGGCTAATACATCTTGTAAATGCAAACGGCCTTGCTGGAATTGACGGGCTTGTGTGGTGACGGCGAGTGAGGCGGGGGCGGCGAGGGGGCTTAGTTGCTGTTCCCATGCTTGATACAGTGAAGTTTCAAATATGGGCAATTGCAATAAGGCCACGTCGTCGATTTCGCCCCTTTGCGTCAATGGCAAGGCGGTTAAAGGCAAGATATGCAAGCGGTGCAACAGAGCAGTGCTTTGCTCAGAACTTAAACTGCTGTTTTCGTTTAAGTCTTGTTGCAACTGACTTTTAATCTGATCCACTGTCAACTGTGTGCCGGAAACGACGGCAGCGCGTAACCACGCTTCGCCTTGACTGTCGGTAGTGAGTAATACCCGACATTCTAAAATATTGGCAGAGGCCAGTAAGTGGCTTTCTAACAGTTGGGCGAGTGATGGCGTAAGTTCTGGCAGACTGTCTTGCATATACATGTATAAAGTTCCAAGGCTCTGAAGGCGTGTTCATAACCGTGCGGGATGGGTGTAATGAGTGCCGTATAGCGCAGCATAATAGGTTTGGATCATAACCTAAGCGGTGAAATTGAAGCCATAGTTAATAGTCGGTTGTGTCGTGTTGATCATGGTCGCGTAGGGTGGAATAGGCGTAAGCCGTATTCCACCATGAGGCTTGTTATCTGAATTAAGGTTTGTTCATCACCGAATTTCACAGTTGTAAAAATTAGATAATTCTGTTTCTGTGAATTTTGATAATGTACAGAATTTTGTGGTGGAATACGCTGCGCTATTCCACCCTACATCACAGGTGCTAGGCGCAAAAGCCTTAAATTTAAGGGCGATAATACTGATCAGGATTGTACAAATGGTACACATCAAAAGGCCGTAAACGTGGCAGTTTGATAAACACATTGCCTTTCGCATCTACTTGTTCTGCTTGCGCCCAATAACTATATTCATTCGCTTCTTTTGTCGGACGTTGAATTTGTGACTCATCACGGATGTCTGACACAATGTCTGTCACCCAGCCTAACGCCTGTGCATTATCAGCAAATTCTAACCAATCGCCTGTTGAGTTATGCTCATACATACGTTTGATTAAAGTGTCTAAGTCAATACCCATTTTCACTGCAACCGGTGCCAATACCCGTTTTGTCCATTCATCTAAGATTTCTAACTGCTCTTTTTGCTCAGTTTTATTACCAAACGCAAAACCCCAAACTTGATGATGCAGAATCAGTGCATCGGGATATGCAAAAGAACGATCTGCCATGGTGGCAATAATCGCGGCCATGCTGGCGGCTAAACTTTTCACCACTACATAAACCGGCGCACGACTATTTTCCATCGCTTTTAAAATACGAGAGCCTTCAATCACTGAACCACCGGGGCAATAATCAATCACTAAAAAGATAGGATACTCTTCACTTTTATTATTGAAAAAGTCAATACGTTCAATGATATAATCAGCAATACCTGGCCAGATGGGCTGTGTTAAATCAATGCGGCGGTCACTGATTACTAAATGATCACCTTCCATCGGATCAACTAAATAACGGCGTGGTTTATCCACTAAATCTTGCCATTCGCGTTCTTTCTGAATTTGACCAATACGGTCAGATAAACGCATTTGCTCTAATTTCAATTTGCTACTTTCAAAGCTAAAACGGGACATTTGCACGTTAATGTCCATTTCTTCTTTAGCATTTTTCTCAGACTGAATTTGGTTTTGTAATGCTAAGCGATCATATTCTGCGCGTAAATTAGCAATTTCTTGCTTATTCTTCGCATCTTTAACGTCATTTTCTAAACTTAAACGCTTTTGCTCGCGGGTTAATGCATCTAGTTGCGTTAAGCTCTTAGCATCCTTAAGTTCACTTTGCAGCTTTAACTGTTGCAACTCTTGCGTTAATGCTTGTAAACCTTGTTCATAGGCCAAGTCTTTTTTGCGTTTCTCCAGTTCTAAACGCTTAACGTCATTGCCTAATTCGCATAATTCATCACAAGGTTCCTCTGCTTCCGCATCTTCCTCATTTTGTGCGTCTGCATCCTTGCTTTTTGCCTTGGTGACCGTTGTCGTGCTTTGACTATCGGGTGTATCAGCCACTGTTGCTTGCTCAGCAAATACCACAGGACTGCTTAAGCAAGCGAGCAAACACACCACGTAAGCGTGAACAGACATTGCTTTTAAATAAGCAAGTAATTTCATTATCGATCCTCGTGCTAGTTAATATTTATATTGCAAAAAAGTATAACGTGTGGGGGATATTGCATGCACTGATGAAAGAGTACACTTCATCAGTGGGTGGAGCCTTGATGTGTTTATACACACTACCCACAATTTCACCAAGGCAGAACGATTTTTAATTCTGCGCTGAAGTGATAATAACGATACACCAAAAAGATGGAGCAAAATTTATGCAAGACCTCGAAGGTTTCGGGTTCGTCTTGCCGCATTGGCTGTACTGGGGCTGGCTAGCAATTATGCCGTTGCTCTTATTATGGTTACTGCGACATCATACGGAACCCCTCCCTGTTGCCTCAACTCATAACCGTTTTACCCGCATTTTAGACTGGATCAGTGAAGCATCCGGTTTATGGGTTGCCTTTTGGACGATTAATGCCGTCTGCGCTTATTTCTATGAAGTGATCATGCGTTATGTATTTAACATGCCGACGATTTGGGTGCATGAAGCTTCTTATTTATTGTTTGGTATGCAATATCTGCTCGCAGGTGCTTACACCTTGCTGCATGGCGGACATGTGCGCGTTGATGTGATTTATGACAAATTGCCTAGACGTGGGCAAGTGGGCTTAGACATCATCACCGCGATTTTCTTCTTTATCTTTGCAGGTGCTTTATTAGGCACATCATGGGACTTTTTTTATAGTTCCTACAACATGAATGAAACCAGTATCGAAACATGGCAAATTCAATATTGGCCTATTAAGTTCATGATGTTATTAGGCGCTTTTCTAATTTTATTAGCAGGTCTTTCTAAGTTGATCAAAGACTTTATTTTATTTTATCGCTTAGGAGACCCTAATTATGAATGATGTAGCGGTAAAAGGTAAGGGTTTTGATATTAGCTTTATTGCCATCTGTTTATTATTTCTCGCCGCTATTTTAGTGGTTAGTGTCGAGTTAATTAATATTCTTTTTTACGACCCTTACGGTGATGAGTATTTCTTATTTCGCATGGCGGGCAGTTTAGCAGAGTTCGATATTGCTGAATTGACGTGGATCATGTTTGGTAGTCTGTTAGTGTTATTAATGTTGGGGCTACCACTGGCATTTGTAACCGGCGGTTTAGGTGTAGTGTTTATCTATCTGGTCGGTGATGCCTTGATGTTAAACATCATCCCCTCTCGTATTTTCCCCATGATGACAAATTCTGATTTAGCCGCCATCCCGCTGTTTATTTTCATGGCAGCGATGTTGGAACGGGCAGGCTTGATCGAAGAAATGTTCGATGTGGTGTATCAGTGGATGGGCGGCTTAAATGGGGGGCTTGCGGCCGCCACTATTCTCGCCTCGACGATTTTGGCGGCGATGGTAGGGGTTATTGGTGCTGCTGTGGTCACGATGGGCATTATCGCCTTACCAGCGATGTTAAAGCGCAATTATGATCATCAAATTGCATTAGGTTCCATCATGGCAGGCGGCACACTGGGTATTTTAATTCCGCCTTCTATTTTGGCGATTTTATATGCAGTCGTGGCACAACAATCTGTTGGCGAGTTGTATATGGGTTCTATCATCCCCGGCTTATTTTTATCTGGGATGTATATCGCCTATGTGTTAATTCGCAGCAAATTAAATCCCAAATTAGGCCCGGCGTTACCCATTGAGGAGCGCATTAGCTTTGCGCAAAAATTATGGTTACTCAGACGTTTAGTTGCCCCCTTAACGCTGGTAGTAGTGGTATTAGGTTTATTATTCGCAGGCATTACTACGCCAGTTGAATCAGCAGGTATTGGCTCCTTCGGCGCTATTCTCGTGGCGATCTTGCATAGACGTTTTAATTTAGTCGCCTTGCGTGATGCTTCAGTGGTGACGGTGAAAGCCTCAACAATGGTGTTGTGGATTATTTTCGGGGCTTCCATCTTTGTTGGTTTTTATATTTTAGAAGGCGGCCAAGATTTCATCACCGAAACCTTGCTAGGCACCGGCTTATCCTCTTATGGCATCTTATTCTTTATGATGGTGTTGTTAGTGGTGTTAGGCATGTTCCTAGACTGGGTGGGGATTTTGCTGTTAGCAGTACCGATCTTTGTGCCGATTATTCGTAGCTTAGAATTCCCCGGCTTGTTTGGCTTGCCGCCTGTGCCGAGTGATGATGTCGCGTTATGGTTTGGCGTGTTGTATTTGGTCAATATGCAAATGTCGTTTTTAAGTCCGCCTTTTGGTTACGCGCTGTTTTATATTCGTGGTGTGTGCCCGCCGGAAATTAAAATGTCTACCATCTTTAAGTCCTCATTAGTCTTTCTGTTTTTACAAACAGTAGGCTTATTAGTATGCATCTTATTCCCACCATTAGTGACGTGGCTGCCTAACCTAATTTATGGTTAAATAGAGGTATCAGGCGTGTCTTGCAGATTGTTAAGGCACGCCACACCGCCGTATTTCGTCATATCAGAAAAAGTCTCATATCAATTCCGAAAATGTCTCATTTTGTTCTGTCCGGCTTATCTGTATAGTTACACACAGATGACAGAATTTATGTGCAGATGCCGCAAACAATAAGTACATCTATTCTGCAAAACACAATCTCTAATGATAATTAAGTTTGCCCTCTTAATTCTGAGATTGTTGAGAGACAACTCTCTGTAAAATAAAAATATATTGATTCCAGAATTTATTTTCATACAAGTTCTACATGACAGACTTGTAGTTGATGTTCATCAAACCTCAATCTTGATGACATCATGAAAAACCTGAACGCTAGAGCGATGTGGGCAGCAAGGATGCTGCAATGCTGAAGATACCGAGTTCAGGATAGATACTCGGTATTTTCTTTTTCTTATGCGCTTTCAGGCCAGCATTAAATCAATGCTTCCCCCCCACCTCAATGCTTGTTTTTCCCTTCCTTTGTAAGTAGCTTGTATTTTTTGTTTTTTCATTCCCATGCAGTTTGAGACTACAAAAGAACTTCTTGTCAAAATCAGAAATTAAAAAATTCCAGAATTATAAAAATCTTGATCAACCTAAGTTTGACAAAATATTTGTTGTAAAAACAATTAGTTTCTCGTTCCCACACGCCGTGTGGGAATGCAGTCACGACGCGCTGCGTCGCGAGTTTATTCCAAGATCACGCTAAATCCGTCGTTGAGTTCACTCGTGACGTAGCACGTCATGACTGCATTCCCAAATGGCGAGGCTGTAAAAGAACTGGCAAAAACGTCCATTTTTCGCTTGTAAGTCATTGATTCTTCGTTGTCAAACAGTGCAAAAATGGAGTTCTTTTACAGCCTCGGCATTTGGGAACGAGAAGCATAACTTTATTTTTAATGATAATTTTCGTCGAACTCAGGTTTGCATGGGAATCTGTAACGGCTT